>CAYQEG010000324.1:0-7392 GCA_964416435.1 uncultured Rickettsiales bacterium
TCAGGCGGCGCCGACTGCAACGACAGCGAGCCAGGGACGCACCCGGGCGCAGTCGACGTTCCCGACGACGGGATCGACAACGACTGTGACGGCGTGGAGGCGACCTGCGACTCGGACGGGGACGGGGTGCAGACCGTCCAGTGCGGTGGGGCCGATTGCGACGACACCAGCGACCGGGTCTTCCCCGGCGCCGAGGAGCTGTGCGACGGGGCGGACACGAACTGCGACGGCGTGGTGCTACCGAGCGAAGCGGACGACGACGGCGACGGAAGGCGCGGCTGCGACGGGGACTGCGACGACGACGACGCGACGGTGCACGCAGGACAGCAGGAAGCTTGTGACGGGGTCGACACGGACTGCGACGGGGTGCTGCCCGACGACGAGGTGGACGGCGACGGCGACGGCTTGCGGGGCTGCGACGGTGACTGCGACGACGGGGACGCGGAGATCCGGCCGGGGGCCGACGAGGTCTGCGACGGCATGGACACGGACTGCGACGAGGTGCTCCCCGGCGACGAGGTGGACGGCGACGGCGACGGGGATCCTCTCTGCTCGGACTGCGACGACTCCGACGGCTTGCTGCACGGCTTCGACCTCGACGGTGACTTCGCCACACCCTGCGAGGGCGACTGCGACGACGCCGATCCCGACCGCCGGCCCGGCGGGCCGGACCCCTGGGGGGACGACCTGGACGGCAACTGCGACGGAGTCGACGGGCTGGACGAGGACGGCGACGGGTGGGCGCTCAACCGGGTCCCGGGCGACTGCGACGACGATCCGGTGAGCCCGACCGCGGCGGCCACCTGGCCCGGCGCGCCGGACACCGCCGGAGACGCGGTCGACCAGGACTGCGACGGCGTCGACGGGGTGGACGACGACGGGGACGGCTTCGCTTCGGTCGCCTCCGGCGGCGGTGACTGCGCCGACGACGTGGCCAACCCGCTGGCCACGACCACCTTCCCGGGCGCGGACGACCCGTTCGGGGACGGCGAGGACACCAACTGCGATGGGGCCGACGGGATCGACGCGGACGGCGACACCGTGGCGTCGCTGGCGTCGGGCGGGGCCGACTGCAACGACGACCCGAGCGACCCCGCCGCCGCGGCGCGCCCCCCGGCCGCTCCCGCCAGCTGGGGCGCCGGCGTCGCCCAGGACTGCGCCGGCGCCGACGGGGTGGACGACGCCGGCGCCGGCGTCGCGTCCGCGTCGTCCGGGGGCGCGGACTGCAACGACGACCCGGCCGACTCGCTGGCCCCCCTCCCCATCCCCCGCGCCGGTGACGACTGGGGCGACGGCGAGGACACCAACTGCGACGGGGGCGACGGGATCGACGCCGACGTCGACGGCTGGGCGGTCAACGCGCCCGGCGACGGCCAGGACTGCGACGACAACGACCCGCAGGTCTACCCGGGCAGCGACGACGTCTGGGAGTCACCGATCGAGGAGCGGGACACGGACTGTGACGGGGGGGTGTGGGACACGATGGAGGAGGCCGACGTGACCATCGACGCCGCGTCGAACGGTACCGGGTTCGGCCGGTGGCTCCTCGGAGGCTTCGAGTTCGACGGGGACGGGCTCGAGGATCTCCTGATCGCCGCTCCTTCGGGGGGCGGACCCGGACAGGTCCACGTCTTCTTCGGGGCGACCCTGATCGGGAGCCCGGTGCTCGACACCACGGACGCAGATGGGGTCCTGGAGGGTGAGTTCGACCACGACTCTGCGGGCCTCGCGATCGCCAACGCGGGAGATGTCGACGGCGACGGCGTGGACGACGTGCTGGTGGGAGCACCTCACAACGACGACGGCGGCGTCTCCGCGGGCAAGGTCTACCTGGTCACGGGCGCCGCGCTGGCAGCTGGTGACGGGCTCGACCTCGCACAGGCCTACGCGAGCTTTGTCGGCGAAGCCGCCGAGGATCGGCTCGGCTCCTCGGTCGCGGGCGCCGGTGACGTCGACGGTGACGGTCTCGCCGACATCGTCGTAACGGCGCCGAAGAACTCGGATGGGGGATTCCGCGCGGGCAAGGCCTACCTCTTCCTCGGTTCGACAATCGGGGGGGGAGGCGCGTTCGACCCGGCCCAGGCCGACGTCGCGATCGTGGGTGAGGCCGAGTCCGGTTTCTTCGGGAGCTCGGCCGTCGGGGTCGGTGACGTCGACGGTGACGGGTTGTCGGAGATCGCCGTCGGCGCCTCCAACCACGACGGCCCCGCCGGGCCGAACAGCGGGAGGGTCTATCTCTGGCTTGGGAGCGACCTATCGGCCGGAGGTGTGCTCGACGCCGCCGATGCCAGCGTCACGTTCGACGGAGAGGCAGCGGGCGACCTGCTCGGTTGGTCCGGGACGGTGGCAGGGCCCGGGGACGTCGACGGAGATGGCCTGGCCGACCTGGTCTTCGCCGCTCCGGGGAGCGACGAGGCATTCGACCGAGCCGGGACGGTCTACGTCATCCCCGCCAGCAGCATGATCGGCGGCTCGTTCCAGTTCGGAACGACCGAGGCCACGCTCCTCGGCGAGCTCGGACAGGCGGGTCTGCCGACCCTCGCGGGGGCTTCCCTCTGCGGCATCGGCGATCTGGACGGCGACGGACTCGACGACCTCTGGATCGGCTCGCCCACCTGGGCCCCTGACGCCGCCTACATCGGCCAGTCCAACGTCGTCCTGGGTGGCGACGTCGTCTTTGGTTCGACCGTCGGACTCGGGGAGATCGCCGCCACTCGCGTGATCGGCTCCGACAGCCTCGGCACGACCAGCGGTGATCGCGTCGCTGCCGCCGGTGACGTCAACGGTGATGGGGTTCCCGACTTCGTGATCGGCGACGACGGGTTCAGTCCCACCGGTCGCGTTGCGCTCTTCTTCGGAGTCTGGTGATGCCTGGCTCGGGACTTCGGGCTCTCCCGCTCTTGCTGATCGTCCTACAGGGGGGCTGCGGGGGGGCTGACCTGCTCGACTTCGACGGGGACGGTACGCCGGACTCGGCCGACTGTGCTCCTGAAGACCCATCGGTCTACCCGAGCGCGTGGGATCCGGTCGACGCCGCAGGGCTGGACGCGAACTGCGACGGCGTGGACGGAGTCGACTCTGACGGGGACGGCTACGCCTCCGAAGGGTCCGGGGGGCTCGACTGCAACGACGGCGAACCCGCCGTGAACCCCGGCTCACCAGAGGTCGCCGACGACGGGCTCGACAACGACTGCGTCGGCGGCGACGCCCTCTGCGATGCCGACGGGGATCTGTCCGCGGCAGCGGTCTGCGGCGGCGACGACTGCGACGACGCCAACTCCCTGGTGCATCCGGGGGCGAGTGAGCTGTGCGACGGAGTCGACACGGACTGCGACGGGGAGGTCGGCGCCGCGGAGTCCGACGCTGACGGAGACGGCGTGAGGGGCTGCGCCGGCGACTGCGCGGACGATGATGCCGCTGTGAGTCCCGAGCTTGTCGAGGTGTGCGACGGTCGCGACACCGACTGCGACGGAGCGGTGCCGGAGGGGGAGTCGGACATCGACGCCGACGGAGTGATGCCCTGTGCCGGCGACTGCGACGACGCCGACCCGGGGCGGCACCCCGGGGCGGAGGAGGTCTGCGACGCGGTCGACACCGACTGCGACGGAGCGCTCGGAGACGGCGACGAGGATCTGGACGGCGACGGCGACCCGGCCTGCACCGACTGCGCTCCGACCGACGCCTCGACCCACACGCTCGACCTCGACGGGGACGGCGTGACCGCGTGTGATGGGGACTGCGACGACCAGGACCCCGATCGCACGCCGGGCGCGGTCGACCCCTGGGGCGACGGCTTCGACGCCGACTGCGACGAGGTCGACGGTGTGGACGCCGACGGCGACGGTGTCGCCTCGAACGGTGTCCCTCCCGACTGCAGCGACGATCCCCTCGACCCCCTGGCCGCCAGTCTCTGGCCGGGTGCGGTCGACACCGTCGGCGACGGCGTCGACCAGGACTGCGACGGCCTGGACGGGGTGGACGCGGACGGCGACGGCTTTGCCTCGGTCGCCTCGGGAGGGGCGGACTGCAGCGACGATCCGTCCGACGCCTACGCGGCCGTGACCTTCCCGGGCGCGAACGACCTGGTGGGCAACGCGATCGACACCGACTGCGACGGCATCGACGGCGTCGATGACGACGGCGACGGGGTCGCGTCCATCGGCTCGGGCGGCGGGGACTGCAACGACGACCCGACGGATCCCGAGGCCGCCTCCACCTGGCCGGGTGCGCCCGACGCTGTCGGCGACGGCGTCGACCAGGACTGCGACGGCCTGGACGGGGTGGACGCGGACGGCGACGGAGTCGCCTCCGTCGCCACGGGCGGGTCCGACTGCGACGACGACCCGGCCAGCCCCCTGGCGGCGGTCACCTCTCCCTTCGCCTCGGACGGCTGGGGCGACGGCGACGACACGAACTGCGACGGGATCGATGGCCAGGACGGCGATGGCGACGGGTGGGCGGCGAACGCCGGGGGCGATCTCGCCGACTGCGACGACGCCGACCCCATGGCATGGCCCGGCTCTGAGCTGGCGTGGGACTCGCCCCGGCTCGGCCGGGATGTCGACTGTGATGGCGACTTCAGCCACGACCTGGCCGAAGCCTCGGCGTCCATCACCGGTGTGACCGGGCAGGACGAACAGCTGGGGGCAGACGACCAGTTCGGTCAGGGCCTGGGGGCGGGAGACATCGACGGCGACGGAGTCCCAGACCTCTTGATGGCGACGGTGGGCTGGCCCGATGAGTATGTGCTCCACGGCGCGACCCTCCTCGCCAATCCGGCCGCCACGTCCAGCGACGCGGACGTCGTGCTCACCTCGGGGGCGGCCTACTTCTCCACGACGCTGGTCGGCGACGTCGACGGGGACGGCCTGGCCGACGTCCTCGCGTCGCCCTATCCGTGGACGGAGCACTACCTGTTCCTCGGCAGCACGCTGCTCGGCGGCGGCACACTCACAGTGGTCGACGCCGACGTCGTCGTCGATGGCGTCGCGACGGCGGTAGCGGCCGCTGGCGACGTCGACGGGGATGGACTGGGGGACCTCCTGTTCGGCCTCCCCTGGAGTGACGAGGACGCACCCGACGGGGGGCGAGCGTTCCTGCTGCTCGGGAGCACGCTGGTCGGCGGGGGCGCCATCGGTCTCGACTCGGCCGACGTGGTCTTCCAGGGCACAGTCGAGGATGCCGAGTACGGGCGGTGGGTCGCCTCCGCGGGCGACGTCGACGGGGACGGCCTCGATGATGTCGTCATCGGGACCTGGGAGTACTCGGATGGTTCGGTCGTCGCCCTGGCCAGCAGCCTCGAACTCGGCGGCGTCTACGACCTGGGTCAGCCCGATGTCGAGCTGGCCGAGACCCGGCTCGGGGGCGCGAGCCACGGGGACTTCGACGGTGACGGACTGGCGGACCTGCTGGTCACGCCGTTCCTCGATGGGGACGCCCACGTCGTGTTCGGCAGCACGCTCGTCGGTGGCGGTGTCCTGACCGAGAGCGACCTGGACGTCTCCTTCCCGCCAGAGGTCGAGCTGGACGGGGCCGGTGAGGCGGCGACGGCCATCGGAGACTTCGACGGCGACGGGTTGGACGACCTCGTTGTGGGGGCGCCCTTCCACGACGCCGGCTTCGCCCCAGACGACGACCGGGGCAAGGCGTACGTGATGTTGGGGAGCACCATCGCAGCGGGCGGCACGTTCCCGTTGGCCTCGTCCGACGCGCAGTTCGTCGGCGGCTTCCCGGGGATGAAGTGTGGGTGGAGCGTCTCCGGGGCGGGCGACATGAACGGAGACGGCCGGGACGATCTGCTGGTGGGCTGTCTCGGTGGGACCACCCTCGTCCAGGCGGGGGACGGCCACGTCTCACTCTTCCTCTCCCGGTGACCCGCTCGAGCGCGGCCCGGCGGGCTCTCCGTATACTCGGAGCACCATGACCGACCCCTCCTTTCCCTTCTACCTCGGCCGCTACAAGGTCGAAGAGAAGCTCGGTTCCGGAGGGTTCGCCACGGTCTACCGCGCCGTCCTCGAGGGTGAGATGGGGTTCGCTCGGGACGTCGCGCTCAAGGTGCTGCACGGCCACATCACGTGGGACAACCCCGAGCTGGTCAAGATGCTCGGAGACGAGGCGCGCCTGCTGGCCCGCATGCGACACCCGAACATCGTCGCTGTGCAGTGGTTCGGCCAGCTCAACCACCCGAGCCAGGGGACCGTCTACGGAATGGTGATGGAGTTCGTGCACGGCCGGACGCTGCGCCGAATCCTCGAGAACGCTCAGCGCGAGTTGGGCCTGATGCCGCGCTGTCTCGCCCTCGACATCCTGCTCGACGTCGCTCGGGGGCTCCGCTACGCGCACGAACTGAGCGTCGACGGGCGGCCTTTGAAGCTCGTGCATCGCGACCTGAAACCCGAAAACGTGATGATCTCCCGGGAGCGGGCGGTCAAGTTGCTCGACTTCGGCATCGCGAAGGCGTCCGAGAGCCTCAGTCACAAGTCCGACGTGAGCGCAGTTCGAGGGACCGTCTGCTACATGTCGCCGGAGCAGATGAGCGGCAGTTCGGTCGACTTCCGGTCCGATCTCTTCTCGTTCGGCGCGCTCTTCTTCGAGTGCATCGTCGGTGAGCGCCTCGTCAACGCCGAGACCGTGCTCGCCGCTATCTACCAGGTCGCCGACTTCGAGCTCGACCAACGCCTCGACCGGCTCAACGGCCTCTTCGATGAGGCCGTCCCGGTGCTCCGGCGCCTGCTCGCTCCCGGGCCCGCTGCCCGCTACCAGCACACCGCTGAGCTCGTGCGGGATCTGCAGCGCCTCCGAGACGGCGTCCCGACGGACGAGCTGGCGGCCGAGTTCCTGGTACGGCAGGTGAGCACGCTGGGCATGCCGACCGTCGGGCCTCGGGACGACACCCGGATCGCGCCCGACGTCTCCACGCCCGTTCTGCTCGCCGATCAAGACAGCGCGGCGAGCGGCGGGTGGCTCGAGACGCCTCACGAGCCCCCGCTGAAGCCCACCGTGATCCTGTCCCGTGGCACGAAGCTGGGCGAGACGACCGGAGCCTCGAGCACCGTGGCGCCGCCGCCCCGTCGCGGCTGGGTGGGGGTGGCGGTCCTCGCAGGTGTCCTGGTCGCCGCGCTGGTCGTGCTCTTGCTCCTCGTCGGCACGGGCGGCGCCGGGTAAGCCCGCGGCCGGACGTCAGCCCGCCGCAGCCTCGCCGTTCTCCCGCGTCTCGTCCGCCGCGACCTTCCCGTCCACCAGGGTCACCAACCGCCTCGCCCGCTTCATGACCCGCGGGTCGTGCGTCGAGAAGAGGAAGGTGACGCCGTGCTCGGCGTTGAGGCGCTCCATGACGTCCAGGAGGTTCTCGGCGGTGGTGGAGTCGACGTTGGCGGTGGGCTCGTCGGCGAG
>CAYQEG010000325.1:0-7331 GCA_964416435.1 uncultured Rickettsiales bacterium
CAGCCTGTCGTTCCTGCCGCTGTCCCACATCGCCGAGCGCCTCCAGGGCGAGATCATGGCCATCCGCGTCGGCTACACCGTCAACATGGGCGAGGGGCTGGACAAGGTCCCGATCAACCTCGTCGAGACCGAGCCGACCATCCTCGTCTGCGTGCCCCGGCTGTGGGAGAAGTACTACGCCAAGATCACCTCGGGCATCGAGGACGCGCCGGACCTGCGCAAGAAGCTGTTCGGCTGGGCGACGGAGGTCGGCGGCGCGGTCGCCCACCACCGCTCCCAGGGGCGTCGGCTCAGCCCGACCCTGAAGATCCAGTACGACGTCGCCGACCGGCTGATCCTCAGCAAGGTCCGCAAGCGGCTCGGCATGAGCCGCGGCCGCCGCTTCATCTCGGGCGCAGCGCCGCTGTCCGCCGACGTCGGTCGCTTCTTCGCGGCCCTCGGCATCTCGATCCAGGAGGTCTACGGGCAGACCGAGTGCGTCGGGGTCTGCACGTTCAACCCCGAGGGGCGTCCGAAGTTCGGCTCCGTCGGCGTGCCGGTGGAGAACGTCGAGGTCAAGATCGCCGAGGACGGCGAGATCCTCGTCAAGGGCGGCAACGTCTTCATGGGCTACTTCAAGCAGCCCGAGGCGACGGCCGAGACGGTGGTCGACGGCTGGCTGCTGACGGGGGACGTCGGCGAGTTCGACGGCGATGGCTACCTCAAGATCACCGACCGCAAGAAGGACATCATCGTCACCGCGGGCGGCAAGAACGTCAGCCCCCAGAACATCGAGAACCGCCTCAAGACCCACCCCGGCGTCAGCCAGGTCGTGGTCGTCGGGGACAAGCGCAAGTACCTCAGCGCGCTCATCACGCTGGACGAGGAGGCGCTGCAGGAGCTGTACGACCGCGATGAGCGCAAGCTCCCCCCGAGCGAGGTCCTTCCGACGGACGACGGGATCCACAAGCTGCTGCAGGGCTACATCGACGAGGTCAACGACGACCTCGCCTCGTACGAGACGATCAAGAAGTTCCGGGTGCTGCCCGAGGACTTCTCGGTCGAGTCGGGCGAGATGACCCCCAGCCTGAAGGTGAAGCGGCGGGTCATCCAGCGGCGCTACGAGGACCTGATCGACGGCTTCTACGCCGAAAAGTTCGCCTGAGCCGTATAGGGGGGGACAGTGATCGAGGACGTCCGGCACGAGACCCGGCAGCGGGAGCGAATCGCGACGGACAACCGCCGCGGGCTCCGCTACGTGCTCTGGCTGTCGGTGACCCTGGTCCCCGGGTTCGGGATCCTCGACCTGCTCGTCGCGCCGCCGGACCGCCTGGTCCCCCTGCTCGCCATCCGGGGGGTCCTCACGGCCCTCGCCGTCGGGCTCCTCGTCGCCAACCGGCTCGAGTCGCTGGAGCGACACTCGACCGTGATGTCCGCCAGCTGGAGCGTCGTGCTCGGCTGGACCATCGGGGCGATCTGCCTGCTCGAGGGCGGCTACGAGACGATGTACTACCCCGGCGTCATGCTGGTCATGCTCGGCGTCGCGCTCATGTTCACCTGGAAGCTGGCCCTCGCGATCATCGTGCAGGGGCTGATCGCCATCGGCTTCCTGCTCCCCCAGGCGCTGATGCGCGGGGACGGGCCGGTGGAACCGGGCGTGCTTGCGATCTTCTTCCTCGTGTCGATGGCGGTCATCTCGATCGCCGGTCACACCTTCCGGTTCCGCGCCACCTCCCGTGAGGTCACCGACCGGCTGGAGCTCGAGGAGCTGCGCCGCCGCGCCGAGGCGTTGGCCGAGTCCCTCAAGGCCCGGACCACCGAGCTGGAGCGGCTCGCGAGCTTCGACACGCTGACCGGCCTGGCCAACCGCCGGGTGTTCGACGAGATGTTCCGGGAGCGCTGGGCGTGGCTCGCCCGGGAGCGCTCGCCCATGGCGCTGCTGGTCGTCGACATCGACCACTTCAAGGCCTACAACGACACGCTCGGCCACCAGGCGGGTGATCGCTGCCTGCAGCGCGTCGCCGACGCCCTGCGCGAAGCGGTGCTCCGGCCGACGGACCTGGTCGCCCGGGTCGGCGGCGAGGAGTTCGTGCTGCTGCTCACCACCACCGCCCTGGACGGCGGCGAGGTGGTCGCCCGCCGAGTGCTCGACGCGGTGCGAGACGCCGCCATCCACCACCCCAGCTCGCCGGTCGCCGGTCGCGTCACCGTCAGCGTCGGCGTGGCCTCGACGATCCCCGAAGCGACCACCGAGCCCAGCTCGCTCGTGGAGGCGGCGGACCAGGCGATGTACCAGGCCAAGCAGGCCGGCCGAAACCGGATCGCGATCGGGGAGTAGTCCTGCCGTAGGATCGTGCGATGCGTTTCAACCTGCTCCTCTGCGCCCTGCTCGTCCTGCTGCTCGGCTGTCCCCCGTCGAACAACGGCAACGACGGCTTCTCCACCGCCGACGACGACGACGTGGCCGATGACGACGACGACGCGGCCGACGACGACGACGCCACGGACGACGACGACGCCACGGACGACGACGACGTGGCCGATGACGACGACGACGATCCGTACCACTACACCGGGGACTCCTGGGGCACCTTGACCGGCGAGGCGGGCACCGCCGAAGGGACCGGCGAAGCAGACATGGTGCTGGACCAGTTCGGCCGGGCGACCGGCAGCGCCAGCGTCGACTTCACCGACCTGGGCGTGAACTGCCTGCTCAGCTTCACGGAGGCGGTCGCCTTCGGCGAGGCCGAAGAGTCCAAGGCGAACCTGCAGTGCGGGGACATCGGCAGCGCCCCCGCCCTCGTCCTGTTCTGGGGGGAGGCCGGCAGCGTGACCGGGGAGGCGGAGGTCACCGTCGGCGACGAGCCGGAGGTCAACGTGTACATCGGGTTCGACGCCATGCCGTAGTCTGGGCCGGTGAGGCTGCTCGCGACGCTGCTGCTCCTCGCCCCGGTGCCCGCGCTGGCCGGCACCTTCGCCGACACCTTCGACGACGGCGTGCTCGCGCCCTGGGTGTCCGTGCACGGCACCAACGTGGACGACGGCACGGACCTCGTGGGCAGCGGCTACGCCGACCACATCAGCCCCAGCGCGGTCGTCGACCCGGGCATCCCCGCCGGCTCGTCGGTGACCATCACCGCGCTGGCCACCCGCGTCGGCGGCACCGAGTACGGCTTCACGCTCAAGCGCGACGGGGCGCAGTTCTGCGGGTTCTACGTGATCGACGTGCTCGGCGACTCGTACCTGTTCTGGACGAGCGACGTCGTCACCGAGCTGGTGGTCGAGCAGATCGACTCGATGACCCCGGACCAGCCGTACGAGATCAGCGCCACCCTCGACTCCGCGTCCGGCTTCGTGCTCTGGGTGGACGGGGTCGAGCAGTACACCGGCGCCCACCCCTTCTGCGGCTTCGCGGGCGCGGGCGAGGTCGGCACGCTGCACCACGTCGACGCCGAGTCCCGGACCCACGAGTTCACGGTCACCTGGGGCTCGGACGACGGGGACGGCGACGGCTACTGCCCCGGCGCCCTGTGCAACGACGTGCTCGACCTGCCCGGCGACTGCGACGACAACGACCCGCTGGTGAACCCCGGCGTGGCCGAGGCCTGCAACGGCTACGACGACGACTGCGACGGCCTGCCCGACGAGGGGTTCGACGAGGACGGCGACGCCTTCACGACCTGCGGGGGCGACTGCGATGACGACGACGACGCGGTCAACCCGTCCCAGGCCGAGGTCTGCAACAGCGTCGACGACGACTGCGACAGTGCGGACGACGAGGGGTTCGACGACGACGGCGACGGCGCGACCACCTGCGGCTGCGACTGCGACGACGACGACGACGCGGTGTTCCCGGACGCGCCGGAGGCGTGTGACCTCGTCGACTCCGACTGCGACGGAACGGTCGCGGACGACTTCGACGACTTCGACGAGGACGACCTGCCCGACTGCGTCGATCCCGACGACGACGACGACGGCTCCCCCGACGCCGGCGACTGCGACGCCGCCGCCGACCCCGTCTACCCCGGCGCGCCCGCGGCGGGCGACGCGGGCGCCTCCGACTGCGACGGGGACCTCGCCGACCAGTTCATCGACAACGAAGGGGACGGCCTGCCCGACTGCGTCGATCCCGACGACGACGACGACGGCCTGGACGACGTCGACGAGGCGCTGGGCTGCTCCGAGCCGCTGGTGGCGGACACCGACGGCGACGGCCTGCTCGACGGCGCCGAGGCCACCGTCCCCGCGGACACCGACGGCGACGGCCTGGACGATCCCTGCGACGACGACGACGACGACGACGGGCTGCCGACCGCGGCCGAGCAGGCCGGGGACCCCGACGGCGACGGCCTGCCCAACCACCTCGATCCGGACGCCGACGGCGACGGGTTCATCGACGGCGACGAGGGGGACGGCGACCCCGACGGCGACGGCCTGCCCAGCTACCTCGACCTCGACTCCGACGGCGACGGCTCCCCCGACGCGGTCGACGGCGACGGCGACGCGGACGAGGACGGCACCCCCGACTACCTGGACCTGGACGACGCCGACGGGCCGGACGGGGACAGCGACGGCGACGGCCTGAGCAACGCCGACGAGCTCGCCCTCGGCCTCGATCCCCAGGACGGCGACAGCGACGGTGACGGCCTGGGCGACGGCGACGAGATCGGCTCCCCGGACGCCCCGACCGACTCGGACGGGGACGGGACCCCCGACGCGCTGGACCCGGACGACGACGGCGACGGCATCCCGACCGCCGACGAGGGGCCCTGGGATCCCGACGGCGACGGCGTGCCCTCGGCCCTGGACGACGACAGCGACGGCGACGGCTGGCCCGACGCCGACGAGGGGGCGGGCGACGCCGACGCCGACGGCGTGCCCGACTTCCTCGACCTCGACAGCGACGGCGACGGCCTGCCCGACGCCGACGAGACCGACGACGACGCGGACGCGGACGGCATCCCCGATCCCTGGGACCCCGATGACAGCGACGGCCCCGACGCCGACCCCGACGGCGACGGCGTCTCCACCGCCGACGAGCAGGCCGCCGGCACCGACCCCCTGGACCCCGACACCGACGGCGACGGACTGGCCGACGGCGAGGAGCCCGCCCTCGGGGGCGACCCCCTCGACCCCGACGACGACGGCGACGGCATCGCCACCGCCGACGAGGGGGACGACGACCCGGACGCCGACGGTGTCCCCAACTTCCTGGACGACGACAGCGACGGCGACGGCCTCCCCGACGCCGACGAAGGCGACGGCGACCTCGACGCCGACGGCATCCCCGACCACCTCGACCTCGACGCCGTCGGCGACGGGCTGCCGGCCGCCTACGACCTCGACGCCGACGGCGACGGCCTGCCCGACGCCGAGGAGGGGGACGGCGACCTCGACGCGGACGGAACCCCGGACTTCCTCGACCCCGACGACGACGACGGCCCGGACGCCGACCCCGACGGCGACGGGCTCTCCAACATCGACGAGGCGGCGGAAGGCACCGACGCCTACACCGCCGACACCGACGGCGACGGCCTGGACGACGGCGACGAGCTCGGGGCGGGCACCGACCCCCTGGCCGTCGACAGCGACGCCGACGCGCTGTTCGACGGCGCGGAGGTCGACCTGGGCACCGATCCCCTGGACCCCGACTCCGACGGTGACGGCCTGACCGACGGCGTCGAGCACCACTCGGTGCTCACCGATCCCCTGGACCCCGACACCGACGGAGAGGGCCTCAGCGACGGAGACGAGGTCGTGGAGCACGACACCGACCCCCGTCGCCCCGACACCGACGAGGACGGGCTGAGCGACGCGGACGAGGTCGCCGCCGGCACGGACCCGAACAGCCCCGACACCGACGGCGACGGCCGCCTGGACGGCCCCGAAGCCGGCACGGACGCCGACGGGGACGGCCTGGACGACGCCCTCGACCCCACCGACGACCGGCCCGGCCCGCTCCCCTGGTCCGAGCCGACGCCGACCCCGATCGAGGTCGGCTGCTCCATCGCCCGGACACCCCCACTTGCCGCCCCGTTTGTCGCGATGCTCCTGCTAGCGTGCATCCGGGGAAGACGCCGGAGGACTCCATGAACCGCATCGTCATCGCGCTGGCCGCGCTCGTCCTGCTCACCGCCAGCCCGGCCGCGGCCGGCACCTTCAGCGACGAGTTCGACGACGGGGTGATCGCCCCCTGGTCGGTCCTGCACGGCAACCACACCGAGAGCGGGGGCTCCCTCAACGGAAGCAGCTTCTCCACCCACGTGACCCCGAGCGCCGTCGTCAACACCGGCCAGGGCGAGGCCGATCACGTGATCATCGAGGCCAACCTGACGATCAGCAGCGGCGGCGCCGGCTTCACGATGAAGCGCAACGGCAGCGACTTCTGCGGCTTCTTCCTGTGGTCCCAGTCGACGATCTACTTCGGCTCGGACAACGTCATCGAGACCGCGGTGTACAGCGGCTCGCTGTATTCCTACGGCACCCCGTTCGACCTGCAGGCGGAGCTGGACGGCACGACGCTCACCGTCACCATCAACGACAACGAGATCTACTCGGGCACCCACCCCTACTGCAACTTCACCGGCGGCGACCAGGCCGGCACGCTGCACCACAGCGGCAGCAGCAGCAGCTACCACGACTGGTCCATCACCTGGGCCGAGGACGACTCCGACGGCGACGGCTACTGCCCCGGCTCGCTCTGCAGCGACAGCGGCGACCTCCCCAACGACTGCGACGACTCCGACGCGTCGGCCAACCCCGGCGCGGCCGAGGTCTGCGAGGGCGTCGACAACGACTGCGACACCCTGGTCGACGAGGGCTTCGCCGACTTCGACGCCGACGGTGACGCGGACTGCGTCGACCTCGACGACGACAACGACGGAGACCCCGACACCAACGACTGCGACGACGCGGACGCCTCCGTGTACGACGGCGCCCCCGAGTCCTGTGACGGCGTCGACTCCAACTGCGATGGGGACCTCGTCGACGGCTTCGACGACACCGACGGGGACGGCACACCCGACTGCGTCGACGCGGACGTGGACGGCGACGGGGAGGACGCCGTCACCGACTGCGACGACCTGGATGACTCCATCTACACCGGCGCCCCCGAGTCCTGCGACGACGTCGACAGCGACTGCGACGGCAGCCTCGTCGACGAGTTCACCAACACCGACGGCGACTCCGAGCCCGACTGCGTCGACCTGGACGACGACGGCGACGGCGACCCCGACGCCAGCGACTGCAGCGACCTGGACGACAGCGTCTACAACGGCGCCCCCGAGCTGTGCGACACCATCGACAGCGACTGCGACGGCTCCCTCGTCGACGGCTTCCCCAACTTCGACGGG
>CAYQEG010000326.1:0-7324 GCA_964416435.1 uncultured Rickettsiales bacterium
CCCATGCGTCTCCGCCAAACGGCAACCGGAACCCAGTAATTTCAAGCACTTGCGAGACTGCCCCGCGGGCTCGATTCCCGAAGGACCCCACCAGGGCCACACGGAACGACATGGAGCAGCACAGAACCGCGCTGAGGTTGACTCCTGGAACGGCCCATACGAAAGTTTCGCTATTGAACTCTTGCTAGCCAGGGCGGCTGCGAAGAGATCTTTCGTAGGGGCTTCCATGAGCGAGAACGAGCGGGCGGGGCGCTACGTCACGACCACCACCGCCGGCGAGTCGGTCCGGGCGTTCGTCCCCGCCGACCTGCCTCCCGATCCGCCGCTGGCCCTCTCGGATGCCGACTTCGACTTGATGGAGCGGGCGAACAGGGCGCTGGGCCGCCTGGACGGGCTCTCAGCCATCCTCCCGAACACCGGGCTGTTCGTCTACATGTACGTCCGCAAGGAGGCGGTGCTGTCTTCGCAGATCGAGGGAACCCAGTCCTCGATGTCGGACCTGCTGCTGCACGAGCTCGACGACGCTCCAGGCGTCCCCGTCGACGACGTCATCGAGGTCAGCAACTACATCGCTGCAATGGAGCACGGCCTCACGAGGATGAGGGCAGGGTTCCCGCTGTCGCTCCGACTGATCCGCGAGATCCACGGCGTCCTGCTGGCGGAAGACCGAGGCGCGGACAAGGCGCCCGGCGAGTTCCGACGCTCGCAGAACTGGATCGGCGGCACCCGCCCGGGCACCGCACGCTACGTGCCCCCGCCGCCGCAGGAGTTGATGGGCTGCCTCGGCCCCTTTGAGAAGTTTCTGCACGACCAGCCGACCCGCACTCCCCTGCTGATCAAGGCCGCTCTCGCGCACGCCCAGTTCGAGTCCATCCATCCGTTCCTGGATGGCAATGGGCGGCTCGGAAGGCTCCTGATCACGCTGCTTCTGTGCGCCGAGGACGCGCTGAGCGAGCCGATCCTGTACCTGAGCCTCTACTTCAAGACGCATCGGGACGAGTACTACGCCCGTCTCCAAGCGATCCGGGAGGACGCAGCCTGGGAGGAGTGGCTGCGATTCTTCCTGGAGGCGGTGTTGGACGTCAGCCGTCAGGCGGTCGACACCTCGCGCACCCTCCTGGCCCTGTTCGACGACCATCGGCAGCGCCTCCAGGAGCTCGGGCGGGCCGCGGGCTCAGCCCTTCGGGTGCACGAGGCCATGCAGAGGCAGCCGATCCTCTCGGTCCGAAAGGCCGCCGCGATCGCAGGGATGTCCGACCCGACCGCCGCCGCAGCGCTGGCCCGCCTGGAGGAGCTGGGGTTGGCCCGCGAGATCACGGGACGGAAACGAGATCGGCTCTACTCATACGCCCCGTACGTCGCGATCCTCGCCGAGGGGACCGAGCCCATTCGACAGGGCTGATCCCGGAGACACGTAGATGCCGACACGAATGGACGACTTGTTTGCCGCGATGGTCGCCGGCCGTGACTGGGACGGCATGGAGCGAAACGACGAAGCGAAGGCCCTCCTCAAGGCCAGCTTCGAGGAGCGCTACCACGCGACCGACTGGGGTCTCTTCCAGGCTCGGTCGAACCTCCAGCGCAAGGCGACATCCGCCAGCTACGCCGGCTGGATTACGGCCGACAACGATCCGTCGGGCGGCTACCAGGGGACGTCTTTCGTCTGGATGCCAGCCGAGGGCGGCGGGAGCGTCGCCGTCCTCGTCATCGGCACTCAGGGCTTCGGCGCGGATGCTCCGCTGCTGGCGCGCCCCGGCCACCGGCGACGACTTGCATCCCTCGCGCGCCTCCACGGGGGACGACTCTGGGTGAAGCCTGATCTCCTGGACCGAGCGGCTCGCGTCCCAGATGAGGTGACGCGCGCCTGGCCGCCGATGAAGAAGACGCTCGACACCTACGGCGACGTCATCTACGCGGCCGTCGTCGTGCAGGACGATGCGTCTCGGGAGGTCGTCGGGGACCTCGTCGACCTCTTCTTTGACGAACACAAGGTCCGCTTCAAGAAGGCGACGCAGGGACGCTGGGAAGCCCGGAAGGCCTCCCTGACCGGCCAGCTGTTCCCGTCGCTGGACGAGGCCCGGGTCGAGCAGGTGCTCCGTCGGCGGCGATTCGTGATCCTCGAGGGTCCCCCAGGAACTGGAAAGACGCGGATGGCGAGGCGGATCGCGGCACGCATCGGCGGCGACGACGGCGTCACATCGATTCAGTTCCACCCCGCTCGAACCTACGAGGACTTCGTGGTCGGCCTGGCCCCGCGCCCAGCGGCGAACGGGCTCGCCTTCGAGGTGCGAGCAGGTGACCTGGTGCGCGCAAACACCGCGGCGGCCGCTGGCCCTCACACTCTGGTCATCGACGAGATCAACCGAGCCGATCTGGGCAAGGTGCTGGGCGAGGCTATCCAGCTCTTCGAGATCGGCGACGAAGCTGAGAGCAGGACCCTCCAGCTTCCCCACGAGCTCAACGGCACTCGGAGTCTTCGCCTCTCACCGACTCTTCACGTCCTCGGGACCCGGAACACGGCGGACCGCAGCATCGCGCCGATCGATCTGGCGATCCGCCGACGCTTCGCGTTCCTCCCCGTCTGGCCGGACCGACAGCCGCTGACACAGCAGGCAGACGCCCTGGCGCTCCAGTGCTTCGACGACGCGCTGCACACCTTCGCGGAGCACGCCGACGACGACGGGCTCGCGCTCGTCCCCGGCCACGCCTACTTCCTCGACCCTCGCTTCTCCTCGCCGGAGGGCGACGGGACTCGGGCCGGTCGAGCCGAGCGGATCGCCGAGCGGCTCCGCTTCGAACTCCTGCCCCTCCTGGACGAATACGTCTCGGCACGACTGGTCGGCGCCGCGACCTCCGAGGTGGCGGGGCTGGCCGATCGGATTCGCGGGCGCCTGGAGAGCCGGAGCCTGTGACCGCCGGTCGAACCGCCGTGGGCAGGCGCCGGGCGAAGGCTCGGCGCAAGCAGCAACAGCGCCAGGGGACGACGCCGCTGCTGCGCGGGCGAGACCACGGCGCCGCGGTCGTCGTGGAGGCGGAAGACGTCGGAGAGCTCTCGACCTCGACCCGCTGGGCTGAGGCCTTCGTCGAGGCCAACCGGACCGCGCTCCGCCGCCTGGACCTCCGGGTCGCGGTGGCGTCGGGCAGTGAGGGCGTCACCGTTCGGCTTCACCCCAGGGCAACTCTGGGGGCAGTACCCCTCGTCGCCCCGTCGACACGCCGCGTGCACGCGGGACTCCTCGTCGAGCCTCGCTTCGGCTGGAGTCGTGTGGGCTCCCTCCTGGGCGACGTGGATTTCGCCGCTTCCCCTCAGGTCGGTGGTCTTCCGATGGTGCCGGGCTCGGCCCGCGAGGTGCCGCCGTGGATTCTCGCCGGTCCGGTCCTCTCGCGGGTTCAGGCTCTCCTTGGGCAGCTCAGCCGCTCCTTCGTGCCCCGCTCCGGGATCAGGGCGGCTCCTCGCGGCACGGTCGACTGGGGCGAGTACGGTCGACGAGGCCTTCCTTCGGGGCGCTGGGGGGC
Source organism: uncultured Rickettsiales bacterium (assembly GCA_964416435.1). Taxonomy (GTDB): domain Bacteria; phylum Myxococcota_A; class UBA796; order UBA9615; family UBA9615; genus CAYQEG01. The sequence goes on from CAYQEG010000326.1 coordinate 3,517, forward strand.
CTTCCACTGCACCTGGCCGGAACTGGAGGATGACGTCTGGCTGTCGTCGAGCCTGCGCTGGACCATGGCCCGGCTCCGAGTGGACCTGGAGCGAATGCAGGACTCGGCTGTCGCGCGGGCTCTCGTTCAAGTGACACGGGACATCGACCGCCGACTGGGGCCGGGACCGTCCCTTCGTCCCGATCCGCGGGATCTCGAACGCAGGGCGGGACTGGGGCTCGGCGACGTGCTGAGAGAGGCCCTCGAGGGGGTCGCGTGGATCGCGGAGGAACGGGGGCTCGGGGGAGCGCGCGTCCTGGACGGGGTCCCGTGGTCCCTCGGGGCAGACGTCCTGTGGGAAGCGTGGGTCGAGTCCGTTGCCGGCGAGCTGGCCCGACGCCTCGGCGGGCGCCTGCAGCGGCGCGAGACCACCCGACGGAGACTGCGGTGGGATGGTCGGATCCGGAGTCTCGGCTCGTTGGAGCCGGATGTCGGGATCGGGTTTGCCGAGCGGATGGTCTGGCTCGATGCCAAGTACAAGTTCCACCTCCAGCAGATGCGCCGGCGCGCCTGGGGCGACCTCCCCGCCTCGACTCGGGAGGCACACCGCGCCGATGTCCACCAGGCGCTTGCCTACGCGTCGCTGACGGACGCGGAGGCCGTGGACACGGCGCTCGTCTACCCGCTGCCCGGCGACGGAGCCGAGCCGACGGTCTCGTTCGCCCAGGTGCCAGGGGGTCGAAGGAGGGTCCGACTGCTGCTCGCCGGCCTACCGTTCGGGTATCGATCAGAGGCGGAGCGGGAGCGAGCGGTCGCGGTGCTGGAGGGCGTGCTCCGCGAGGCGGCGTGAACCCACCTGAGCTTCACCGAGTGCGGCGCCACAACGATGGACGGTCGCTCGCCGATCGAGCGATAATCGAGCTTCAGGGCTGGTCATCCAACCACGACGGCCCCAGGTAGACCTCATGGCCGCGCTCGCAGTACAGCCGACGACCTTCTTCTTCGAGAGCGCCCTTGAACAGCTCAAGGGCCGGTTCCCGGAGTCGGCTCTGTCGCGCCTGAGATCGACCCTCAAGGCGTATCGGTCCTGGGTCGCGGAACCGGCTTTCCGATCCGCGACGCCGGACGAAGGCGTGACCCATGTTCTCGGTGCCGTCGGACCGGCCGTGCAGTTCAAGGCCGAGTTCATCGCTGCGCTGGAGAGCGTCCCGGATGGACTCGAACTGTTCGTCAGGGCGATGACCGAGGAAGTGGATCTGGCGGCGGAGGCCGTCAACGGGCCGGACGAGCTGGCTGAGGCGGCCTCACTCCTGCAGCGGGCTCAGCGGGTGCTGCTTCGGTTCATCGGTTTTCATCCGAGGTCGGACTCGTTCGACAGCGAAGTCGGAGTAGACAGGCTCGCCGCCTGCCTTACGGATGGATTCCACGCCGACAATCTCCTCACCGTCGGCTTCATGGCGATGGACGGAGAGAGCGGTGTGGTACCGGCCGACCTCGTTAGGGCGTTGGCGCGCGCTGCGCTGGTTCACTCGCGAAGCTACTTCGAGTCGGTTCGGCAGTTGGTGTCCGAAGTCTCGCCTCCGCCCGGAGGGGAGCTGAGCAAGACCAGCTCCCTGGAGGATCTGCTCGCCTTGCCCCCGGTCGACGGCCCCGCGCGCTCGGTCGAGGAGCTCGACGAAGCGGTTGCTTCCATCTTCTCGTCCTCCTCGTTATCGTCCTCGACACCAACGTCCTCGTCCGGGTGATCACCAAGGACGATGTCGAGCAGACGGCGCAAGCCGTCGCGCTCCTGAGGCAGGACGGCCCCTTCTGGATCAGCCGCACCGTTCTGCTCGAGCTCGGATGGACGCTCAAGTCGGCCTTCGACTACGACCGCGCGCAGGTCAATCAGGCCCTGGGGCTCGTAGCCACGCTGGACAAGGCGGAGGTCGAGTCCCCCGAAGACGTTGGTCGTGCGCTACGACTCCACACCGATGGGCTGGACCTCGGCGATGCCTTCATCAGGGCCTTCGCTCCAGACGGTTCGCGGGTCGCGACGTTCGTCGACGCGTTCGTGAAACGAGCCTCGAACTCGGGGGAGCCGGGGCCACCCGTCGAGCTTGTTGAGAAGGTGATTCAGGTGCCGGAGTCCGGCGGCTGACGCCGCGTGGCCCGGGACCACACAGGGACCACACGCCCCGCGTTCTTCGACGTCCCTCCGCGCTCCTCCACGCTCGCCCACGTCCCGTAACCACCTGCCATCACAAGAGATTGCCCCGCAGGCCCCCACCCGCGCGCCACCCCCGACATTCCCATGCGTCTCCGCCAATGTTCACTCATAGTGTAGTGATTTTAGGCACTTGCAAGCCATGCTCGTGGGCTCGATTCCCGAAGACCCCACCAGGACCACCCGGAACGACATCCACGAACATGAAGCCACATCGACTGCTCGGCGATAGAAACGCCATCTTGACTTCAGGGTACCGCTGGTAAAGAACTCGTTACAATTGTTCGGCGCTAGTAACGGTGCCTTTGCCAGCTGGAGAGCCCGCAGATTCGGACCACGGGCCACTACGAGTCGACCAGCGACGGCGGCGAGCGAGTCGAGGCCTTCGTTCCTCACGGCCTCCCGCCCGAGGACCCTCCCGTCCTGCTGGAGGGGGTCCTCGCCGAGCGTCTCAATGATGCCGAGCAGGCGCTGGTTCGCCTCGACCTGGCGGGGGAGATGGTCCCCGCACTCGACTGGTTGTCGGGGCCATCCAGGCCCCGACCCTTCGGGCGCCCCCTCCGGGGTCGCGGCGCTCCGGCTCCTGCCTCCGCGCTCATCTACGCGTTCGTGCGCAAGGAGGCGGTTCTCAGCTCCCAGATCGAGGGCACGCAGGCGACCCTGCTCGACCTGCTCGGCCACGAGGCCGCCCACGAGCGCGGCAAGCCGACCGACGACATCGAGGAGGTCTGCAACTACCTCGAGGCCCTCACCTTCGCCCGCGAACAGCTCACGGATCCGGGCGGCTTGCCCCTCTCCATTCGCCTCCTGAACCAGAGTCACCGCCTCCTGCTGCAGGGGACCCGCGGCGCGACCAAGGCGGCGGGCGAGCTGCGGCGCAGCCAGAACTGGATCGGCGGGAGCCGGCCCGGCAACGCCCGCTTCGTCCCGCCGCCGCCTCATCGGGTGCCCGATCTCCTCGGCGACCTGGAGCGCTACCTCCACGCAGACGACGACCTGCCCGCCGTCGTCCGCGCCGGGCTCGCCCACGTCCAGTTCGAGACCATCCACCCCTACCTCGATGGCAACGGCCGGATCGGACGGCTCCTGGTCACGCTCCTGCTCGAGCACTGGGGCCTGCTGAAGCAGCCGCTGCTCTACTTGAGCCTCTTCTTCAAGCGCCACCGCTCCGAGTACTACCGGCGCCTCGATCGGGTCCGGACCGACGGCGACTGGGAGGGCTGGCTCGACTACTTCCTGGACGGTGTTGCGACGATCGCGGACGAGGCGGTCGACACCGCGACCACGCTGTTCCGCCTGGTGGCCGACGACCGGGCCCGCCTCCTCGGCTCCGGCGGCGCGACGGTGACCGCCCTGCAGCTGTTCGAGCGCCTCCCCTCCCACCCGATCGTGTCCGCGGCCTGGGTCGTCCGAGAGCTGGAGACGAGCAAGCCCACCGCGGGCCGGGCGATCACCGCGCTGGTCGACGCCGGCGTGCTCGAAGAGACCACGGGCAAGCAACGGGATCGCAGCTACGCCTACGCCGCCTACCTCGCTCGCCTCCGCCAGGGGACCGAGCTCGACGGGGCCTAAACGGCCCCTCATGATCATGAGGCCCCGGGAGCGGGGAGGATGGAGGGCCGA
>CAYQEG010000327.1:0-7295 GCA_964416435.1 uncultured Rickettsiales bacterium
CGTCGAGGGCCGGCGGAAACCGGTGCGGGACTTGTGCCGATGGCATCTAGCCGCCCGGCAGGGTCGGGACCCCTACCAGGTCACCCGGAGCGCCAGCGTGAACGAAGCGTCCCGCCCGCGGTCCTTGATGCGCCACGGCCCCGGCAGGATGCCGCGCAGCAGCTCGAGGCGGACCTGGCCGACGATGGTCAGCGCGCCGCCGGCCACGCCGATCCCGCCGCCGATGCCGGTCAGCGCCCAGCCCAGCCGGTTGGCCGCCAGGGTGGCCTCGGTCGGGCCGGTGTCGGCCGCCTGGTCGAAGGAGACGTACGCGATCGCGAGGCCCGCGGCGGCGAGCCCGAGCCCGCCCGCGAGGGCGCCCACGCCGGCGTTGCGCAGCGTCGAGCTCGTGCGCCACACGGTGCCGACCGGGGGCTGACCCAGGTCACGCCGGACCTCGTCGAGCAGCTCGACCATGCGCACGTGCTCGGTCAGCTCGAGGTCCAGACGCATCGACGCGACGAGCGCAGCGCGAGCGGACGAGTAGTCCTCGCGCATGCGATGAATCCGGGCCTGTTCGAACCCGACCCGGGCGAGCTCCGGCTCGAGCTTGCGGGCATCCGTCAGGAGGATCTCCGCCGCCGAGAGCAGGCGATCCGCCTCCGCGGCGCGGCCGGCCTGGAGCTCGGAACGGGCGGCGTCGATGGTGTCGGCGGCCTCGTAGACCTTGTCCAGGGCCTGCTCCGACGGCTCCGCAGCCGCCACCACCGCCGGGAGCAGGAGACCGAGGAGCAACAGCGTCACGGCGAGCAAGGGGCGCATCGGCGCGCAACTCTACACCGGCAAGCCCGGCTGCACCTTGCTACGCTCCCAGCCATGAGGCGTCTTGTAGTCCTGCTCGGCATTGCCGGGGTCCTCGTGGCCCTCGCCGGCTGTCCCCAGGGGCCGGTCGCCGTCATCCCGAACACCCCCCCGCTGATCTCCATCGAGGAGCCGGTCGTCGGTCCGTCCGGCGATCCCATCCCGGTGGAAGAGGCGGACACCATCCTCTTCATCGCCATCGTCGACGACGCCGAGGACGACCTGCGGACCCTCACGATCCACTGGATCGCCGAGCGCTCGGACCAGACGTCCGACATCGTCGACCTGGGCGACACCCAGCCGGACGCCACGGGCCGCTCCGAGAAGCAGGTGGGCGGGCTCGAGCCGGGTCGCTGGACCATCACGGCCGAGGTCGAGGACAGCAACGAGGCGACGGACTCGTCGGCGGTGCCGATCGAGGTGCTGAGCGTCAACCAGTGCCCCGGCGTCACGATCACGCAGCCCGCCGCCGACGCCGAGTTCGTCGAAGAGGAGCTGATCACGTTCGTCGGCACGGTCAACGATGACCGCGGCATCGACGGCGTCGCCATCGAGTGGTTCGACAACCTCGACGGCCTCCTGGACATCACTGGCCCGACCGACTCGGGCCTGCTGACCTTCTCGCGGAACAACCTCTCGGTGGGCGACCATGTCGTCACGCTGACCGCGACCGACACCGACGACGCGGCCTGCTCGACGGAGGTCGAGTTCACGGTCATCGCCGGGGACCTGCCGCCCTACGACTTCGTGGTCGAGATCGACCCGCCGGACCCGACGACGTCCGACGATCTGCGCTGCCTGATCACCCAGGGCTCGGCGGACCCCGAGGGTCAGCCGATCCAGTACATCTACACCTGGTACCGCGACGGCGTGCCGACCTTGATCGACACCGACGAGGTGACCGCGGACCAGACCGCCAACCTCGAGGAGTGGACCTGCGAGGTGGTGGCGAGCGACGGCACCCTCGACTCCAACCCGGCCATCGACGTCGTGCAGATCGGCAACACGCTGCCGACCGTCGACGAGGCGATCCTGAGCCCCGATCCGGCCTACGAGACCAGCGTGCTGCTGTGCGAGGGGATCGGCTTCGAGGACACCGACGGAGACCCCGAAGGCTGGGTCGCGACCTGGTACGTCGACGGCCTCCCGGTGCCCGGCGTGGTGGACATCGAGCTGGACGGCACGTGGTTCGACAAGGGTCAGGACGTCTGGTGCGACCTGCAGCCCTGGGACGGCTTCCAGGAGGGCGCCGCCGTCACCTCCAACGTGGTGGCGATCCTCAACAGCGCGCCCGACGCCCCCGGCATCTCGGTCACCCCCGAGCCGACGGCGACCATCGACCAGGACATCACCTGCCTCCTGGACGTCGACGCGATCGACGCGGACGGTGACCCGATCCTGAACCCGGACAGCTACGAGGTCAGCTGGCTGGTCAACGGCGCCCCGGACCCCAGCTCCGACGGCCTCTGGATCCTGCCGTCGGTCAAGACGGCGCTGGGCGACGAGTGGACCTGCCAGGTGCGCGCGACGGACGGCGTCGACTGGGGTGACTACGGCACCGCCAGCACGACGGTGCTGCCGCTGGTCGGTGACATGGTCATCAGCGAGTTCCACGCGGCCCCGGCGGCGGTGGCCGACGTGGCCGGCGAGTGGATCGAGGTCTACAACGCGAGCGGCACGACCATGAGCCTGCTCGGCTTCGAGCTGCACGACGACGGCGGCGACACCCACCTGATCAGCGACGACATCGTCATGCCCCCCGGCACCTACGTGGCGCTCGCCCGCAACGGTGACTACGTCACCAACGGGAACGTCCTGGCGGCGTACGAGTACACGGCGTTCGTGCTCGATGATGTGGTCGATCAGATCGTGCTGTCGTTCGACGGCACCGAGATCGACCGCTTCGACTACGACCTGAGCATCTACCCCGCCGGCACCCCGGGCCACGCGCTGGCGTGGGACCCGTCCGGCGGCTCGCCCGACCCGACGTTGAACGACGACCCCGCGGCGTGGTGCCACTCCGGCCAGTCCATCGGTCTGCCGGGGCTCACCGACTGGGGCACCCCGGGCGGCGCCAACGACTCGTGCGACTGCTTCCAGAGCGACGGCGACGGCGACGGCTGGGGCGACGACGGCAGCTGCACGCTCGTCGACTGCGACGACAGCGACCCGCTGTTCAACCCGGGCGCGGTGGACATCTGCGAAGACGGCATCGACCAGAACTGCGACGGCTTCGACGAGATCTGTCCCTGCATCGACACCGACACCGACGGAGACGGCTGGGGTGACGGCCTGGCCTGCAGCCCGGCGGACTGCAACGACTTCGACCCGACCATCTACCCCGGCGCGCCGGAGCTCTGCGACACCATCGACCAGGACTGCGACTCCATCGTGGACAACGGCGACGCGACGTTCATGTGTCCGCTGACGACCCAGGTCGCGACCACCTCGTGCAGCGGGGGCGACTGCTACGTGGCCACCTGCAACAGCCCCTACTTCGACGTGGACGGCTTCTACAGCAACGGCTGCGAGTGCCAGGACGACACCCACGCCAACAGCTGCTCGGGCGCGACCGACATCGGCGACGTGCCGCCGAACAAGACGGTCACCGGCATCCTGCCGACGTCCAGCGACGTCGACTGGATCCGGGTCAGCTTCCCGGCCGGCTCGGGTCGCCCCGGGAGCGGCACCCCGACGATCAGCTTCTCGGCCCGGCCGTCCTCCGCCTACTACTTCGACGTCTACTACAACTGCAGCTCTGCCGCGGCCTGCGGGAGTGGCGCGGCGACCAACCGCACGAGCTACTCGTTCGTCGACAACCAGAGCAGCGGCGCCAACTCCTACAGCTCCAACGGCACGGCGTGGCCCGAGGATCTGTACATCCGCGTGCACCGCACCGGCGGCAGCCCCTCCTGCGCCCAGTACTCCCTGTCGATCACCCGCTAGACGGACCCTCATGATTATGGGGCCCCAGGAGCGGGGAGGCCTGGAGGGCCGAGGTCAAGGACCGAGAAGGGAGCGGGGCTTGCCCCCCGTGACCGATTTGGGACGCAGAGATCGGGTCTCCAGACCCGCGCGGAGGGCCTCAGTATCGTGAGGGGCCGTTTAGAGCCTGGTCCCGGCAGCGGCTGATGGGGAACCGAGCCCTGGAGCCGCCTTCGGCGCCCCCCGCCGAGTGGCTGGCGTTCGGCCGACGCCGGGCGCAGCTGTCCCCGGGCGCCCACGACGCTGACTACATCGCCCTGCGCGCGGGGCTCAAGCCGATCGTGCGCGAGCTGACCACCAGGTCCGCCTGGCCGGCGCTGCGCCGTCGGATCGAGGTGGCGGGGCTGGCCTGGCGGCTCGGCGAGGAGCCGGTGACCCCGGCGGCCGGTGGCGGCCTGCTGCGGACGGGGGGCAGCGGCCGCGTGGTCGCCGTCGGCGCCGCCGAGGAGGCGCTGGACGAGGTGCTTCGGCTCGAGGCGGCGACGACGGGGGAGGGGTCCGACCCCGAGGACATCGCGGCGATCGGTCGGCTGCTCGGCTATCCGTCGTGCTGCGTCGAGGCGTTCGTGGCGCTCCATCCGCTGCGGGACAACCGGGCCGCAGTCGCCGACGCGGCGGGCCGCACCGAGCGCTTCGAGCCGCTGCTCAACAACGTGCAACTGACCCTGCCCCGTCACGTCCCGTGGTTCCCGTGCCGCTACGACTGCCCGGACTCGCTGCGGTACGCCGGCGCGGTCGACGCGCTCCTGCCGGCCTCCTGGGAGCCGGTGCGGGCGATGGCCCGGCGGCCTCGGCTGTACCTGGACGATCGGCGCCAGATCATCCTGGGCGTGGGCGACGCGTTCACGCCGTTCGCCCTGGACGGGCGGGACGAGGCGGTTCGGGCGGAGTGGGACCTGTATCGCAGGGTCGCCGTCCGGCTCGCCGCGGGCGACTCCGTCACCGTCGGGGAGACCGAGCTCGAGGTCCGCCTCGCAGGGCGGGTCCTCGACCGGGTGCCCCGGCCCGAAGGCTGCGTCTGGCTGCCCTGGGCGGCCCCGTGAGCCGGGGCCTCGTGGTGCTCCCGACGGGGGCCGAGGGGCACGATCCGGCCCACCTGAAGGAGGCGGTCGAGCTGACCGTGCGGGACGGTGACGACCAGATCGAGATCCAGCTGGGCCACTTCTGCAACAACCGGTGCGTCTTCTGCGTCAGCGGGCAGCTGACCGAGCAGGGGTTGGCGCCGAAGCTGGGGACGGAGCCGGTGTTCGCGGCCCTGGAGGCGGCGGCCGGGCGGGGGATTCGGCGGGTCACCTTCCTGGGCGGCGAGCCGACGCTGCAGGTCAGCTTCCTGCCGTCGCTGCGCAAGGCGGTGGCGCTCGGCTTCGACGACATCGTCCTGTTCACCAACGGCGTGCGCACCCACAAAGAGCCGTTCATGGACGAGGTGCTGAGCCTCGGGCGGTTCACCTGGCGCTTCTCGATCCAGGGCGGCGACGAGGCGAGCCACGACGCGGTGGTCGGTCGGCCGGGCGCCTTCGACCGCATCGTGCGGGGGCTGCGCTGGCTGAGCGACCGGGACCAGGACATCACCGCGAATGCCTGCGTCAACGAGCTGAGCTACCGCTCCCTGCCGAAGTACCCGGCGCTGCTGCTCGACCACGGCGTCCGCCAGCTGCACATCGACGTGGTCCGGCCCCGGAGCGCGGGGGTCCGCAGCGACGAGCACTACCGGTCGATCCTGCCGTCCCAGGCCGCGATGGCCGGGCCGATGACGGAGATGCTGGAGCTCTTCGAGGCGCGGGACCCGCTGTACGACGTCAACATCGGCAACCTGCCGTACTGCGCGCTGCCGGACCACGCCTGGCGCGTCCACCACGGCGGCCAGATGACCGCCACGGTCACGACGGACGATCGCGGGCGGCTGGGGCGCGTCTGGGACAAGTACCGCTGGCAGGCGACCGGCATGGTCTACGCGGACGCCTGTGAGGGTTGCGCGTTCCGAGACGCCTGTCGGGGGGTGCCGGACAAGTACGCCGAGATCCACGGCCTGGGGGAGTTGACCGCGCTGGGCCCCGAGCTGCGCGAGCGCACCGATCGGCGTCGCGCGGCGCTGCGTCGGGACCAGGAGCGTCGCGCCTCTCGGGCCGACGCCGACCGGGACCGGAGGCGGCTGGCCCGGGTGGTGGAGACGGCGCGACGGCTGCGGGATATCCGCACGTTCGAAGGCTGGACCTGGGACGGTCACGCATCCCTCGGGAACCAGGCCGGCGTCGCGGTGTCCTTCGTCGGGCCGCGACAGGAGCGGTTCGAGCTGCGGCTGACCCCCGGGTCGGCGGAGTTCGTTCCGGTGGGCGCGACGACAGCGCAGGAGGCCCGCCCCGGTATCGAGGCGGTGGCGTCTGCCCTGAGCTGACGCAATGCCCTAAGCTGCGCGGCCGGAAGGCACGGAGGCACGATGGAGGAGTCAGCACGCGTCCCGGTGGAGGGCTTCAATCGGATCTCGATCGGGCCGATCGACTGCATCTCCCAGGGTTGGGCCCTGGTGAGCCCACGATTCGGCGTGGCGGTCGGCCTCGTCGCCGTGTTCGTCCTGATGATGATGATCCCGTACGCGCCGCTGGTCCTGATGGGGCCGCTGTTCTGCGGGCTGTACTACGCCATCTTCAAGTGGATGGACGGCGAGGAGGTGTCGGTCGGCGCCCTCTTCAAGGGCTTCGAGTACATGTGGGAGGCGTTCCTCGCGACGCTGATCATCGTCGCGATCACCTACTGCGTGACGTTGCCCCCGCTGGGGCTGTTGTTCGCCATGTTCGTGTCGAAGATCCTCGGCGCCGCCCAGATGGGCGGGTCGATCCCCGAGGAGGAGATCATCGGGATGATGATCATCGGCGGGATCGTCTACGTGGCGACGATCGCGCTCTCCCTCGTCATCCGGATGCTGTTCGCCTTCGTATACCCGTTGATCACCGAGCGCGGCCTGGCCCCGTTCGACGCGATCCGCTGGTCCTTCCGGGCTGCGCTGCCCCACCTCCCGGGGCTGATCGCCCTTCAGATCATCAACGGGATCATCATCACGATCGGGATGATGTTCTGCGTCATCCCGGGGCTGCTCTACATGCCGGTCGCCCTGGCGTCGGTCGCCGTCGCCCACCGCAAGGTGTTCGGGACGGTGGACCGGCCGGCCTACCGCCACTTCGAGGACCGGGACGCGGGACGGCTCGGCCCCCAGGCCTCCGGCTGGCAGCCGCTGCAGCCGTCGGCCGACGCGGAGCAGACCGGGTGGAAGCCGCTCGCGCCCGCGGGGCCCGCCGCTCCCGAGCCGGCGCCGAGCGCCGAGGCGATCGCGGACGCCGAGATCGAGGCCGCCATCGACGGCCCCACGATTCCCCCCGTGCCGGCCCCGCAGCCCGAGCTCGAGCCCGAACCCGAGCCCGAGCCCGAACCCGAGCCGGAGCCGGAGCCGGCGCCCGAGCCCGAGCAGAAGCGGA
>CAYQEG010000328.1:0-7273 GCA_964416435.1 uncultured Rickettsiales bacterium
CGCCGGTCGCGGAAGAGCCCGCTCCGCCGCCGGTGGAGGCCGCGCCTCCGCCGCCCCGTCGGGCCGCGCCCCGGCCCGCTCCGGCCCCGCCGACGTCGACGCCGGCTCGCCGCCGACCCCCGGCGGAGCCCCAGCTGCCGCCCGACCGGCCGGATCCGGAGGGCTCGGAGCTGTGCGACGGCACCCGCTGGCGCCGGTTCGTGTTCGGCCTGCGCGGCCGGAACGACCTGGGCGCCTCGGTCGCCGCCCTGGCGCGAGCCGGGTTCCTCGGCGCGTCGGACGGCACGATCCACCTCGGCTTCGGGTCGGAGATCGCGGTGCGACAGATGGAGTCGCTCGCTGCGACCCCGGGCCTGATGGACGCCCTGCAGGGCGTCTTCGGGGGCGACGCGAAGCTGTCCTGGTCGCTGGACGACGACAGCCGGCGCGGTCGCAGCCTGGTCGAGGAGCTGGAGCTGCGGAAGGCGGCGCTCGCGGCGAAGCTCGACGCCGACAGCCGGGCCGACGGCGCGGTGCAGATGGCGTTGGAGATGTTCGAAGGGTCGGAGATCGCCGGAGTGCGGCTCCCCGACAACCTGGAGGTGGACGATGTCCGATGAACAGGGACCCGGTGGGTTCGACTTGAACGCCCTCATGGGGCAGGTGATGGAGCAGGCCCGCAGCGTGCAGGGGCGCGTCTCGGAGGCCCAGGACAAGGTCAAGACGATGACCGCCGAAGGCGCGGCGGGCGGCGGCCTGGTCAAGGTGACGGCGTCCGGCGACGGCAAGATCAAGGCGATCCGGATCGACCCGACGGTGCTCCAGGACGAAGACGTCGAGATGCTGGAGGACCTGCTGGTGGCCGGCTGCAACGACGCCCTGCGTCGCGCCGCGGCGCTGGTGGAGCAGGAGATGTCCGGGGTCGCCAGCGGCCTCAACCTGGGCAACCTCGGTGGCCTGGGTGACCTGTTCGGCGGCGGCGGCGGCGGGTGACCGACGCGACCGCGGATCCGCTCGAGGCGCTGGTCCACCACCTCAGCCGACTGCCCGGCATCGGGAGCAAGACGGCGACCCGGCTCGCCTACCACGTGGTGCGCACCGAAGGGCTCGCGTCCGACCTCGCCGACGCGTTGGCGGCGGTCCGGGACGGCGTGGGTCGCTGCTCGACCTGCTTCAACGTGTCCGCCTCGGACCCGTGTCGGATCTGCTCGGACGGGCGGCGGGAGGGCGGCGTGGTCTGCGTCGTGGAGCGCACCCCCGACCTGCAGGCGATCGACCGCTCCGGCGCGTACCGGGGCCGGTTCCACGTCCTCGAAGGGGCCCTGTCGCCGCTCGACGGCGTCGGCCCGGAGGAGCTGCGGATCTCCGAGCTGCTCGCCCGGATCGGCGGCGGCGTGGAGGAGGTGATCCTCGCCACCAACCCCACCGTCGAAGGGGACGCTACGGCGCTCTACCTCGCGCGGCTGCTCAAGCCCCTGGGGGTGACGGTCTCCCGCATCGCCCGGGGCGTCAGCGTCGGCGCGGAGCTGGAGTACACCGACGCGTCGACCATCGGCCGAGCGCTCCAGGAGCGCCGCGAGCTGTAGATCAGCCGGTCCACGAGGCAACCGAGCGCAAGATGCCCCTTCTCTGCTAGGAAGCCCCACCATGCGCGCCTCCCGTCTGCACATCGTCACCTACCGAGAAGACCCCGCCGACGCGGAGGTGGTCTCTCATCGGCTCATGGCCCGCGCGGGCCTCATCTTCAAGATGGGCTCGGGCCTCTATGCCTACAGCCCGCTGATGTGGAAGGCGATCCGCAAGGCGACGGACATCGTCCGGCGGGAGCTCGACGCGGCCGGCTGCCTGGAGCTGCAGCTGCCGATCATGCAGGACAAGTCGCTGTGGGAAGAGACCGGCCGCTGGGAGCTGTACCAGGCCGCCGGGGTGATGCTGTCGACCACCGATCGCAAGGGCGCCGAGTTCGGCCTCGCGCCGACCGCCGAGGAGGTGGTGACGGCGTACATGCGGGCGACGACGAAGTCGTACAAGCAGCTGCCGGTCACCGTCTACCAGGTGCACTCCAAGTTCCGGGACGAGATCCGGCCGCGCTTCGGGCTCCTGCGCGTCAAGGAGTTCCTGATGATGGACGCCTACTCCTTCGACGTGGACTCGGAGCGCCTCGCGGAGAGCTACGAGGCGATGCGGGTGGCCTACCACCGCGTGTTCCGCGGCATGGGCATGGAGGCCTTCGGGGTCGAGGCGGACAGCGGCCCCTTCGGTGGATCGGGCTCGATGGAGTTCATGCTCCCCGCCGCGACCGGCGAGGACACGATCCTGTTCGAGGAGTCGTCGGGCTACGCCGCCAACGTCGAGAAGGCGGTCTCTCGGTTCGATCCGCCCGCGGGCGCCGACGAGGACCTGCGGGATCTGCACGTGGAAGACACGCCGGACGTGCGCACGTGCGAGGAGCTCACCGTCTTCTTCCCCGACGTGCCCGTGCACCGCATGGTCAAGACGCTGCTGTTCAAGGCGGTCCACCAGGACGAGGAGGTCCTGTGGGCCTGCCTGATCCGCGGCGACCAGCAGGTCAACGAGGTCAAGCTCAAGAACCACACCGGCGGCATGGCGCTGGAGATGCTGAGCGACGAGGAGATCTCGAAGCACACCGGGGCCCGCCAGGGCTTCGCCGGGCCGATCGGGATCGCGGACGTCTTCAACGTGGTGGCCGACGAGACCGTGCGGGGCATGCGCAACCTCCTCTGCGGCGTGAACCAGACCGACAAGCACGCGCTGGACGTCAACATCGGCCGGGACTTCCCCGAGCCGGAGTACGCCGACTTCCGGACCGCCCGGGTGGGTGAGCCGGGGCCGAACTCGGGGGAGCCGCTGAAGCTCGAGAAGGGCATCGAGGCGGGGCACATCTTCCAGCTCGGCACGAAGTACTCGGCCGCGATGGACGCGACGTTCATGAACCAGCAGGGCAAGCCCGAGCCGATGGTGATGGGCTGCTACGGCATCGGGGTCAGCCGCTGCGTCGCCGCCGCCGTCGAGCAGCATGCCGACGACAAGGGCATCGTCTGGCCGGTTCCGCTGGCGCCGTTCGAGGCGGTCGTCGCTTGCCTCAAGCCGAACAACGAAGAGCAGCTGGCGGGGGCCGAGTCGCTCTACGGGCAGCTGCGCGACGCGGGCGTCGACGTGATGCTGGACGACCGCAAGATGAGCCCGGGCGCCAAGTTCCGCGACCTGGAGCTGCTGGGCTTCCCCTACGTCATCGTCGTCGGGCGCGACTGGGGCGACGGCGTGGTCGAGTTCAAGGTGCGGGCCGACGACTCCACCGACAAAGTGGGCGGCGACGCCGCCGTGGCGTCCGTGATCGAGCGGGTCACCGCGGGGCGGCGGGGTCTCCTGAGCGACTGACCGACGCGGCTCCGGCCAGCGCGAAGACCATCTCCCAGCGCTCGTCGGCGCAGCCGGGCAGCAGCACCGCGGCGCCTGCGTAGCCACGCTCCAGGGCCTCTCCGAAGTCGAGGAAGCCGTCCGGTGGGCGGACGTCGCGCGCCCGGATCGAGGTCCGGTCCCCCTCGTCGAGCCACAGCAGGCCCCGAATCGCACACGACTCCCCGTACTTGTCGGAGGCGACGAAGTCGGCTTTGCGGGTCGCGGGCCCGCCCGGCGGGCTCGGGTCGGTGACCGACCAGAGCGCGCGGCGGTCCTCCGCGATGGCCTGGAGCAGCCGCTGCTCTTCGGTGATCAGCCGCTCGATCCGAGGGGTGAGCTCGGCGCGGTCCTCCGCCGGAGGTCGCTCGCCCCCGCGCAGGGAGACCAGCCGCATCTGCAGGAACAGGCGTCGGAGTCGGGCGCGGGTGTCGGCCAGCCGTCGCTCGTCGTCGGACGCCGGCGTCAGCGGACCGACGTGCACGAGCAGCGCCAGGTGCTCCCCCCGAGCCGTCCACCGGGCGGCCGCCTGGGGCCGCCCCGCCGCGGCGTGGAGGGAGGCCACCCGCGCGTGCACGCGGGCGGGATCCAGCCGGAGGGTCGGGACCTCTCCGGCGGCTCGGGTCTGCTCACTCCGCGCCAGCCGGCGCTCCTGCCGAAGGGCCGCCTCTTCCAATAGGGCGACGCGATCGGTGTCGCTGCTCGCGGCGATGGATCTCGCCTCCACCTCCCAGTGTCCGTCCACCGCGAAGCCCAGGTCCTCCTCCAGCCGCGCGATCGCCGCGACCGCCTCCCGGATGTCGTCCGCCTTGCCCGTCGCGACCGCCAGCCGGACGTGCTCCAGCGAGACGTCCAGCAGCTCTTCGGGTCGCTCGAGCTGGAAGAGCCGCCCCTCGACGTCGAGCAGGAGCGCCTGTCGCCCCTCGGCCGGGACCGCGCCGGCGGCCAGCCGCGCCAGGTCCACGTCCGCCCGGACGTCTCCGACCGCCGCCGGCACCGGCTCGTCCCCCCAGGCCGACAGCAACTCGTCGAGCTTGGACGCGCCCTCCTCCAGCCGACCCGACCGCACCAGGACGCCGGCCGCTCGGGCTCGCTCCAGCAGGGCGTCTCCCGGCCGGCCCGCCTCCTCGAACCAGGCCGCGGCCTGCTCGTGGGCGGCGACGGCGCGGTCGGGCTCTCCCGAGGCGGCCCGGACCTCCCCCAGCCGGCTGGACAGCGCGGCGGCGCGGAAGGGATCGGGCTCCCGCTCCCGCCCGTCGTGGATGCCCAGCTCGCAGTCCCCCGCGGCGGCCGACCAGGACTGGTAGGCGACCGACAGCGCGCAGGAGAGCGCGCCCCAGCGCCGCTTGGACGCCGGTACGTCGTCCACGTCCCCGAACCCCTCGAGGGCCCAGGCGGCGCGGGACCGCTGGCCCGCTCCCAGGGCCGCCCACGCCAGCTGCTCGTAGTCCGAAGCGAGTCGCCAGTCGGCGCCCCGGGCGAGGTCCAGCTCGAGCAGCGCCGCGAACGTCGCCGCCGCCGCTTCCGAGTCACCCAGCGCCGCGAGCTCCTGGCCGGTCCGCTCCAGCAAGCCCGCGATGGGCTCGGGCGGGGGCGGGTTGGCGAGTCGGTAGGCCGTCAGGATCGACAGGGCGAGATCGAGCTCCGCGACGAGGTCGAGCAGCCCTTCGCCCTGGGTTCCGCGCTCGATCTCCGCCAACACGATCTGTCGGACGGGCTCCGCCGCGAGCTGCAGATCGCGAGACGCGATGGCGACGTCGAGGGCGTCCCAGCCGGCGGCGGCTCCGTCGACGGGGCGACCGAGCTCTCGGAGCGCCCGGGCCAGCTCGGTCCGGGCGGCGACCGGAAGCGCCCTCGCCTCCTCCATCGTCGCGCCCAGGATGTCGGCCGCGGCGATCCCCTCCGCCATCGCGGCGAGACCCCGGTCCACGTCGCCCGCGCCGAGCCGGGCGCGACCCAGTCCGAGGGCCGCCTGCAGGCGCAGCATCGGCTCCTCGGCCGCGGTCGGATCGCGGAGCAGGACCTCGAACGCGGCGGCCGCTTCGGCGTGCCGGCCGTCCTCCAGGAGCACGCCCGCGGCGAGCAGCCCTTCGGTCGTTCCGGAAGAGCCGACAGCCGGGCCAGCGAGGAGCAGCGCCAACAGCGCAATCGGGAGCCACCTGTGCACCCGCCGATTGTGGGGCGCGATGAGCCCCTCGACTACCCCCCTGGTCGGATTGACTCCGTTTGAAACCCGGTGCTAGCGTCCCTTCTCTACGGGCTCTGGGGTGCCCTTCATGTCCCCGAAACCCCCTTCTCCCGGAGGGCCGAATGGCCGAAGCGGCTACCAGCGACGAGCGGCTCACTCAGATCAACGCAGAGCTCTCGACGATCCTCGAAGAGAAGATCGAGACTCTGACGCGGGTGCTGAGCGAGACGCAGCGCTTCACGCAGAAGATCGCCAACACCGAGCTGGAGATCCAGCGCAACAGCGCTCAGCACACGCGCCTCAAGGAGCAGTGCGACCAGCTCGATGACGAGAACTCCTCGCTGACGACCCGCGTCGAGTCCGCCCGGACCGAGCGCGATACGAAGCAGCAGGAGAAGAACGATCGAGAGACGGAGATCCAGCGCTTGGACTGGGAGATCTCCGACAAGCGCAAGGGACTCGACGAGTCCGGCGACAAGATCAAGACCCTCGAAGGCGAGCTGGACGGCCTCGAGAAGGAGAACAAGCGTCTCCAGAACCGCATCAACGTGCTCGAAGAGGGCGTGCAGCGGATGAAGAAGGTGCGCGAGGACTACCTGGCTCAGATCGCCGGCCTCGAGGAGGAGATGAAGGGCCTCGGCGGCGCCCCCAGCGACCTGGGCGGGGAGTAGTCACCCATGGCCCGACGGCGCCGCAAGTCCAAGGGCAGCGAGCCGGCGGCGGAGGCTCCCTCGGAAGCCTCGGCCGAAGAGGCTCCGACGGAAGAAGCGGCGGCCGAAGAGGCAGCCACGCAGGCCGCTCCGGCGGCCGAGCCCAGCTCGGACGGACCCGGGTTCGTCTTCGAGAAGGCCGCGTCCGACCGGACGCTGAGCGCCTGCTCGAGCCTGTTCTCCAGCGCTCAGATCGCGATCGGTGAAGCGAGCGCGGCTGCCGCGCCGTTCCTGACGTTCGCGCAGAAGACCCGGATCCAGGCCCTGGCGACGGACTTCGAGACGCGGCGCATGACCCACGTGGTCGAAGCGGGCTCCTCCGGCGGTGGCGCCTCCGCTCCGGCGGCGACGGCGACGGTCGTTCAAGCGCCCGACGCGCTGAGCCGCGAGGACATCGAAGGCATCGTGTCCCACCGGATCACGCTGGCCGTCCAGGAGGCGCTGCAGCGCCACGGGGTCTCCCCCGACGCCACCATCCCCCACCAGATCGAGCGCCACGTCGAGGCTCACGTCTCGACGCAGGAGCATCGGCTGCTGGACTACGTCAAGCGCCACCTGACCGACTCGCTCGAGATGTTGGAGAGCACGCTGGACGAGCGGATCGCCGACTTCCTCGAGGGTCAGGGAGAAGACCTGGAGGCGCGCGCGGAGATCGAAGCGAAGGTCGAAGAGGCCCGCGAGGCGCTGCTCAAGAACATCGACGAGGTGCGCACCGTCGAGACCGGATTCGACCTCTCCTCGATGGACATCGCCGGCATCGCCGAGATCGCGGACCACCGCAGCTCGGACAGCATCGGCGCGATCCAGGACGAGGACATCCCGATCGAGGCCGGCGAGGAGATCGAGCTCGGCGGCGACGAGGACGAGGAGATCGAGCTCGGCGGCGACGAGGACGAGGAAGAGATCGAGCTCGGCGGCGACGTTGACGAGGAAGAGATCGAGCTCGGCGGCGACGTTGACGAGGAAGAGATCGAGCTCG
>CAYQEG010000329.1:0-7204 GCA_964416435.1 uncultured Rickettsiales bacterium
CGGACGACGACGACAGCGCGGACGACGACGACGCCACCCCGCCTCCGCCGGACGACGACGGAGACGGCGTCACCGCCGACCTGGACTGTGACGACACCGACCCGAACAACTTCCCGGGCAACGCCGAGGTCTGCGACGGCGCCGACAACGACTGTGACGCCGCGCTCGGCGGCGACGAGATCGACGACGACGGAGACGGCCAGACCGAGTGCGACGGCGACTGCGACGACGGGGACGCCGGCAACTTCGTCGGCAACCCGGAGGTCTGCGACGGTCTCGACAACGACTGCGACCCCGACACCTACTCGGGCGGCGCCACCCACGAGCACCCGCCGGACCTCGCCGTGGGCGGCGACGCCACGGTCTCGGGGGGCGATCTCCGGATCAACCTGTACACCGTCACCACCTCGACGCTGCTGGACCACATCGAGCTGTACGGCGCCGACACGGACGGCGACGCCGTGGTCACCGCGATGGTCTACTCGCGGGCGACGCCCGAGGAGAGCTGGCTGTTCGAGGCCGACGCGACGTTCCCGACCTTCCCGGCGAGCGGCGACTGGGTGGTGTCCGACGTCCTGTACGTACCGATGCAGCCGGGCCGCCAGTACGGCGTCGGGTTCCACTTCACCAACACCCTGGAGCCAGCCTACGAGGACGACGTCGGCGTCTCCCCGGGCTGGGGCAGCTTCGACGGCTACGAGGACTACCCGGACGCGGGACCGCTCCCCGTGAACAGCCCGACGGCGCCGACGTTCGCGTTCGACGTGCTGCCGTGGTCGCTCCGCCTGCACACCTGGGACGAGGTCGACGCGGACGGGGACGGCTCCCTGGGCTGCGTGGACGACTGCGACGACGGCGACGACACGGTGTTCCCGGGCAACGCGGAGTCCTGCAATGGAGTCGACGACGACTGCAGCGGCACGATCGACGACGGCCAGGCGTCCTTCACCCCGATCGTCGTCGGCGGCGGCGGCGGGACCCCCATCCCTGACGACGACCCGACCGGCCTCGCGGTGACCGCGGTGGTGACGGACGAGGAGCCGATCACCGACCTGAACCTGCTGCTCGACGTCACCCACACGTACGTCGGCGACCTCGAGATCACGCTCACCTCCCCCGAAGGCACGAGCGTGCTGCTGATGGACGACGTCTACGGCGACGCGGACGACCTGGTCGGCACGCTGCTGGACGACGAGGGGCCCCTGCCGATCACCGCCGGGGACCAGCCGTTCAGCGGGCGCTGGACGCCGATCAACCCGCTGGACGCGTTCGACGGCGAGCAGCCCTCGGGCACCTGGACGCTGACGGTCGTGGATGACGCGGTGGACGACGTCGGCACGCTGGACGGGTGGGAGCTCCACCTCGGGTCGGCCGACGCGGGCGTCGCGGAGGCCTGCCCCGCCATCGACTGCAACACGCTCCTGCAGGGCAGCGGCTCCGCCGCCGACGGCCTCGCCTGGATCGACCCCGTCGCCAGCGGCGCCCCCTACGAGGCGTACTGCGACCAGACGACCGAAGGCGGGGGCTGGACGCTGACGCTGGTGTCGAGCAACGACGGGGTCGCCACCTGGACGATCAACGACCGCCTGCTGATGAGCACCGACGTCACCCCCGTGGGGGACGTCGCCGACACCGACCTGGACTTCAAGTCACCGGCCCACCACGAGATCGGGTTCCTCGACCTGCTGTTCGTGCACGAGCCGTCCGGCACGACCGCCGAGTACGAAGGCGTCAGCGACGCCACGGTCGACCTGGGGAGCTTCATCGACTCGTTCCAGCTGCCGAACTGCGACTACGGGATGGCGGGGGACGGCTTCGAGCTCACGGGCGGCTCGCTGGTGGTCGGTGGAGACCTCTGCGACACCGACCTGTACTTCAACGTCGGCGACCACGAGACGAGCCTGCCCGTCTGCAACAACATCAACGGCTCGTGGAACAACGGGACCTACGGGCCCGTGTGGAACACCGGCTTCAACAACGGCTGCCCCTTCGACGACCCGTCCGAGGCCGGGCTCGGCCCGACGTACGTGTGCAACCAGTGCACCGCGGCGACGGGTGACACGGAGAAGAACTCGCAGGGGTACGGAGGCCCGCTGAGCCTCAACACCGGGGCGGGCGGCACGGGCGAGAACCACCTGCAGGTCTACGTTCGCTGACGGCTCGGCTCCGGCAGGCCCTCAACGGCCCCCCGGGAGCACCACGGAATAGGCCACCGCGGGCCCCCCCGTCCGGTTGGCGTACCCGTGCTTCTGGTCCCCCCGGAACACCACGACGTCGCCGACGGACAGCTCGTACCGCTCCCCGCTCGCGGTCAGCTGCACGCCCCCCGACTCACAGGTCAGGTACTCGCGCGTGCCCGGCAGGTGCGGCGACCCGGCCATCGCCGCGCCGGCGGCGAACTCCATGCGCTCGACGATGACCCCGGGGATGGCGTCGGGCAGGAGCTGACGGACGATCACCTTGCCGCGGGTCTTGCTCGGCAGCTCGCTCGCCCGATACTGCCGCGCGCTCGCTCGGGGTGGGGACAGCAGCTCCTCGATGGTCACCTGCAGCGCCCCCGCCACCTTCACCAGCACCGCCAGCGTCGGGTTCGCGGAGCCCGACTCGAGGGTCGCGATCGTCGGCCGCGGCACTCCGGAGAGGCTCGCCAGCTGCTGCTGGGTGAAGCCCCGGATCTCTCGGAGCTGCTTGATCGATCGGGCGAGGTTCGCCGCCGGGGTGCCGTCCATGTCGCCTCCGATTGATGAAGAGACGTCGATTCTGTCGCGTTGTCGACACCCGGGGCAAGCAGTTTCACCTCGGCCGGACTCGGGCGGGGCTCCCGAGCCGGGGGATCGAATAGGCTGAGTCCGTGCTCCGCCGGACCGCCCTCGCCCTGCTGTTGACCGCGTGCTGGTTCGTGACCGCGTGCGCGGTCCCGTTGGTCCGGGGCGACGACGACGATGACAGCTCGGACGACGACGACAGCTCCGCGACCGGCGACGACGACGACATCGCAGACGACGACGACATCGCAGACGACGACGACATCGCAGACGACGACGACATCGCCGATGACGACGACGCCGACGATCCCTGCGCCAGCGGCGGGGCCGGCGGCGCGACGGGGCTGACCTCCGGGTCCGCCGGCGGCGCGACCTACACCGTCTACGTGCCCGCCGACGCCCCCTCCCCCGTGCCGGTGCTGTTCACCCAGCACGGGCAAGGCGGGACGGGAGCGCAGATGGTGTCGCTGTGGCAGGCCCAGGCCGACGCCGGCGGCTTCGCGGTGGTCGGCCAGGACAGCCAGGGCGAGGGGTGGAACTTCAACGCCGACGTGACCGGCCTCGACGCCATCGTGACCGACGTCTCCGACGTTCACGACGTCGACCTCTGCCGGCTGTACCTGCACGGCTACTCCGCGGGGGCGCACTGGACCTACGTCATCGGCCTCGCCAACGCCGACGTGTTCGCCGGGCTCGCGGTCTTCGCCGGCGCGATGAGCTATGCGTCCGACGTCGGCGTCTGGCCCGACGGCGTGCCCCGCCTCATCGGGGTCCGGATCGATCACGGCACCGAAGACAGCGTCGTCTCCTACGCGTTCGCCGAGCAGGCGGCGGCCTGGCTGGCGGCCGCCGGCCACCCGGTCGACCTGGCGCCCGTGGAGGGCGGCAGCCACGCCTACGACCCGGGCCGCCACGCCGCCGTCTGGGCGACGCTGTCCGACTGGTCGCTGACGTCGCCCCCCTGATCGCGCGACCGCCGGTCGACCCGGCAACCAGCTGATGATGAATCAACATCACACCTGACGAGTTGTCGACACCGAGCCACTCTGGGGTCACCGGGGCGCTGCCCCACCCGAACGAACACCGACCCCAGAGGTAGAAGACATGAAGACCGCCCTGATCACCGGAGCCAGCCAGGGGCTTGGACGCGCCCTCGCCCATCAACTCGCGGAGCGCGGCGTCGCCGTCGTGCTCGTCGCCCGCCGCCGTGAGGCCCTCGACGCCGCCGTCGAGGCCATCGCCGAGGCTGGCGGGATCGCCCACGGAATCGCGGCCGACGTCGCCGACGTCGACCCGGCCCGGATCGTCGGCCAGGCGACCGCCCTGGTCGGCCCCCTGGACCTGGTCGTGCACAACGCCAGCACCCTGGGCGCCACGCCGCTGCGGCCGCTCCTCGACACCGAGCCGGCCGGCTTCCGCCGGGTGCTCGACGTCAACCTGCTGGCGCCGTTCGCGCTGACGCGGGCCGCGGTCGGCGCGATGGCCCTCCGGGGCTCGGGCACCGTGCTCTTCGTGAGCAGCGACGCGGCCGTCGAGGCGTACCCCACCTGGGGCGCCTACTCGGTCAGCAAGGCGGCGGCGGACCACCTGACCGCCGTCTGGGCCGCCGAGCTGCCGCGGCTCCGGTTCCTCGCCGTCGACCCGGGCGAGATGGACACGGCGATGCACGCCGCCGCGGTGCCGGACGCGGACCCGGCGTCGCTCCGCCAGCCCTCCGAGTCGGCCCGCCGCATCCTGGCCCTTCTCGACGGCGCCGCGCGCGGCCGAAAGGTGGCCTGACATGAGCCCCGCCCGCTTTGCCCGAGCTGCCCACCGCAACCGCCTGCTGCTCGTCGACCCCGGCGCCGAGACCTGGTCCGACGGCGCGGTGTCCGACCTCCCCGACCTCCTCCAGCCGGGCGACCTGCTGGTCGTCAACGACGCCGCGACGCTGCCGGCGTCGCTCACCGGCGCCTTCGCCGGGGTCCCCATCGAGCTCCGCCTCGCGGGGCCGCTGGGCGAGGGCTGGGCGGTCGCGTTCGGACCCGGCAGCTGGCGCGATCCGACGGAATTGCGCCCCCCCCCGCCGGCGCTGCGACCCGGCGACGTGCTCGACCTCTGCGGCCCGGTCGTCGTCCGAGAGGTCTCGGATCTGAGCCCCCGCCTCGTCCGCGTCGACCTCTCGACGGAGCACCTCTACCGCCATGGCCGCCCCGTCCAGTACAGCTACCTGCGTCACGACCTCGCCCTGGCCGACGTGCAGACGCCCTACGCGACCGTGCCCTGGGCGGTCGAGATGCCGTCCGCCGGTCGCCCCCTGGACCAGGGGCTGCGCGACGCGCTGACCGCCCGAGGCGTCGGCATCGCCACCGTGCGGGAGGCGGCGGGCCTGTCCGCCACCGGCGACCCGGTGCTCGACGCCGCCCTGCCGCTGCCGGAGCGGTACGACGTGCCCCGGTCGACGTGGGATGCGGTGCGGCGCGCCGATCGGGTCATCGCGGTCGGCACGAGCGTCGTCCGGGCGCTCGAGTCCGCGGCCCGCGGCCCGCTCGCCGGCGTCACGGAGCTGCGCCTGGGCGACGGCACCGACCTGCGCGTCGTCGACGGGCTGCTCAGCGGCATGCACGAGCCGGGGGAGTCGCACTTCCAGCTGATGGCGGCGTTCACCGACCTGCAGTTCCTGCGGCGCGCGCACGACCACGCGGTCCGCTCGGGCTACCGGAACCACGAGTTCGGGGACAGCACCCTGGTGCTCGCCGCGTGAGGGTGGGCATGCGTAGACTGCGCCGATGCGACGCCTCACCCTCGCCTTCGTCCTGCTCCTGGCCGCCTGCTCGTCTCCCTCGGAGACGACGGACGTGGCGCCCTCGACCCCGGCCGCCGCCGCGGCGACGCCGGCGCCTCCTCCGCCGCCGAAGCTGGAGACCGCCGCCGTGCAGGGCGTGCTGGACGCGTGGCTTGCGGCCCAGAACGGCGGGGACTTCGACGCCTACAGCGCGACCTACGCCGGCAAGTTCTTCGGCATCAAGCGGTCGGGCCCGCGCGAGTACCGCTTCGAGCGGGACGGCTGGCTGGCCGACCGTAAGCGCATGTTCCGCAAGCCGTTCAAGGTCGAGGCGGGGAACGTGGTCATCAAGCCCGCGTCGACGTCGGCCACGGTGCAGTTCATCCAGACCTGGGCGTCGGGCACGTACGAGGACGTCGGCCCCAAGCAGCTGGTCGTGGTCAAAGAGGGCGGCGCCCTGAGGATCGCGAGAGAGGAGATGCTCCAGTCGAAGATCCTCCACGACGCCACCCAGTCCGACGGCGAGGTGGTGGAGCTGGGCTGGGTCGAGCAGCTCGACGGCAAGAACACCTGGGTGTTGGTGGACGACGAGATGGCGGAGTGGGACGGCACCCCGGTGCTGATGGCCGAGAGCCCGGCGACGGCGGGAGTGCGGGTGGCCGACAGCGCGGCGGGCGGCAAGGTCGGCTCCGCGATCACGCTGCACGGCCCCGACGGCGCCTGCCCCGGGCGGCTGGTGGAGCCGACGGTGGTCTCGCGGTTCCACCCCCACTGGGGACAGATGGAATTCTGGGAGCAGGAGAATGTCTCCGACGCGGCCAAGGCGGACGAGATCATGGGCATGGGGCCGACGCAGCTCTGGATGAAGTTCGTGCCGTCCGAGGGCTCCTGCTCGGGCGAGTGGGCGGTCGATACGGGGATGCCCGGCCCGCTCGTCTACTCGGAGGACAGCGCGCTCGCGGCCCGCGTCGGCGGCAAGGCGGTCGAGGCGTTCAAGCAGCAGGAAGGCTTCGAGGCGGTCCAGCGCGAGTTCGAGGAGAGCGACCTCTCGGGGCGCTGGGAGGAATACGACGGCGCCTCGATCGCGGTCACCGGCTACTCGCACCCGTCCGGCGCGGCGGCGGTGATCGTGAGCGCCACCTCGGGCTACGGGTGCGGCGACTGGGAGGGCACCTGGTGGTCGGTGTGGGCGGTCGACGGGGACAACCTGCGGCTCCTGACGGACGCGAAGGAGACCCCGATCTGGGTCTGGAGCTTCGACTCGGTGCTCGACGTGGACCGCGACGGCACCCCGGAGCTGGAGCTCGACGGCAAGGTCGTCGACGCCAAGGGCGAGACCCTCATCGACGCCACCGTGCCGTCGTTCGACTGTCCCTGCTGACGGTCGGCTGAAGGAGGTTCCAACCGGTCCGCCGCGGTGGACCGGGACGCCCGACATGAGTCATGTTGCTCGCTTCGGGCACGCCCAGCCGGACTGAAACGCCCGACATGAGCCATGTCCCCCGCTTCAGTCACCCCCAGCCGGACTGAAACGCCCGACATGAGCCATGTCCCCCGCTTCAGTCACCCCCAGCCGGACTGAAACGCCCGACATGAGCCATGTCCCCCGCTTCAGTCACCCCCAGCCGGACTGAAACGCCCGACATGAGCCATGTCCCCCGCTTCAGTCACCCCC
>CAYQEG010000330.1:0-7155 GCA_964416435.1 uncultured Rickettsiales bacterium
GGACACCCCGGTCTCACGGGGCTCCGGTTCCAATGCGCTACAAGCTCCTAGGTCGACCCCCGGACGAACACTCAACGGCCCCGGTCGGGACTTTCCCGGCCGGGGCCGTGTTCCTTGGCAACCTTCGCTACACTCCGGCCGCCGTGAACCCAGCCCTCTCCATTCCGTTCTTCCGACCCGAGGCCATCGA
Source organism: uncultured Rickettsiales bacterium (assembly GCA_964416435.1). Lineage (GTDB taxonomy): Bacteria > Myxococcota_A > UBA796 > UBA9615 > UBA9615 > CAYQEG01. Next base: position 191 of record CAYQEG010000330.1, read on the forward strand.
GCTGGTCGGGCCGCTGTCGATCCAGCCCTTCGGGGTCCTGCTCGCGCTCGGGTTCATCCTGGGCAGCCTGTGGTGCCAGAAGTACGCGCGGGAGCGCGGCATCGACCCGAAGACCTACACCGACATCCTGTTCTGGCTGGCCCTCGGCGCCATCGTCTTCGGCCACATCGGCCACATCTTCTACGAGCCCCAGCAGTACCTGGACAACCCGATCGACATCCTCAAGGTGTGGTCCGGGCTCTCCTCCTTCGGCGGCTACTTCGGCTGCACGCTGCTCGCCGTCTGGTTCTTCCGCAGCCGCGGCATCAAGCCGCTGCGAGGCGGTGACATCCTGATGATCGGCCTCGCCTTCGGCGTCTTCGTCGGTCGGCTCGGCTGCTTCGTGGTCCACGACCACATCGGTCGGGAGGTCGAAGACAGCCCGGTGGTGTTCCAGAAGACGATCGGCTGGCTCGCGGTCGACTTCCCGGACGTCGACGAAGCCGCGACGGTCGGACAGGAGGCGCTCGAGGAGCTCGAGGGCGAGGACCTGCGCCAGGCCAAGGCGGTCCGGAGCGACGCGCTGCGGCGGGGCCGCACGTCCCAGGAGGCGTACGCCTCGGTCGGCGCCTGGAAGAAGCACTACCCCGAGGGAGCGATCGGCACCGAGCGGTACGACCTGGGGTTGATGGACTCCCTGCTCGGGCTGTTCGTCTTCCTGGTGCTGGTGGGGGTCGCGCGCAAACCTCGGAGGGCAGGGCTGCTGTTGGCCCTGACGCCGATGATGTACGCGCCGATCCGGTTGATGTGGGACGCGCTGCGCAACACCGACCTGGGCGGCCAGGCGTCCGACGTGCGCTACGTCCTCGGCATGACCCCCGGCCAGTACGCCGCGTTCATCCTGTTCGGACTGGGCGTCTGGACGTTGATGATGTCGCGGAAGCAGCCGGTCTGGCCAGGCCCGGACGACAAGCCCTGGGTCGAGCCGAGCAAGGCTTCCTAGGGCGCGTCGGTGGCCTCTGCGGCTCGCCTAGATACCAGCGTGCCGGGCCTTGTCCCGCTTGCGGGCGACCGTCTTGCGGATCGCGCGGACGATCTTGTCGACGGCCACGTCGGTGGCGGCGCGGACGTCGCCTTCGTCGGCGTGGACCGTGGAGGACGGCGTGTGGGGAAGGACCGCGTGGATCTTGACGCGGATGGTCTCGGCGCCGTGGTTGGGGCCCTCTTCGCTGACCTCGACCTCGATCCGGGCCTGACCGGTCACCAGCTTGCCGACGCCGCGGCTGACCTTGTCCTCGATGTACTCGCGGGTGCGCGCATCCAGATCGACCGAGTGCGCGCGAATCGTGATGTCCATGGGGATCTCCTGATTTCTTCCCTTTGGGCGGGCGACTGTACCCGCGCCGCCACCGATTGCATAGCCAGATGACCGACGTCTTCGTTCTGGGGCTCTGCGGTGGGTCGTGCTCGGGGAAGAGCACGCTGGCGTGGCTGCTGCAGGAGAAGCTGGGGGAGTCGCGGGCGCGCTGGTTCTCGTTCGACGCCTACTACAAGCCGCTGGATCACCTTCCGCTGGCGGAGCGCCACGAGGTGAACTTCGACCACCCCGGGAGCCTGGACGCGGCGTTGTTCGTCGAGCACCTGGCGGCCCTGAAGGCGGGCCGCCCGGTGGACGGGCCGGTGTACGACTTCGCGACCCACGCCCGCCTGGACCAGGTGAACCGGGTCGAGCCCGCGCCGGTGATCCTGGCGGACGGGATCCTGCTCCTCTCGTTTCCCGGGGTGCGCAGCCTGCTCGACCACGCCGTGTTCATCGACGCCCCCGCGGAGGTCCGGCTGCAGCGCCGGATCGCCCGGGACACGGTGGAGCGGGGGCGCAGCCAGGAGTCGGTCATCCGGCAGATGGCGCAGACGGTGGAGCCGATGCAGAGGGCCCACGTCGAGCCTTCGGCGCAGTTCGCCGACCGGGTCGTGCGCTACGACGAGTCCTTCCCCGAGGTCTCCGACGCGCTGGTCGGGGTGATCAGGACCCGACTTTCCGAGGCGCCCGTCTAAAGAGTCCCCCGCCGCAGACGATGACGTAGACGTGCCGGAGCCATGAAGGCTCGGCGTCGTCGGAGCTCAACGAATGCCTTCCAAGGATCTGGACGTCAAGACCATCGCCGCTGCGGCCGCGGGCCTCTGCCTCGCCGCTGGAGCGGCCTCCTTCCTCACCTCGGGCGACCAGCCCGCCGGGATTGTCCTGGCCCCTGCGGCCAGCCTCATCGTCATCGAAGACGAGGTCGAGATGTCGATCGCCGCGGCGGTCGATGCGGTCGACCCGGACATGTTCGCCGCCTCGATGGGCATCCTCATCGAGGACGACAACGAGCCGGTCATCGCCGAAGCCTCCGGCCGACTCATGGTCGAAGAGGATGACGGGCGAGCCTTCTTCCGCTCCCTGGCCGCCAGCGTGGCGCTGATCGAGGTCGACACCGACGTCCCCGAGGGGGCCTCCGTCCCGGTCGCTTCGACACCCCGGGTCAACCGCCACGTCTCCCCGGCCCACCGGGACTCCGTCGCCAGCTCCGACGACGAAGCCCTGGCGACGCTGGACTCGGCGCCGGCGAACGCCGCCGCCGGCGTGGCCCCGGTCACGGCGATCAGCGGATTCCACCGAGCCGAGCTCCGCCCGGTGCGCGCCCTGACCCCCGACGAGATCCAGACCTCGATCGCCCGCCAGCTCCCCATGGTTCGCCAGTGCTACGAGCGCGAGCTGAAGAGCGACTCCACCCTGTCCGGCCGCATGGTCCTGAAGATGAGCGTGCAGCCCTCGGGCAGCGTGACCCGCGCCGGCGTCAAGGACGACGAGATCGGCAGCGACGAGCTGGCGAGCTGCGTGACCCGCGCGGTCGGCAAGTTCACCTTCCCCCAGGGCACCGAGTCGGTCGCCGTCGAGTACCCGGTGACGCTGAAGGCCAGCCGCTGGTAGACGACTCCAGAGCGAAGACCGAGGAGGGCCCGCTGCAAGGCGGGCCTTCCTGCTTGGGGTCCGGGGGGAGTGACTGGGGAGAGGTGATCCGGGGGATCGCGGCCGGTCGGGAGGTCTACCTCGGCTCCGCTCGGCTCGCGCCTCGCTGCGCGGCCCTGAGGGCCTTGCGGTGGCCCTGCTGCACCGTCGGCGGCCGGTAACCGGCGAGCCTTCGTCATTCCGCTCAGGAGTGGCCAGCGGTGGGGTCGCCGACGGCGAGCGGGTCGGCCCGCAAGCCGCCGCAGGCGGCGCGCGGCGTCGATGGAGCCACAACCCATGCCGACGGCTGCCACGTCCGACCGGCAAGCGGCCCTCAGGCCGCGCGCAGCGAGGCGCCCGCTGGAGCGGAGCGGCCCCCGAGCGGAGCTCCCCAGGTAGACGAGCAAGGCGCCTCGGCGCCGCGCAGCGGCCGCAGGCCGCGAAGTTCACCAGGTCGTCGTTGCCCCAAACCGCGATCTGGCGGGCCGCAGACCTTCGACTGACGAAGGCACCCAACCTACGCGTCCGCCCCCACCTTCGCCCACGTCTGCCTCTTCCAGACCACCCACCCGAGGATCGCCTTCAGCCCGAAGGCGATGGGGAACGCCACCCAGATCCCGAACGGACCCATGCCCAGCGGGAACCCGAGCAACCAGCTCAGGGGGATCTGCAGCACGGTGGAGACGAGGTTGATCTTCAGACTCGTGTTCGTGAACCCCGAGCCGCTGAGCATGCCGCTGAAGGCGATCCAGACGCCGACTACGGGCATGCCGTAGCCGAGCACCTGCATCCACAGGATCGTGTAGCTGGACAGGTCGCTGCCGGCCTCGAGCGAGAACAGCGTGGTGATCGGCGACGCTCCCGCGACGATCGCCAGGCACAGGACCGTCATGATGGCGGTGCACAGCAGCACCCCGGCCTTCACCACCGCGTTGGCCCGCTGCACGTCGTGCGCCCCCAGCGCCTGGCCGACCATCGCCGCCGTCGCCTGGCTGACGGACATGCCCGGCACGAACGCCAGCGCCTGCACCCGCAAGCCGACCCCGTGGGCCGCCACCGCGTCGGGGCCGACCCGGCCGAGCATGCCGACGATCGACAGGAACGCCGCGTTCAGGATCACCATGTCCAGCGCCGCCGGCCAGCCGATCCGGATCAGCGTGTTCGCCAGGGGGCGATCGATCGCCGCGGGCCGGAAGCTGATCCGCAGGCCCGGCACCGCGTTGTGGTTGAGCGACACCACGTACAGCACCGTGCCCGTCGCGTAGGCGATCAGCGTGCCGAAGGCGGCCCCCTGGACGCCGAGCGACGGCAGCCCGTAGTTGCCCAGGATCAGGCCGTAGTTCAGCCCGAAGTTGACCAGGTTGATGACGATGGAGATGCGGAACGCCAGCCGGGTGTTGCCGACCCCGCGCAGCACGCCCGCGAGCAGCAGGTTGAGGTAGTAGAAGACCGTGCCCGTCAGCAGCGGACGCAGGTAGTCGAGCCCCTGGCGCAGCTCGTCGCCCTTCGCCCCCAGCGCCATCAGGATCCACGGCGCCGTGATGTTGCCGATGATCGCGATGGCGATGCTCAGCAGGATCGTCAGCTGGATCGACTGCCGCATCGTGTGCAGCACCCGGTCCTTCTCGCCCGCCCCGTGCGCCCGGGCGACCGTCGCGATGGTGCCGACCGTCAGCCCCAGCATCGCCACCATCAGCAGGAAGATCACCTGCGTCGCGTAGCCGAGCCCCGCCAGCGCCACGTCCGCGTCCGGCAGCCGCCCGCACATCGCCGTGTCGACGGCCAGCGCGAGCACCGTCAGCACGTTGAGGCCGATGATCGGCCACGCCAGGTCGAGCAACTGGCGGTGGATCGAGTCGGAGGGCTTCAAGACAGGGCCTTGTAGCAGGCCCGTGGGAGGGACGGGCCCCCGAGTCCAGCCCCGTCAGCGGCGGCGGCGGCGGCGGCCGACGGGCAAACCCGCCAGCAGGAGCAGAGGCAGCAGCGCGACGGCGCCCTCGTCTTCGCAGCTGCAGCCCGGCGCGACGGCCCGCCCGTCCGCTCCGGGCAGCTCGGCGCTGTCCCCATCGCAGTCATCGTCCTTGCCGTTGCCCGCGATCTCCTCAGCGCCGGGGTTCACCGTGGCGTCCTGGTCGTCGCAGTCGTCGGCGCAGATCGGCCAGCCGTCGGCGTCCAGGTCCTCCTCGCCGCCGGGGATGTCCCCATCGCAGTCGGTGTCGGCCCCGTCGCAGATCTCGTCCGCGAACGGGTAGACCGCGGCGTCCAGGTCGTCGCAGTCGCCGCCGCCGTGGCCGGGGGGAGGGTGGCCGTCGCCGTCGGCGTCCGTGTCGACGCAGTCCGGGGTCCCGTCGCCGTCCAGATCCGTGAACTCGTCGACGAGGCTTCCGTCGCAGTCCGAGTCCACGTCGTCGCACAGCTCCGTGGCCTCGGGGTGGATGGCCGGGAGCTGCGGCTCGCAGTCCTCGTCGTCCTCCCAGCCGTCGTCGTCGTCGTCGGGGTCGACGCAGTCGGGCAGGTCGGGGTCCGGGTTGTTGTCGGTGTTGGTGAACCCGTCGACGAAGCTGCCGTCGCAGTCGGAGTCGACCTCGTCGCAGCTCTCCTCCGCGCCGGTGTAGACGGCCGGGTCCTGGGGCCGGCAGTCGCTGGCGTTGTCGTCGCCGTCCCCGTCGATGTCGGGGTCCTCGCAGTCCGGGACGCCGTCGCCGTCCAGGTCGTCGTCTTCGTCGACGATCGAGCCGTCGCAGTCCTGGTCCACCCCGTCGCACAGCTCCGCCGCGCCGGGGAAGATGGTGGCGTCGGAGTCGTCGCAGTCGGTGTTCGCCCCGTAGGCGTCGACGCAGGCCGGCTCGCCGGCGTCGAAGGAGCCGTCACCATCGGCGTCGAACGGCTCGTCGACATCGGCTCCGCAGGACTCCAGATCGCCGTCGCACGCCTCCAGGGCGTCCGGGAACGCGTCCGCGTCCGCGTCGTCGCAGTCGTCGTCGTCGGTCCCCGCGACGCCGTCGGGTCCGCAGGTGGTGAAGCCGTCACCGTCGACGTCGAAGCCGTCGTCGACCTGCCCGTCGCAGTCCTCGTCGACCCCGTCGCACGTCTCCGTCGCGCCGGGGTGGATGAGGGGGTCATCGTCGTCGCAGTCCGGGGGATCACCCAGCTCCGGCCATCCGTCCTCGTCGGCGTCGGCGAGGGCGGTCCGGACGTGCACGCCGTCCCAGTCGGCGGCGCGTCCCCCGTAGTACCAGCGCGACCAGAGCGTCGGACGGGCCTGGGACGGGTCGTACCGGACGCGAGCCCTCCAGCGGTAGGGGGTGTCGGCGGTCAGCCCGCCCAGCTGCGCGGTGAGCTCGCGAACCGGGTCGAAGAGACAGACCGTGCAGCCCACCTCGGTCCAGGCTGCGGAGTCGAACGTCGCGTCCGCCGCGTCGAACGGCAGACCCGTGGGCTTCACCTCGTACTCCAGGGTGGCCCGGGTGCGGCCGTACGGCGCGCCGGTCCGGAGGGCCAGGTCGAAGGCGACCTGGTCCGAGCTGCGCCCCTGGGGCGCGATGCGGTCCGGCGTGCCGGGCTGGAAGGCACCGGGGCGCGCGTCCCACAGGTTGTTGTGGTCTACGTCGGCCCGGTTGCCGGCGAAGACCTGCACCTCACCCGCGCCGACGAACGGCTTGCCGAGGACGAGGTCGTCGAACCCGTCGCCGTCGAGGTCGCCGCCACCGGCGACCGCGGTGCCGTACGCCGCGTAGCTCTCGTCGCCCGGGCGCAGCCAGAGCTCGCCGAAGGCGACCGAGCCGGCCTGGTCGACCTCGTGCAGCGCGCCTGCGACGGGTCCTGCGGTGTCCCAGTCGGGGGCGCCCCCCCCCCCGGGGGGGCCCCCCGCGGCGGCGGGGGGGCCCCCCCCCCCGGGGGGGGCCCCCCGCCCCGGGGGCCGCCCCCCGCCCCGGGGGGGCCCCCCCCGGCCCTTTCGGGCCCGGGCGCCGGCCCGCCCGGGGCGGCAGGGGGGTGC
>CAYQEG010000331.1:0-7131 GCA_964416435.1 uncultured Rickettsiales bacterium
GGATGCTCGATCAGCTCCTCGGGCTCGGGCTCGCGGAGAGCACTACCGCGAAGCGGCGCCTAGCCGAGCTGGAGAGTCGGCAGGAGGACCTGAGGCGGGGCATCGCGAGGCTGGAAGGGGAGCTCGCTGCGCTCGAAGGCAGGGAGCTGAACGCCCGGCTCCTGGTCGAGGCCCTTCGGGACTTCCGCGGCCTCTACGACCGCCTGACCGCCGACGAGCGCAAGGACATGCTGCGGCTGCTCATCCACCGCGTCGACGTCTGGAAGGGGCGGCTCGAGGTTCACTTCCTGGACGGGCGCGACGCGCGCGTGCGGCTCGAAGAGCTACGCGCCGCCGACCTCCGCCAGAACCCCGAGCCCCAGAACGCCGAAAAGCGAACCACCAGGCGGTTCGCTTTCCGGATCGAATGGCTCCCCGTAGCGGACGCCTACGCCAAGTTCTTGAGGGCGCCGGGGGCGGACGGGATGGTGCAGATGGAGTTCGTCGGGAGGGTGATGGAGGAGAGTGGCTTCAGCCCCAGAGCTCAGTAGCTGGCCCGGATTGGCTGGCGCATAGGGGAGTGGGAGCGATCATGCCTCCGCCGAACAGCCACCGGCGGTATCGGCCAACGCCTCCAGCACCGCTTCCACTCCGACATCCCCCCCGAACACCGTCCACCCCCTGATCTCCTCCGCAGGCCCGTCCAGCACCGCCACGGCTTGTGCCTCCCACACCAGCTCCGCCTCGAGGTCGTCGCCAATCACCACGCCGACCTCCGGCGCGGGCGCGCCAGCCTTCAGCAGCGCCGCCAGGAGCGGCCTCATCGAGTCGAGGACCAGCTCCAGGCTGTCGTCTTCCGGCTCCGCGGGCGGCAACTCCGCGTGCGGACCCACCAGCGCCGTGGTCACCCGCTCGCACGGGCTCACCCCGGCCAACACCGCCTTCGCGTACAGCGCCAGCTGCGCGTCGTATTGCTCCCGCGCGGGGCCGGACTGCGGCACGTGGATCTTCCAGTCCACCACCTGCCACTCCGTCTCCGCGTCATCCAGCGGGAACGCAAGGTCGATGGTGCCCGTCACCCGCGTGCGGCCGTCGCCTGTCACGAACGGGACCTCCTTGAGGTGCCGTTTCGCGCTCCGCATCGTGTCCAGGAGCGGGTGGGCGAGGATGCGCTTGCAGGCCGTGGTGACCTTGTCGACCCCGTCCTTGTCCCGGACCCCCGCCAGCCGGACCATCGCCGGTGCAAGACGATCCACGTCCGCCTCCTGCTGCGCCCGTGCTGCCTTGAGGTCCAGGTGCTCCATCATTTGATGGAGCGCCGTCCCAAGCCGGTCCGCCTCCGGTCCCAAGCCGCTTCCTTCCAGGGGGCGTCCCCGACCGCGGCTCTTCGCCGCGCGCGCCGTCGCCGCCTCCCACCGGGTGCTCGCGCGCTTGCCGGAACGCACTCGCCTGGCCAACTGCTCCTCGCGCTCGCGCCCCTCGGTGTCATCACCCTCCAGCTCCGCCTCGAGCCGGCGGTCGATGGCGGCGTCCATCCCGGGGAACACCGCTCGCTCGTCGGGCGCCTCATCGAGGGAGCCGCCACCCACCGACAGGACCGTCGCCCCGCCGACAGTGACGCGCTCCAGTTCCTCCACGGGCGCCGGTAGCCCGGGCCCGAACAGCTCCACCAGGCTGTCCCGACGCTTGACGTTCAGAACCACCAACTGGTCCCGCGCGCGGGTTGCGGCGACGTACGCCAGCCTGCCGAACTCCGAGCGGATCTCGGTCTTCTCGGCCTCCGCTGCCTCGTCCCACCCCGGCGGGCGCAGCGCCTTCGAGGCGCTCACGAGCACCTCGCCCGTCTCGCGCAGCGAGATGGCGTCGCCCACGCGCGCGCCGCGCGCGAAGTCCACGACGAACGTAATGGGCGCCTCCAACCCCTTCGCCTTGAAGATGGTCGTCACACGCGCCGCCGCCTGGTCCGGCTCGGTCAGCGACAGCTCTTCGTCGTCGCTCTCGTAGGCGAGGTCGTGGATCCGGTCGAGGACCTCCAGCCGGGTCCCGCCCACGCGCTCCTCGTCCCGCAGCAGCTTGCGCAGTTTGTCGATGTTCGCGAAGCGTGACGCCGCGTCAGCCCGCAACACCCAGGCTGCCGGCGCCCCGGACGCCTCCAGCACCCGGTCCAGCAGGTCCACGAGGCTTCCGCCCGCTTCCCGACGGACCGCCGCGAGACGTCGAAGCGCGTCACCGACCAGTCCGGGCGGCGGGTCCGGGAGGGTCACTCGGAGGCTCCCCTCCGCGGCCTTGTGCATGGCGAGGTCCGCGAGCGTGAGTCCGAACAGCCCCCGCAGCACGAGCGCCGTCGAGGCGGTGTCTCCGGGCTCCACGAGGCAGCTCAGCGCTGCGATGCCCAGGCGAAGCTCGTCCCGCCAGAAGAACGTCCGTCCGCCCTCCACGTCCGCGCGGATTCCCGCCCGCTCCAGGCGCGCGGCCAGCGCGTCTGCGTTCGTCCACTTCGGGACCAGGAACAGCAGGTCCGAAGCCGTGACCTCCCGCGGCTCGCCCGAGTCCCGATCCACCACCCGGCCGTTCTGGAGGACCTCCCAGGCCCAGGCGACGGCGTGCTCCAGCTCGCTCTCATCGTCCGAATTGATTACCACCACCGGGTCGAGCTCCGCCGGTCCACGCCAGGCGACCTGGGGGTGCGCCCCGTCGCCGAATACCTGCCGGACCCAGTCGAGGATCCCCGGCACGCTGCGGAAGTTCTGGGTCAGGCTCAGGCTCTCCCCGCCCTGGGCGACCGTCGCGCTCAGCTGGCCCCAGGTCCGCACGTCGGCACGGCGGAAGCGGTAGATGCTCTGCTGCCGGTCCCCTACCGCGAACAGCGCTCCCGGGCGGGGGGGCGCGTCGGTCCACCCACCGGTGGCCGCGGCCTCGCGCGCCAGGAGCAGCGCGACCTCGGCCTGGAGCGGGTCAGTGTCCTGGACCTCGTCGATCAGCACCACGTCGAAGCGCGAGGCGAGTCGATGGCGCACGGCATCGTGGTCCCGCAGAAGCTCCGCGGCGCGGAACAGCAGGTCGTCGAACGTCGCCGTACCGCCATGCGTGCGCGACGCCAGCACCGCCGGGACGACGTGCTCCGCCATCTCGCGCACCACCACGCCGTGCAGGTCGGCTCCGACACGGGCGCGCCATGCCGCGACACCATCCAGCGCCTCCTTGAAGTCGTCCTTGCCATGAGGCCAGGCGCCCGCCGCGCCGCCCCGCTTGTACGGCTTGATGTCGCTGCTGAGCGCTTGCTCCACCGCCTCCGCCGGCTCCAGCGTGAGCCACCGACTCAGCTCGGCGCGGAACGCGTCGTTGCCCCGGAGGAGCTTGTCCGCGTCCGAAGTGCACCGGGCGGCTTCGGACTCGATCCTGTCCACTACATCGCGCAGGTCCGCGAAGCGCTCCTCGTCCGAACGCGGCGTCGCCGTCCGGGGGACGAGGTCCCGGTTGGCGAGCAGGTTCGTGGCGAGCTTCGCCCGGTTGTAGGGGGAGAGCCCCGACGCCACGAGCGTCGCCAGGCCTGGCTCACGCGCCCGGAACTCACGCCACCAGGCATCGACCTCCGCGGCCACCGACGCCGAGGCCAGCACGTCGGTCCCCGGAGCCCATGCGGCCTCGAGAGGCTCGGTGGCCAAGAGGGAGCGCGCGAAGGAGTGCAGGGTCGCGACCGTGACCTTCGTGACGGCGTCCGAGCCCAGCGTCGCGCCGCTCGACTCGAGCTCGATACGGACGCGGTAGAGGATCTCACCCGCTGCCTTCTCGGTGAAGGTGATGGCCGCGATGCGCGACGGGTCCGTCCCCGCCATGAGGCACCGTGCGAGTCGGCGCACCAGCACCGAGGTCTTGCCCGCGCCGGCCCCCGCGGTCAGGGCGATGGAGGTGTGGACGGCGCTCGAGGCGCGCTCCCGGACGTCGTGATCGACAGGCTGCCGGCTCATGCCTCACCCCCCAGCGCCGCGAGCACGAGCTCGGCCCGCTCGGGGTCCGTCCAGTCCCAGGTCAGATCGTCGTTGAGTCGGTTGCGTGGAGGCTTCGGCTTCAGGCCTCTGCTCCCCTCGTCGGTGCTGGGGAACCAGCCGGCGGTCACGGCGTGAGCGGTGGCCCGCAGGTTCTCACGAACTTCGACCAGCTCGCCCGCGCTCACTGCGACCTCCTGGTCGTCGAGCGTCCGCGCCGTGAGCCCGGTGCCGCGGGCCAATGCTTCGAGCGTCACGCCCCCCGCCGCGGTGGTCTTGTTGTTCCGGGTCGGCTTCTTCGCCACGAGGGCCACCGGTCCGTCGCCAGCGCGCAGGCCCTCTCCCTCCTCGATGAGGAAGGGAGCCTCGGGGTCTACCTGCGCTGGGGCTTCCGACCCAGACCCCGCTGGGAGATCCGCCGGGTCGCCCAGCTGCGCCTCGGCCTCCCGGAGCGCCTCCCGAATCAGGGCGTCGGGCTCGTCGAACCCACCCTCGGCCAGCTCCTCCCGCAGCTCCTGAGCGAACGCCGCGAGCACGCCCTCTCGCGTGACTCGACCGTCGTCCAGCAGCTCGCTGAGCACCCGCAGGAGCCTTCTGCGGACGGCGTAGTCCCGGGTGGGGTCGAGACCGGGCCGCAGGCTCCGCAGCGAGTAGGCGCCGAGCTCCCGGAGCAGCCACCCCTCGGGGTCCTCGAGGAGGCTCCAGAGGCGGCGGGGCTGCATCGGTCCTTCCCAGCCCTCCTCGGGGTCGCCGAGACCCTCGGGCACCACCCCGGCGTAGGGCAGCAACTCAGGCGTCAGCTCCCCCTCGGCCAGCCGAGCGAGCGCACGGGATCGCCGGATGGCTCGACCCGCCGCGGGGTGGGCGAGCGCCGCATCCAGCGCCCGCCCGGACTGGAGCCGCGCCGCGAGGTATTGCGCCGGGCCGAGGGCGTCCTCGGGAGTAGGCGGCACCCCCGAGCGACTGCCTCGGTGGTCGAGGGCCTGCTCCGTCTGGGAGAAGGTCATCGCGGTCCCCGCGGCGATGGACGCCAGGGAGCGCGCGAAGGGGCTGAGCAGCGTGGGGCGCCCCTTGGCGAAGTCACTGCGGGGAACGAAGCCCACGAGGCGTCCTCGGGCCGAGGAGAGCACCGAAGCCAGGCGTCGCTCCTCGAGCGCCGGCAGGTCTGTACTCCGCACCAACGCGACGCCGGTCGCAGTCTCGATGGCGTCCCGCACGACGTCCGGGAGGATCGGGTCCTCGCTCGGTTCGCGAGGGAAGCGCCCGTGGACCAAGCCCCCGACCAGGACCAGGTCGAAGCTGCCGCCCAGGGTGGACATGGGCTCCACGACGCGGAGCGCCCGGTCGCTCAGTGCCCCGGACAAGAGCGCGGTCTCTGCCAGTACGTCCCGGAGGATGTCCGCCGACCGACGCCACCCGGTCCGTGCGCCCCGGGCCAGGGAGAGGGCCTCGAGGGCCGAGGCGAGGCGGGAGGTGTCGGCTCCGCGCCGGAACCAGCCCCTACTGGGGTGCAGCATGGGGAGCAAGGTCGCCGCCAGGTCCGACGCCGACGAGGCTCGACGCAGCTCGCTCACGAGCCCTCGCACCGCCACCAGCGACGCGCGCAGTCCCTGGAGCGCGATGCGGTCGTCCTCTCCGTCGGGGCCGCGCTCGATGGCCTCGTCGATGCGACGGTCCAGGGCTCCGAGGACGGCCACCACCGAGCGCGCGTGCCGCAGCGGGCCGAGGTACCTCCTCCACCGACCGCGCCCCTGCGTCACCTGCGCCCCGAGCCGCGCAGCAAGGCGCAGGCCTGGCTCCGTCAGGAGCGAGTACCACTGAATGACCGGCGCCTCGTCGTAGAGCGCGAGCAGGGCGCCGACGAAGCGCCCCGCCGGCGTCTCGGCGAGGGGGCGGCCGATCTGCCAGGTGGCGGGCAGGCCCGCGCGCTGGAGCGCCGCAGCGAGGGGCTCGACGATCTCCGTGTCCGGCAGGACGATGGCGATGCGGTCGAGGGCGAGAGCGGGGTCGTTCGCCAACGCGCGCTGCACCTCGCGCACGAGCTCCGCCGCCTCACGGACCTCGTCTGGCGTGCCCACCAGGTCGATCGATGGCGTCGGGGTCGCCACCGGCACCGGGGTGGCGTCGGGGGCCAGCTCCCGGAGCCCGTACGGCTCGGGATCGAGGGCCTCGAAGGCTGGAAGCGCGAGGCGGAACACGGGACGTCCGTGGAGCCAGGCCAGCAGCGCCCGCCGCTCCAGCTCCGGCAGTCGTCCGTCTCCGAGCAGCACCACCGCGCCGGGCTCCGCGACGGGGTGGCCGCTCTCCAGGGCGCGCAGCGCAGCCTCCAGGGTCTGGGTGGGGGTGGCGTGCCCGGCGTCGGCGAGGGCCGCCAAGAGCCTCTCGACCAGGCCGGCGACGAGCTCGCAGCGCTCCACGAGGTCCGACGTGAGCGGCAGACCGCGCAAGGCCTCGCTGGTGATGCCTCCGCTCTCCATCTCACGCGCGACCCGGGCGAGGGCCGCAGCCCATCCGCGTGCCTGGAGCGTGGCGGCGAAGCGGCCGCCGATGACCCCCTCGTCGAGCAGCGCTTCCACCTGCGACCGGTGCCAGCCCGCCGGGGGCGACGTGAGCCCGTCGAGCGCCAACTCGACCTCCGCGAGTTCGGAGACGAGGCGCCCCGGCGTGCTGAAGCGCACGTCCAGTACGTCGTGGGTGGCTCCCAGCTCCCGACGCGCCATCTCCGACGCGAGGACCGAGGGGGAGACGACCCAGACGCGACCGAGCGGATCGCCGAGGGCCTCGCGGGCGGACGTGACGGCGGCAGCCAGGGCGTCGGACAGACTCACGGGGACTCCGGGGGAGCGAGGAGGGCGGAGGGGGAGCCCCATCCAGAGAGGACGAGCTGGTCGCGGGCCCGACTCGCGGCGACATAGAGCAGACAGCGCCAGGAGGGGTCCGTACGGGGCAGCCCGTCGGCGCACACCGACGCGAGCACCACGCGGGTGAACTCGGTGCCCTTGAGGCGGTGGAACGTGGAGAGGCGCACCCCAGGTCGGGGGGCTTCGTCGAGCGGAGAGACGTCGAGGCCCCGAGCCCTGAGCAGCTCCCCCAGCCGCTTCACGTCGGCTCGGGTGGGGGCAGCGACACAGAGGGAGGAGGCGTCCACCTCCTGGGCCCACTCGTC
>CAYQEG010000332.1:0-7079 GCA_964416435.1 uncultured Rickettsiales bacterium
CGAGGGCCGGCGGAAACCGGTGCGGGACTTGTGCCGATGGCATCTAGTCGTTGCCCGGGCGGAACGTCGGGCCGCCCCGCAGGGCGTCGCTGCCGGTGATGAGGCCCGGCACCTCGAGCTCGAAGCCGACGCGACTGGACGACTGCGTGCCCGCGACGATGGCGATCGCGGTCGACACGATCTGCGACACGGTGCGCACGACCACGTCGGCCCGGTCAGCCTTCACGCTCGGCTGCAGGCGCACCTCGTGCACCGAACCGGCCTGCACGAAGACGTGCCGGCTGACCGTCTTGCCGCCCTTGATCTTGAAGGTCACCACGTGCACCCCGGGGGTCAGCCCGGTGCGGCTCTGGGGGCACACGCCGATCGCCTCGCCGTCCAGCTCGACCCTCGCCTCGCGGCCCGCGCAGACGATGCGCAGCGCCCCGGGGGCCATGGCGGCGATCTCGCCGGAGCCGGGGATCGGCACGTCGGGGGGGTGCCACTCGAGGTCCAACTCCAGCCTCGGCGCCGGGTCGTCGGCGAGCGCGGGCGTGGCCACCAGCGAGGTGGCCAGGAGCACCGCGATGCTCAGGCCTCTCCTGCTCATGTCTGCATTCTCCCCGGGTCGAAGCCGTAGACCAAGCCCCATCGAGGGGGTGGTCAGCGGACTTTCTTCTCCTCTTTGTTTGCCTCCCCGCCGCGTCGCGGGTCCATCCAGTGGGACGACGCAGCAAGCCACCCGGAGGACCCTCATGAGCCGCTTCACCTTCCTCGCTCTCTTCGCTTTCGCAACCTTCGCCCTGACCGGCTGTGAGTTCGGCAACGGCGACCTCGAAGCCACCCCCACCACCCCCGCGGTCGAGGAGGACGTCGCCGAGGACACTGCGGACGCCCCGGATCTGCTGGACGACGAAGCCGTCGCCGAGCTGGACACCGAGGTCGCCGCGATGTTCGAGCCGAACGCCTCCCGCGACCTGGAGCCCGGCCTGCTCGCGGCCGAGTCCTTCCTGCGCCAGACCGTGCAGGCCGAGCTCGGCGACGAGGCGCTGCTGGAGCTCCCCGACTCCCTGATGGACGCCTGGCTGGCGCGCCCCGAGGCGGGTGACAGCGTGGACGCGGAGGCTCGGACCGAGGAGGAAGAGGGTCCGCTGTGCGAGCCCGCGGCGATCATCGCGGGCGTGTGGCTGGACGCCGGCAACGACTACTACGGCCTCTGGTTCGCCCCCGACGCCGGCGTGGTCGGCCCGATGGGCGGCGTCACCCGCGGGCTCGCCACCCCCGGCGGCAGTTGGGGCGGCGGCTTCGGCACGTTCGCGCACCGTCTCGGCCCCCAGGGCGGCCTGTACTTCCGCGACTTCGACGGGACCGGCACGTTCGGCGGCATGTGGTCCGCCCCGCTCAGCCCCTACGAGGGCACGATGGGCGGCCACTGGATCCGCGTCAGCCCGTGGGGCGGGTACTACTTCGGCGTGATGACGGTCTGCCCCTGGTAGCTCACTGTGCCGCCCAGGTTGTGTGACCACGGATCCGACAGGCCCGCGGTCCGAGGTCAAGGAGCGAGGAGCGGAGCATGTCGAGTCCATGTGACCGACGAGCGACGCTGAGATCGGGCCGCGGGACGGAGGAGGCGTGGTCAGAAAGCCTGGGCGGCACAGTCACAGCTCCAGCAACCCGCTCCGAGCCGCCAGCACGACGGCCTCGGTGCGGGTCTGGGCGCCCAGCTTCGACAGGATCGAGCGCACGTGGAACTTCGCCGTCGAGGCGGAGATGACGAGCAGCTCTCCGATCTCCCGGTTCGACAGCCCCTCCGCGAGCAGGTCCAGGACCTCGGTCTCGCGGTCGGTGAGCGGCTCGGACAGGTCGCTCTCGCCGACCACGCGGGGGCCGCGCAGCAGCGCCTCGGCGTGATCGCCGTCCAGCACCACCAGCCCCTCGGCCACCGCCTCCAGCGCCGCCGGCACGCGGTGGTCGTCCGGGTCGGTCGTGACCAGCACCCCCCGCGCCCCGGCGGCCACCGCTTCGGCCGCCGTCTGGGCGTCGGGCACCAGCGCGAGCGCCGGGAGGCCGTCTGCCACGAGGTCTTCGAGGTCGTCGTCGGGTCCGACCGTGACGAGTCGGACGAGCAGGCCAGTCAACAGGAGCATTCCTGAAAGCCTGATCACGATCAGCCGAAGCGCAAGCTGTCCGATCGGTCAGGTATCCGCTGACCCTTCGGTCGATGGTGTGATCCCGGGCCGGCTCTAGCTTTCCGAGCATGAGCAAGACCCCCACCCTCTCCGCCCTCTCCGACCACCTCGCCGACCTCGTCGCGGCCGTCGGCCCGTCGATCGTCGGCGTGCGTGGCCGACGCCGCTTCGGCACCGGGATCGTCTGGGACGCCGAGCACGTCGTCACCACCGCCCACGCCGTCGGCCGCGGCTCCGACGTCTCCCTCGCCCTCCCCGACGGTACCTCCGCCCCGGCCACGGTGGTCGGCCGCGACCGGGCCACCGACCTGGCGCTCCTGAAGACCGAGGCGGCCCTGCCCGAGGCGCCCGCCTGGTCGGACGCGGCCGGCCTCGCCGTGGGCCACCTGGTCGTGGTGCTCGGCCGCCCCGGGCGCGCCGCCCGCGCCACCCTGGGCATGGTGTCGGCCGTCTCCGACGAGCCCTGGAACACCCCCCTGGGTGGCCAGGTCGACCGCTTCCTGAGCGTCGACGCCAACCTCCCGGCCGGCTTCAGCGGTGGCCCGCTGGTCGACTCCACCGGCGCGGTCGTCGGCCTCAACACCCGCGGCCTCATCCGCGGCGGCACGACGCTGCCGACCGCGACGGTGCGCCGCGCGGTCGAGGCGATCACCGAGCGGGGCGACCTCCGCCCCGGCTACCTGGGCGTGATCATCCAGCCCGCCGAGCGCGACGGCACCCCCGGGCTGCTCGTCACCGGCCTCGCCAAGGACGGCCCCGCCTCCCGCGCCGGGCTCCAGCCGGGCGACCTGATCGTGGAGGTCACCGGCCAGGCGACCACCTCCGTCGAGGAGCTCGCCGCCGCCCTGCACGGCACCGCAGACACCGACGTGAGCGTCGTCGCCCTCTCCGGCGGCGAGCGCATCGAGACCACCGCCCGTGTCGCCGAGCGGCGACGGAAGGCCTGCTGATCATGAAGTACCCCAAGACCTTCCCCCTCCTCCCCCTGCGCGCCGGCGTGTTGCTGCCGGGCGGCTCCGCCACCCTGCCGGTCGGCCGAGCCCGCTCCGTCGCCCTCGTCGAGGCGCTCGACGCCGGCGACATCATCGGCATCGGCTTCCAGCGCGACCGGGACGTCGAGTACCCGAGCCTCGCCGACCTCCAGCCGATCGGCGTGTTCGCCCGGGTGCGACGCTCCGTCCGCGTCGGCCGTCGGGGCTATCGCCTGGTGGTCGACACGCTGCAGCGCTTCGAGCTCGACTCCCTCCAGTCGGCCGAGCCCTACTGCATCGCCGCCGGCCGGCCGATCCCGGATGTCTCCGACGACCCGGTGCGCTCCGGCGTGCTCGCCGACGTGCTGCGGGAGCGGCTCGCGGAGCTCGCGAAGGCGTCGACCGGCGGCGTCGCGACGTCGCTGGCCGAGCTGGCGAAGGTGGCCAACCCGGGCCGCCTCGCCGACCGCACCGCCGCCGGCCTCGGGCTCGGCTCCGAGGCGGAGGTGCGCGTGCTGCTCACGACCGACGTCGGCGAGCGGCTCGAGCTGGTCACCCAGCTGCTGGGCGAGGCGGAGACGCGCGATGAGCTGAAGAAGAAGATCGACTCCGAGGTCCGCCGCGACCTGGCCGAAGGGCAGCGGGAGGCGGTGCTCCGCAAGCAACTGGAGGCGATCCGCAAGGAGCTGGGGGACGACGCCGGCGACGACGCCGACGAGCTCGCCCGGCGCGTCGCCGAGGCGGACCTGCCCGACGAGGTCCGCGAGGTCGCCCAGCAGCAGCTCAAGCGGCTGCGCAGCGGCGGCGGCGGCGCCGAGGGCGGGGTCATCCGCACCTACCTCGACTGGATCCTCGCCCTGCCCTGGCGGGCGCGAGCCGAAGAGCGGTTCGACTTCACCGAGGTCGAAGCCCAGCTCGACGCCGACCACCACGGCCTGGACGAGGTCAAGAAGCGGATCCTCGAGCACCTCGCGGTCCTGTCGCGGGGTGGCAGCGCGGGCGCGACCATCCTGTGCCTCGCCGGCCCCCCCGGCGTCGGCAAGACGTCCCTGGGGCAGTCGGTCGCCGACGCCACGGGACGCCCCTTCGTGCGCATCGCCCTGGGCGGGGTGCGCGACGAGGCGGAGCTGCGGGGCCACCGGCGGACCTACGTCGGCGCCCTCCCCGGCCGGATCGTGCACGCCCTCAAGCAGGTCGGCGCCAACAACCCGGTGATGCTCCTGGACGAGGTGGACAAGCTCGGCCGCGGCTGGATGGGGTCGCCCGAGGCGGCGCTGCTGGAGGTCCTCGATCCCGAGCAGAACGACACGTTCACCGACCACTACATGGAGCTGCCGTTCGACCTGTCGGACGTGCTGTTCATCTGCACCGCCAACGACCTGAGCCAGCTGTCGGCGCCGCTCCGCGACCGCATGGAGATCATCCAGATCGACGGCTACACGGTCGCCGAGAAGGTGCAGATCGCCCGCGACCACCTGATCCCCAAGCAGCTGGAGAAGCACGCCCTGGGCGACGAGCTGCTGTCGATCGACGACGACGCGCTGGCCGAGCTCATCGCCGGCTGGACCCGCGAGTCGGGGGTGCGTCAGCTCCAGCGGAACATCCGCAAGCTCTGCCGTGCCCTGTCGCTGCAGCTGGCGCGGGAGCCGGACCGCAAGCCGGAGCCGCTGGTGGTCACGCCGACCACGCTCGCCGAGCACCTCGGCAAGCGCCGGTTCTTCGACGAGATCGCGTCGCGCACCGCCCTGCCGGGGGTCGCGACGGGGCTCGCCTGGACGCCCGTCGGCGGGGACATCCTGTTCATCGAGACGTCCCGCATGCGGGGGACTGGCAAGCTGCAGATCACCGGCCAGCTGGGCGACGTGATGAAGGAGTCGGCCCAGGCCGCCCTGACCTACGTGCGCAGCAACGCGGCGGTGCTCGGCGTCGACCCGTCGTTCCTGGACGAGAGCGACCTGCACATCCACGTGCCCGCCGGAGGCGTGCCCAAGGACGGGCCCTCCGCCGGGGTGACGATCTTCACGGCGCTGGTCTCGCTGCTGACGGACCGCCGGGTGAACCCGGAGGTCGGCATGACGGGCGAGGCGACGCTGCGCGGTCGCGTGCTGCCGGTCGGCGGCATCAAGACCAAGGTCCTGGCCGCCCATCGGGCGGGGCTGAAGACGGTCGTGCTGCCCGAGCGCAACCGCCACGACATCGTGGAGATCCCCGACCGGGTGCTCGACGCGATGGAGATCGTGTTCGCCAGCGACATGGCCGAGGTCCTCGAGGTCGCCCTCGCCCCGGCGGACGTCGACCCGCTGGCGTCCCACGCCGCCAACGGTGGACCCGAGGTCCAGGACGGCGCCCCCGCCGCCTGACCCGCCCCACGAGCGCGCAGCCGGCGCGGCCTCACCCGGGGCCGCGCCGGCCCACGATCGTCGCGCTGGTATCCTCCGCGCTACGCGACGGGAGGCGCCGCCATCGTGGCTTGGTCCGAAGGTCAGAAGTTCGGCCGCTTCACCCTCGGGCGCGAGCTCGGAGCGGGCGCGTTCGCCGAGGTCTGGCTCGCCGTCGAGACCTCCGGGCTGGGGTTCCGCAAGGAGGTCGCCCTCAAGCTCCTGCGCACCACCGACCCCGACAAGATCGAGTCGCTGCAGCAGGAGGCCCGCCTGGTCGCCTCCCTCCGCCACCCCAACATCGTCGACGTGTTGGCGGTGGAGGAGATCGAAGGCACCTGGACCGTCGTCATGGAGTACGTCGACGGCGGCACGCTGGAGGACCTGATCGAGCGCCTCCAGAGGGCTGGCGTGCGGATGCCGGACTCGGTGATCGTCCGCCTCGGCCTGGACATCGCCCGCGCCCTCGACCGAGCCCACACCGCGTCGGATGACGACGGCCCGACCTGCATCCTCCACCGCGATCTGAAGCCGGCCAACATCCTGGTGGACCGCACCGGCGTCGCGAAGCTGACCGACTTCGGCGTCGCCAAGGTCGTCGGCGCGGCCGCCGCGACGGCGACCGGCGCGGCCAAGGGGACCCCCGCCTACATCGCCCCGGAGAGCTGGGCCGGCAGCCGCGACTTCGCCCCGCCCGTCGACCTCTTCGGCCTCGGCTGCATCCTGTACGAGCTGGTCACCGTGGAGCGGCTGTTCGGCGGGGACGCGGTCGCCACCATCTTCTGGCAGATGCTCAACCGGGCCCCCGCCGACGAGGTCGCGCCGGTGCGCGAGCTCATGCCGGCGCTCGCGCCGGTCGTCGAGAAGCTCCTCGCCCGGGACCCCGCCGAGCGCTACCAGGCCGCGGCCGATGTCGAGGCGGACCTCGTTCAGATCGAGGCGGCGCTCGAAGTGACGGCCGACTACGGCCAGTTCCTCGACCTGCTGTCCCGGGCCGAGGCCGAGGGGGGCGCCGCCACGGAGACCGGCACCGCGCGCACGCTGCCGAGCGGGGAGCACGCCTGGAGCGACCTGCTCGCCAAGGCCACGGGCGAGGTCAGCTCGGACGAACCGCCGAAGCCGCCGCCCGAGGCGCTGGAGAGCCCCCGCACGCCGTCGGCGGGAGCCCGGACCGGGGGGGCGGGCGGCAGCAAGGGGACGACCCGAAAGCGGCGGCGCTCCACCGGGGTCAACCAGAAGCCCGCGAGGCGCCGACCTCCCCCGCCCGAGCCGGCCGACGACGAGTCCGGCTTCTCGGTGCCCCGGGGACTGATCCTGTCGATCTGGGCCCTCACCGGGGTGGTCGTGCTCGCGCTCGTCGGCGTGCTCGCGCTCCGGGCGCTGGGCCCCGATCCAGGCGCCCCGCCGGACTCCCCTCCCGAGGCGCCCTCCCCCGTCGCGGACGCCGAGCCCACGACGCCCCCGCCCGACGGCCCCGCGGTCGACGCCACGCCGACCGCGCGACCGTCGCCGACCCCGACCGCGCGCGCGACGCCCGCCGTGGAGCGCACGCCGGCGCCCGC
>CAYQEG010000333.1:0-7029 GCA_964416435.1 uncultured Rickettsiales bacterium
ACGACGCGTTCGTCCCGGCTGTGGCGGTGTCCCCCCGCCGCATCGCGCCCGAACGACGCGTTCGTCCCGGCTGTGGCGGTGTCCCCCCGCCGCATCGCGCCCGAACGGTCTGTTCAACCCCGCTGTGGCGGGTGCCGACGAGGCGGGAAACAGCCGCTCAGGCGATCGGGCAGGCGACCTTTTTCAAATTTTGTGAACCCCTCGGAGGGGTCCCGTTCGTTCCTCTCTGTAGATGAGGAGGAATCAAAGATGAGTGAACTGGGCACCCACCTGATGCTGCGGCTTCGGGACTCTCGCGTCATCGCGTCGTCCATTCCCAGGATCCGCAAGGCTGTGGTCGGGATCTTCAAGGTCTGTCGGCCGTTTCGACTACTCGCGTTCCGGATCGCGGACACGCACATTCACGTGTTGGTAGCGGAGCCTCGGACCGTCGCCCTCGAGGTGGCGCGGCGCATCGAGATCTCATTGCAACATCGACTCCGGCCGGGGGTTGGCTTCTCACCGGCCCACCCGCGCAGGGTCGCCGACCAGTGGCACCTCTCGAACGCGTTCTGGTACGTGCTTCGCCAGGAGCCCCACCACGGGACGGATCTCGATCCCTTGTTCGAAGGGAGCAACCTCCCCGACCTCCTGGGTATGCGGCAGCGAGGCGCTTGGACGATTCGTCAGGTTCGCGACCTGCTTCCGCGGGTTCGTCGAGCGGAGCTCGAGGCATTGCTCCCGGTGGTCGGGGACGGCCCCGTCGACTGGGCGCTGCTGGCCGACGCGGCGGCCGCGGCGGGATGCGTCCTCGGTCTCACGGGCCGGAACGTCGACCGCCTGGCGGCGCGGATCGCGGCGGTTCACGCGGGCGCCGAACTGTCCGCGCCAGCGCTCTCGCGGCGCCTCGGGATCGGTACTCGAAGCGTCGAGCGGCTTCGGCGCTGGGACCCGCTGCCTGGAGCGGTCGACGCGACGCTCTCCCAGCTTCGCTTGCGGACCGCGGTTGCCGCCCTCAAGCGTGCACGGACCCCCCGGGCTGGGTGACCCGCCGCGGTGGGAGGGAACGGCTCGTTCGGTCGCGTTGCGGCGGGTTGGTGCCGCCCCAGGTGTGGGGGAACGGCTCGTTCGGTCGCGTTGCGGCGGGTTGGTGCCGCCGCAGGTGTGGGGGAACGGCTCGTTCGGTCGCGTTGCGGCGGGTTGGTGCCGCCGCGGTGGGAGGGAACGGCTCGTTCGGTCGCGTCGCGGCGGGGTCATTGCGGGAACCGGGTTTGTTGACCGCGGATCCGAAGGCCCCGCGGTTCGAGGTCCAGGAGCGACGAGGGAGCAAGGTCGCTCCCTTGTGACCGAGGAGCGACGCCGAGATCGGGCCGCGGGGGCGAGGAGGAGCGGTCTGGAAACCTGGTCTCCGCAATCAGAGGAGGAGGGTGAACGTCGTTCCGCTCGGTCCGGTCTCGAAGCTGACCGAGCCACCGCGGGCGTGGGCCACGGCCTGCACGATCGCCAGGCCCAGGCCCGTGCCGCCGGCGTCGCGGCGGGTGGTGAAGAAGCGGTCGAACACGCGGTGGCGGTTGCCTTCGCTGATACCCGGGCCGTGGTCGCGGACCTGGACCTGCAGGCGGCCGTCGTCGCCGGCGGTCACCCGGAGGGCGACCGGCCCCTCGCCGCCGTGCTCGACCGCGTTGTCCAGCAGGTTGCCGACCGCCATGCGCAGGTGGTCGACCGGAATCGCGAGCGTCGGCGGGGCCCCCTGCAGGTCGAGCTCGACCCGGTCGCCGTGCCTCGCCGCCAGCGCCTGGAGCTCCCCCGAGAGGTCTACCGGCTCCGGGGTGTCGTCATCGGCGCGGATCCGGGCCAGCACCAGCAGCCGGGTCACCAGCCGCTGCATGCGCTCCGCGTCGTCGTCCACGTTCGCCAGGAACCGCTCCCGCTGCCCCGCGCTCATCGTCTCCCAGTCGTCCCGGAGCAGCTCCGTCGCCCCCCGGATCGACGCGATCGGCGTCTTCAGTTCGTGGCTCAGGGTGGCGGCGAACTCGGCGACCTCCGCCGCGTGTCCGGCCAGCCGGTCCGTCATCGTGCTGAGCGCGTCTGCCAGCTCCGCCACCTCCGCCGGCACCCGCCCCGTCGGGGGCGCCAGGTGCGCCGCCTCGGGACCCCCGCCGGCCACCCGACGCGCCTCGTCCGTGATCCGACGCACCGGCCCTGCGATGCTCCGGGACAAGAAGCGGCTGATCGCCCACGTGCCCGCCGCCGTCAGCAGCAGCGCGAGCAGCAGCACCCCCCGGTGCCGCCACGCCACCTCCAGCGGGTCCACCGCCGTGCGCGACGCCCGCACCACGCCCACCACCTCGCCGCCGTCGAACACCGGCACCGCCACGAACAGTCGGATCTTCCCGCGCCGCCGGATCGACGTGAGCGCCGGCGTCGGCTCGTCGCTCACGCGCTCACGCCCCACCGCCGCGTACCGGCCGCCCAGCGCGGCCACGACCTCCGGGTGATCGGCCAGGCAATCGCCCACCTGGCTGCCCGAGCTGCCGACCACGCAGCCGTCCGCGTCGAGCACCCGCACCCCGGCCAGGTTCAGACGTTGACTGCGCGCCAGCAGCGGCCCCAGCACAGCGCCGGCCTGCCAGGCGGGGCCCGTCCGCTCGGCCTCCGCCACCGACCCGCTGGGGGGCGGCTCCGGGACCGCCAGCGCCCGCGGGTCGATCACCGGCGCGATCGGCCAGTACCGCTCGTCCGTCCCCCAGGGTGGCGCGACCGGCGGCGCGTCCGTCGCCCCGCCGTCCGCCCGGAGCAGCTCCGCGCGATACGCCTCGGACACCACCACCGCCTCGGCGATCAGCCGTCGCTCCGTCGCCTCCACCAGCTGCACGTCGGCCAGTCGGAGCACCAACAACGCCACCACCGGGACCAGGAGGATCGCCAGGTGCACCGCCCCGAGCAGGCGCGGGATCGACGGCGCGCCGGCGCGCTTCGCCGCCTCAGCCGCCGAGTCGGTAGCCGAGCCCATGGACCGTCTCGATGGGGTCCGCGCCGACCGCCCGCAGCTTCGCCCGGATCCGACGCACGTGGCTGTCCACCGTGCGGTCCGACACCGCGTGAGCCGGCCCCCAGGCGTGCTCCACCAGCTGCCCCCGCGTGAGCACGTTGCCCGGACGCCGGGCCAGCGCGAGCAGCAGTTCGAACTCGATCACCGTGAGCGTGAGCGGCTGCTCAGCCCAACTCACGGTGTGCCGCGCCGCGTCCATCGACAGCTCGCCGGCCACGACCGGACCGTCCCCCCCGGGCGCGACCCGGGCCGCGTCGAGCGCCACCCGTCTCAGCAGCGTCTTGACCCGCGTCGCAAGCTCCCGGGGGCTGAACGGCTTGGTGACGTAGTCGTCCGCGCCGATCTCCAGACCCAGAATCCGGTCCAGCTCCTCGTCCCGGCTCGACAGCATCAGGATCGGCACGGCGCTGGCGGCCCGGATCCGACGACACGCCTCCAGGCCGTCCAGCTCTGGCATCACCACGTCGAGCACGATGACATCCGCGGCGCCCGCGGCGGCGACCGCGGCGAGCCCGTCGGCTACCTCCACCACGTCGTGGCCGTCCCGCTCCAGGGCGAAGCGCACCACCTCCCGGAGGTGGGCGTCGTCATCCGCTACGAGCACCCGCGCCATGGGGCGAACCATCGCATCCCACGGCGGTCGCCGCCAACGACGCGTACCGGTGACGGCCCAGCCACCCCTTGACCCGCCGCTTGCCGAACACGTTGCACGCGAAGGAGGCGGCCACCACCTGCAGGTCGAGCCACGCCGACGCATCACCGACGTACGCCGCGTCCATCGCCACCGACGACGCGACCCCCGGCACCGCGAACAGCTGCGCCAGCCCCGTGATCCCCGGTGGCACATCGAACCGCCAGTCGTACGACGGCTCTCCCCACCCCAACCGCTGCACGTCGTCCGCGGTCAGCGGCCTCGGCCCCACGACGCTCATGTCGCCGCGCAGCACGTTGAAGAACTGGGCCGTCTCGTCCAGGCCGGTCGCGCGCACCCAGCGACCGACCCGGGTCACCTCCCCGTCGCGCATCGAACGGACCTTCAGCACGACGATCGGCCGCCGGTCCCGCCCCACCCGATCCTGGCGGAAGAACACGTCCCCGCCGTCCTCCAGCTTGATCGCCACCGCGAGCAGGCCGATGACCGGCCCGAAGAGGGCCACGCCGACGCTCGCGAGCGCCAGGTCCAGCAGCCGCGCCCCGGACATCAGGCCGCCCTCGACGCCCGGGCGGCCACGCTCGGCGGCGCGGCCAGCCGCCGCCGGTCCCGCCCCGCCGTCAGCACCTCCTCGAGCAACGGGCGCATCCGCCGCAGAGCCCGGTTGCGGATCACCTTGTCCCACATCGGCTCCAGCTTCTTCCACGCCCCGGCGTACGCCAGGTGCCGCAGCCGGTCCCGCGGGTCGGCGTGAGCGCTCGCCGCGCGGCCGATGTTCCGCCACGTGTAGAAGTCCCGGTACGACCGCCAGTAGCCGTCCTCCAGCTGCTGCGGCGTGAGCCGCGCCGGCTGGAACACCGCCTGGCGGGTGTCGTAGCGAGCCCAGTCCCGGTGCAGCAGCCGCCCCTGAGACTGGATCCGCTCGAAGTACGCCGTGCCCGGGTAGGGCGTCGCGACGTGGAAGGTCGCCGTGACCAGCCCCCGGCTCGCCGCCCAGTCGACCGTGCGTGAGAAGACGTCCGGCCCGTCGCTGTCCAGACCGAACACGAAGCTGCCGTTGACCATCACCCCCAGGTCGTCCAGCCGCCGGATCGCCGCGTCGTACTGCTGTCCCCGGTTACGGCGCCCGTCCTGGGCGCCGCCCTTCGGGCGCGCACCGCTGCGCGATGCACGTGACCCTCCGGCTCCTGCCGGAAGGTTGTGCCCCTTGTTGGCCGCCGCCAAGTTCCCCTCGTCGAGGGACTCGAAGCCGATGAACACGCTGCGGAGCCCCGCCTCGGCGGCTCGCTCGATCAGATCACCCTTGAGGATCGACGCCACCGTCGCGGCCCCCTGGAACAGCCGGTCCATGCCCCGCAGGCCATCGAACAGCCCCCGAGCGAACCGGGGGTTGCCGAGCAGGTGGTCGTCCAGGAAGTACAGGTGCTTGCCCGGCAGCCGGTCGATCTCAGCCAGCGCGTCGTCCACCGCCTGCGTGTAGAAGCCCTTGCCGCCGCCGAAGAAGGCGTCGCGGTAGCAGAACCCGCAGCGGTGGGGGCAGCCCCGGCTGACCACGATCGAGTTGGGCACCAGGTACAGCGACCGGTCGATCAGGTCCCGCCGGATCGGCGGAAGCCCAGCCAGCGTCCGGCCCGACCTCGAGGTGTACCGGGCCCGCGGCGTGCCGGCCCGCAGATCGGCCAGGAACTGCGGGAAGGTCTGCTCGCCGGGGCCGATGAAGAGGCTGTCCGCGTGGGGAGCGGCCTCCTCCGGCAGGCTCGTGACGTGCAGCCCGCCGAGCGCCACGCGGCAGCCGCGGGCCCGGTAGTGGTCGGCGATCTCGTACGCGCGCCAGGCGTTGGTGATGTAGACCTGCACCACGACCAGGTCGGGGTGGTCGTGCCAGTCCAGCGTCTGCACGTGCTCGTCCACGATCTCCGCGGTGTCGCTCGGATCGAGGTACGCCGCCAGCGTCGCCAGCCCCAGGGGCGGGAACAGCGAGTACTTGATCGGTCGAAAGTGTGGCGACGTGGCTTCCGTCAGCGCGGGCAGGATGAACTTGACGTGCATGGGCGACCTCCTGGCGGGGCGGGGCGCCTCGGCACCCACATCCGCAACCTAGGAAGTCAGACCGGCGATCCCGTCACGGGTTCGAGGCGGTCCCCAGCAGCGTTTGTGCAGATCTCGTGCAACTCGCACGGCCCGCGGGCTCAGTAGGGGCGCCGGCCGTCCATGAAGTCGTCGAACAGCGTGTTCCATTGCTTCACCCAGCGCTCCTCGTCGTACCGCTCCAGGGCGATGCGGCGGCTCTCGGCGCCCATCTTCGTGGCGAGGTCCACGTCGTCCAGGAGCATCCGGCAGTAGTCCCGCAGCTCGTAGGGGTCGTCGCTGATGAACCCGTTGACGCCGTGCTGCACGTGCCGCTCCACGAACGGCATCGTCGCGGTGACGATCGGCGCGCCGGTCATCATCGCCTCGAGCAGGGCGACGGTGTACTCGTTCTCGCCGTCGTGCCAGTAGACGCGGCAGCGACGCATCTGCTCCCGCAGCTGGTCGAAGTCCAGCGTGCCCTCGGGCCCGGGGTTGAGGTGGTCGACGTGGCGGGTCGGCAGATCCGCGGTCGCCTCGGCCCAGACGTGGTGGTTCCAGCCGCGGTCCTGCCAGCTGTGCACGACCGTGAGGATCGTCGGGTCCTCGCCCGTCCAGCCGCTGTACGTGTCGTGGTTCAACCCCAGCTCGATCAGCGGGATCCGGACCCCGTACTTCGCCTCGATCTCGTCGACCGTGTACCGGTAGTAGGACGCCAGCACGTAGTCGTCGCTGCCCAGCGCGAGGTCGTAGTCGGACGCCTCGAGCTCCGCGAACTTGGCGACCCGGTGCACCCGCTTGACCGGCAGCCCGCGGAACACCTTGAACTGCTCGTTCCACATCGACCACGCGAAGTCGTAGCGCTCCGGGAAACCGTAGGGGTTGCCCGGCTTCAGCATGTCGTGGAAGTCGGCGGGGCTCAGCCGCAGGTGGGAGTCGTCGTACGCGTCGAACAGGCTGGTGACGTTGGGCGGCCGCGGACGCCAGCCCGCGAACTGCTCCCAGTTGGCCAGGATGTGGAACCGGTGGCCGGTCTGGGCGATGTGGTACTGCATCGCCGGGTGGCCGGGCGCGTAGATGATGTCGTAGGTCGCCACGGCGGCGGAGCCTACATCACGGTCGGCGTCGCAGCCTGATCGCCCCCAGGAGCCCCAGCGCCAGCCACGCCCACGACGAGCCCGACGCCGGGCCGGCCGAGCAGCCGCACTCCGGGCCCCCGCCGAGCACCACGTCGTCGGCCGAGTCGTCGTCGTCGACCACGCCCGTGTCGTCGTCGTCG
>CAYQEG010000334.1:0-7002 GCA_964416435.1 uncultured Rickettsiales bacterium
CGGCGGACCCCGCCAACTGGTGCCGAGACGGGTCATCTCCCACCTGGTTGGCGGCGGACCCCGCCAACTGGTGCCGAGACGGGTCATCTCCCACCTGGTTGGCGGCCCTGCCCACCCCGCCAAGCAGTCCCGAGACGGGTCATCTCCCACCTGGTTGGCGGCGCACCCCGCCAACTGGTGCCGAGACGGGTCATCTCGCCGCTGGTTGGCGGCGCACCCCGCCAATCCGTGCCGAGACGGGTCATCTCCCACCTGGCCACCCCAAGCCCTCCCCAACAAGAACCCGACATCGATTCATCTATCGACTTGATCGACATATATTGAGTCAATAGAGTCGATCGAGAAGGAGGCAGACATGACTGACCTGCTGACCGCCGCTGAAGCGGCCAAATACCTGGATATCAAGGTCTCTTCGCTCTACACCTACGCCAGCCGGGGGCTGCTCCAGTCCGTGCCGGGGCCCAAGCCGGGGGGGCGCTCCAAGCGCTATCGCCGGTCCGACCTGGATCGCCTCAAGGCCCGGCACGACGCTCGCTCCGGGCACGGCGCCGTCGCCGGGGGAGCCCTGCGGTGGGGCGAGCCGGTGCTCAGCACCGAGCTGACCGGCATCGAGCCCGACGCCGGCCTGCTGTACCGCGGCCGCCCCATCGCCGACCTCCTCGACCAGCCCTTCGAGGCTGTTGCCGAGCTGCTGTGGACCGGCGCGCTGCCGCCGGTGCGGCCGGGGTGGGTCACCCGCGGGCTCGGGCTGGTGCCCGTCGACCTGCTCTCCGCCGTGCCGCCGGGTACGCCGCCGCTGCCGTCCCTCGGCGTCGCCGTGCCGGTGCTCGCCGCCCGGGACGACGAGCGGTTCGGCGCGGCGGAGTCGGCCGAGCTGCACCGCGGCCGCCGGCTCGTTCGCCGCATGGCCGCGCTGCTCGCCCTCGGCCAGGACATCGGGCGATGCGGACCCGCCCTGGGGGAGCGCACCGTCGCCGCGACCGTGCTTCGCGCGCTGGGGACCGAGACCTCCGAGCCGGCGGTGGCGGCGGTCGACCGCGCGCTGGTCCTCTGCGCGGATCACGGCCTCAACGCCTCGACGTTCGCCGCCCGCGTCGCCGCGTCCACCGGCGCCGACCTGTACGCCTGCATCTCCGCCGCCCTCGCTGCCCTCTCCGGGTGGCGACACGGCGGCGCCTGCGAGCGCGTCGAGGCCCTGCTGGACGAGGTCGGCCGGCCCGATCGCGCCGGCGAGGTGATCCGGGCTCGAGCCGCCCGAGGGGAGACCGTGCCGGGCTTCGGCCACCCGCTGTACGAGGGGGGAGACCCCCGGACCGCTCCGCTGGTCGAGGTCGCCCGGGAGCTGGGCGCCGATCGCCCCCGGGTGAAGATCCTGCTCGCGGTGGTGGCCGAGATGGCCCACCTCGGCCACGCCCCGCCGACGTTGGACATCGGCCTGGTCGGGCTCAGCTCCGCGCTGGGGCTCCCCCGGGGATCGGCCGAGGCGCTGTTCGCGATCGGTCGCTCGGCGGGCTGGGTCGCGCACGCGCTGGAGCAGCGCCGGGCCGGGTTCCTGCTGCGCCCGCGCGCCCGCTATGTCGGGCAGCGGCCGAGCTGACGTCTACTTGGCCATCTCTGAGCGGCCCAGGTAGCGCAGCTTGACGCCTCCGATCTCGATGACGTCCTTGTCCCGCAGGATGTGGGCAGCGCCCATCTTCTCGCCGCCGACCTTGATCCCGACCCACTTGCTGAGCCGCTCCAGCTTGTGGTTGCCGTCGGTCATCTTGAGGACCTTGGCGGCCAGCTTGCCCCACGGCCACGGGCGGGCGCCCAGGTGGATGTCGCAGCCCTCGACGAAGCCGACGAGGTAGCTGTCGCGGACCAGCGCGGTGCGCAGGTGCTGTCCGTTGACCTGCACCTCGACGTGGGCCTGCAGCTTCTTCTGCATCTCCGACATCAGCTTGGCCAGCTCGTCCGGGGAGACCGCGGTGGTCTGCTTGGCGCTCGCGGACGCGGCGCTCGCCCGGACCCGCTGGCCCTTGGCGTCGGCGTTGCCCTTGTGCATCGCGCGCTCGACCTCGGCGGTCGTGATCCGGAACGCGGCGCCGCGCTGCGCCCCTCGGACCGCCTGGTCGTGGCGCATCTCCGAGCGGGAGTGGCTGAACGCCAGGATCAGGTCGGCGATCTCGATGCGATCGCCGTCCTTCATCGTGTGCACGTTGCAGTACTTGCCGTTGACGAACAGGCCGTTCTTGGCCCCGAGCTCCTCCAGCACGTACGAGTGCTGGCGACGCACGATGCGGCAATGCCGCCGCGACGCGGCGGGGCTGTCGAGCGGGATCTCTGCGTCGGCGCTGCGGCCGATGACGACCTCGTCCTTCTCGATCCAGTGATCGAAAAGGTGCGTGCGGCCTCGGTAGACACTGATCTTCGGCATCACTCTCCGGCTTGCTCGGCCGGCCTCCGGGCGTCAGGATAGTCGGCCCTGGGGGGTTCCGTACAGGTGGGGAGCGCGCGTTGAGCTGGGAGCGATACCGAGCGGCCCTCGCCGACGAGCCGCTGCCCTGCGCGCTCGTCGATCTCGACGCCGTCGATCGCAACCTCGAGCGCTTGCTCGGGCCCGTACGGGCCGCTGGCAAGACGCTGCGCGTGGCGAGCAAGTCCATCCGCTGCACCGAGCTCCTGCGCTACCTCGACGCGGCCGGCGGCGACCACATCCGCGGGGTGATGGCCTACGCCGCCACCGAGGCCGAACACCTCGTGCAGTCCGGCTTCGACGACGTGCTGGTCGCCTACCCGACCGTGCAGCCGAGCGACGGCCACCGGCTCGCTCGCCTCAACGAGGGTGACGCGGTGGTCAGCGTCGTCGTGGACTCGGCCGAGCATCTGCGGCGCCTGGAGGGAGCCGCGGCCGAGGTGGGCGGGGTCATCCCGGTCATCGTCGAGGTCGACATGTCCTGGCGCCCGGTCGGCAAGCTGGCCCACCTCGGGGTCCGACGCAGCCCCCTGCGCACCGCCGCCGACGTGGTCGAGCTGGCGGACCGGGTGGGGGACCACCCGCACCTGCGGCTGCACGGAGTCATGGGCTACGAGGCGCAGATCGCGGGCCTGCAGGACGCCAACCCGTTCTCGCCGTTGATGAACCCGGCCCGACGGCTGGTCCGCCGGCGCTCGCGGCCGTCCGTGGCGCGCACCCGGGCGGCCATCGCCGACGGGCTCGCGGCGCGGGGGCTGGCCTGCCCCGTGTTCAACGGCGGCGGCACCGGCAGCGTGCACCTCTCGACCGAGGAGGAGGCGCTGACCGAGGTGACCGCCGGCAGCGGGTTCCTGGACAGCCACCTGTTCGACTACTACTCCGACCTGGAGTTCACCCCGGCGGCGATGTTCGCTCTGCAGGTCGTCCGGGTGCCCGGGCCCGGCGTCGTGACCTGTCACGGCGGAGGCTACATCGCGTCCGGGGAGCCCGGCCTGGACAAGCACCCGCTGCCCTGGCTGCCGCCGGGGCTCGCGCTGACGCCGATGGAGGCGGCCGGGGAGGTGCAGACGCCGCTGCGGACGAAGGGATGCGCCGTCGAGCTGGGGCTGGGGGATCCGGTCTTCTTCCGGCACGCCAAGGCGGGCGAGCTCGCCGAACACTTCAGTGAGTACCTGCTCGTCCGGGCCGACGCGATCGAACGTCGCGTGCCGACCTACCGGGGCGAGGGGAAGTGCTTCCTGGGCTGAGGGCGCGGGGCCTCGCTACGGGGCGAGGTCCATCGCGCAGCCGAGGGCGTTGAAGTCGAGGAACTGCGAGTTGCGCTCGTTCATGTACTCGACCGTGCCGTCGGAGCCGATGCAATGCAGGTTGGGGAAGCCGTTCTGGCCCATATGGCTGATGGCGAGGTTGGTCACTTCGCTCGCCGCGACCGGCACGTTCTCGTTCGGGAAGTCCTCGTCCCAGTCCTCGGAGGTCTGCTCGGTCGGCTGGCTGCCCGAGTTGTTCTGGTCCATGAACGTGACCCAGTAGATGTCGCCCGACTCGATCTTGTCGAGGAAGCCCGGGTACTCGCTGTTCAGCCCCACCTGGTCGTTGATCCCGGCGAGCCACGAGGAGGTCGCGCGGCAGGGCGGGCACCACTCCGCCGAGACGTCCAGGATGACCGGTCGGCCGTGGCCCAGCAGGTCGTACAGCTGGAACTCGTCCCCGAACTGGTCGATGCCCCGGAGGTTGGCGATCACGTCGCCCTGGTCGACCACGTCGTCCGGATCCGCGCCGTCGATGTCGTCCTTGTTCGGGTTGAACGGCCAGCCGCCCTCGTAGAACGCGGACTCGTCGTCCGTCGGGTCGAGCCCCTCTGAGATCTCCAGCGCGTCGTCGTACCCGTCGCCGTCCGTGTCCGCGTCGAGCGGGTTGGTCTCGTGCTCCCACACCTCGTCGCCGTCGGTGAGGCCGTCGCCATCGCTGTCCGGGTTGTCGGGATCGGTGCCGACCTTGTCCTCGTCCTCATCGCTGAGGCCGTCGCCGTCGGCGTCGGGAGGCTCGGTGGGACCGCACGCGACCAGGGCGGCGAGCAGCAGCAAGAGGGCGGGGCGAAGCGACATTCTTCCTCCAGGGGGCTTCTACAGGCGTGGCAGTGTAATCAGCCCGCCGAGGCGAGGGGCCACAATCCACCGGGCATTCCGGTGCTGGATCAGTGTGCTGCCGCCCCCGTCACGTTTCCACGGGGCGAAAAAAACTACAGCCGCCGGCGCACCACCCCCAGGAGCGCGAGCAGGCCCAGCCCGAGCAGGCTGCTGCTGCCGCCGCCGATGCTGCTCTCGCAGTTGCACGCGTCCAGGTCGGGGTCCTCGGGATCGAGCGGATCCCAGCCCTCGGCGATCTCCTCGCCGTCCGTGTAGCCGTCGCCGTCGGTGTTCGGGTCGAGCGGGTCGGTGCCGTGGTCGTTGACCTCTTCGCCGTCCGTCAGCCCGTCGTCATCCGAGTCGGCGTCCTGCGGGTCGGTCCCCTGCTCCTCTTCCTCGGCGTTGGTCAGCCCGTCCTCGTCCGGGTCCTGGGTCGGGCCGTCCGTGTTGTCCGGGTCGAGGGCGCCGATGAGGCCGTCGTCGTCCACGTCCTCGAGGCCGTCGGGGCCGTCGAGGATGCCGTCGCCGTCGGTGTCTTCGTCCAGCGGGTCGGTGCCCACCTCCACCTCGACGTCGTCGTCCAGGCCGTCCTCGTCGGTGTCCGCGAGCAGCGGGTCCGTGCCGTGGGTGTCGACCTCTTCGCCGTCGGTCAGGGTGTCGCCGTCGGTGTCTTCGTTGTTCGGGTCGGTGCCGTAGTCCTCGATCTCCTCGAGGTCATCCAGGCCGTCGCCGTCCGAGTCGGCCGACGTCGGGTCGGTGCCGGTCTCGTTGACCTCGACGCCGTCGTCGATGCCGTCGTCGTCGGTGTCCGCGTCGTAGGCGTCGGTCCCGAGCTCGGCCTCTTCGCCGTTGGTCAGGCCGTCCTCGTCCGCGTCGACGGCCGGGCCGTCGCTGTCGTCGGGATCGAGCCAGTTGGGCGTGCCGTCCCCGTCGTCGTCGCCCTCGCCTTCCTCTTCGTCGGTGAAGCCGTCGCCGTCCACGTCGAGGTCCTGGTAGTTGGGCACGCCGTCCTCGTCGAGGTCGCCAGCGCCTTCCTTGTCGTCCGCGAAGCCGTCGCCGTCCGAGTCGAGATCGTAGCTGTCGGGGGAGCCGTCACCGTCGGTGTCGACGTCGCCCTCGTCCTCGTCGGAGATGGAGTCGCCGTCGGCGTCCTCGTCCACGTAGTTGGGCGCGCCGTCGCCGTCGAAGTCGCCGTCGCCTTCGAACTCGTCGGAGAGGCCGTCGTCGTCGGAGTCGTCGTCCAGGTCGTTGGTGGTGCCGTCCTCGTCGTAGTCGTCGTCCGCCTCGCCGTCGCCGTCGGCGTCGACCGTCAGCTCGTCGGCGGTCGCGATCGTGTCGCCGTCGTCGTCGCCGTCCAGCGCGTTGATGTCGCCGTCGCCGTCGGTGTCGGTGGGCGCGCCCACGTCGCTGCCGACCTCGACGCCGTCATCGAGTCCGTCCCCGTCCGAGTCTGCGTTCTCCGGGTCCGTGCCCAGCTCGACCTCTTCGGAGTTGCTCAGGCCGTCGCCGTCGGGGTCGGCGTCGGGGCCGTCGGTGTCGTCCAGGTCCTTGTAGTCCGGGATGCCGTCCTCGTCCGCGTCTCCGTCGCCGTCTTCGGTGTCCGTCAGGCCGTTGTTGTCGCTGTCGAGGTCCAGGTAGTTGGGCGTGCCGTCGGCGTCCGCGTCGTCGTCGGTCTCGTCCAGGTCGGAGATGCCGTCGCCGTCGCTGTCCTCGTCGAGCCAGTTGCCGAAGCCGTCGGCGTCCGGGTCGTAGGGGCCTTCGTCGGCGCTCGGGATGCCGTCGTTGTCATCGTCCTCGTCGATGGCGTCCCAGATGCCGTCGCCGTCGCTGTCCGTCGGGTTCTCGGCGTCGCCGCCGATCTCCTGCAGGTCGCCGAAGCCGTCGCCGTCGCTGTCGCCCGAGAGCGGGTCGCTGCCGACCAGCGCCTCGTCGTCGTCGGTGACGCCGTCGTTGTCGTCGTCGAAGTCGTTGCAGTCGGGGTCGAGGTCGCCGTCGGTGTCGTCGAACTCGTCCACGATGCTGCCGTCGCAGTCGTCGTCGACGCCGTCGCAGATCTCCGCCGCACCCGGGAAGATCGTGTCGTCGAAGTCGTCGCAGTCGTTGAAGTTGAGGTAGTCGTCGCCGTCGATGTCGGGGTCGACGCAGTCCGGGGAGTCGTCCCCGTCCAGGTCGCCCTGCTCGTCGGCGAGCGAGCCGTCGCAGTCGCTGTCGATCTCGTCGCAGAGCTCCGGGGCGCCGTTGTAGATGTCGTCGTCGAAGTCGTCGCAGTCGGTGGTGTTGTCGTCGCCGTCGCCGTCGATGTCGTTGTCGATGCAGTCCGGGTCGGAGTCGGAGTCGAAGTTGGGGAACTCGTCGCCGAGGCTGCCGTCGCAGTGGCTGTCGATGGTGTCGCAGGACTCGGGGGCGCCGCGGTAGGTAGTG
>CAYQEG010000335.1:0-6955 GCA_964416435.1 uncultured Rickettsiales bacterium
GCCTGCCCGAGGGGGGCGAGGGCCTGGACACGGAGTGCGAGGGGGGCGTGCCGGACGACGAGGCCGACGCCGACGCCGACGGTCAGCGCGTCTGCGCCGGCGACTGCGACGACGCCGACCCCGCGGTGGCGGCCGCCTTCGCCGAGGCGTGCGACGGCCTCGACAACGACTGCGCCCTGCAGATCGACGAAGACCACGACGACGACGGCGACGGCTTCAGCGGCTGCACCAGTGACTGCGACGACCAGCGCAGCACCGTCTACCCCGGCGCCCCCGTCGTCTGCGACGGCGAGCTGGATCACGACTGCGACGGCGAGCCCGACCCCCTCCAGGAGGAGTGCCTGCAGGGCTGCTCCTGCGCCGTAAGCGCGGCCGGGTCCGGCGCCTCGTCGGCCTGGCTGCTGGTCGGGGCGTTCGCGCTCAGCGCAGCCGGACGGCGCCGGCGCCGGGCAACGTCTCGCTAGCGCCGACCTCGCCGGGTCGCTCGCCGCGGCGCGGTGTCCAGGCGCGATAGAGGCTCACCGGTCCGATCACCCGGTATCGCCCACCGGAGGTCGCGCTGAAGCGCAGCCCGGCGTCGGCGAACGCGTCGGCCAGCCAGCCCCGGGCGTCCCGGTCGGGCCACGGCACGAGCAGTCGCCCGCCCCGGTTCAGCCGCCCCGCGACGTCGCGCAAGGTCGCCCCCACCGCCGCCTCGTCCCCCCGGACGAGCCGCGCGTCCCGGGGGTGGGAGCGCGTCGCGGACAGGAACGGCGCAGTCCAGGTGACGACGTCGAAGGTGGCGTGGTCGGCCGCCTCCGGCCCCTCCCCGAGCGTCAACTCGGGCACCGGCACGCCGGCCATCAGCGCCCCTCGCCGCAGGCAGGCGAGCGCCCGCTCGTCGGGGTCGACGGCGACGACGGCCGCCCCCCGCCGGGCCGCCGCGAGGGAGACGAGGCCGCCGGCGCACAGCAGGTCGAGCAGCCGCTCCCCCGGCCGGACGTCGAGCGCGTCGCAGAGCGTCACCTGGGGCGACCAGCCGAACCGGGGCGAGGGGGCGGTGACCGCGGGGTCCATGACCACGCCGAGCCCGTCGTGGGGCCAGACCTCGTCCCGTCGCTTCGGGTCGGCGCGCCAGGCCTTGAGGAGGAGCGCCGCCCGGACCGTGTCCCGCAGCGGCATCAGCGGTGGGTCCCCGGCTCCCCCATGCGCTTGAGGCCGGCGCGGATGTGGTCCGGGGAGCGGCACGGTCGGCCGTCCTGTCCCACGAACGCGAGCACCAGGACGGCGGTGCAGACGATCTCGACACCCCGCAGGATCCGGTAGGCCAGCTCGATGCGTGACGCCCCCACCTTGCGGCAGCCCTGCTCGACGACGAGGTCGTCCAGGAACCGGGCGCTGGCGCGGAACTTCACGTCGGCCCCCGCCACGATCAGCCCGAGGCCGTCCGGTATGGTCCCGACCGTGCCGGAGGGCCGCTGGATCCGAGGGGACCCCGGCCCGAGGTCAAGGAGCGACGAGGGAGCAGGGTCGCTCCCCTTCGATCGAGGAGCGACGCCGAGATCGGGACGGGGGGCCGAGGAGACTCGTTCCGGAGGCGCGGTCGGGGCCATCAGATCGGCGCGCATGCCGAGCACGCCCATCAGCTCGACGCGGGCCCGCTCGAAGTAGATGAAGTACTTCGTGTGGTGGACGATGCCGTACTGGTCCACCTCGTCGAACTGCACGCGCACCGGCGTGCGGTGGATCCAGCCTTCTTCGAGCTCCATCAGAAGACGAACGCCAGCCGCGCCTGCACCGTGAAGATGTTGTTCAGCCGGCGCTCGATGGCCCGGTACTGCGCCGCGGTGTAGGGGAGGGCGACCGTCGAGGTCGACGGATCGGCGTACTGGGTCATGCGGCCGAGGCGCGGGCCGGCCCGCATGTAGCCGCCCTCGACCGAGATCAGGATGTGCTCGTCGGCCCACTTCATGTGCAGGCCGATGTCGATCTCGGTGCCGAGCAGCTTGCTCTCGGTGATGTTGCCCGGCTCCTCGCGCACGCCGGCGTCGCTGGTCAGGTAGGGGATGATCGCGCCGTCCACCTGGTTGGCCCACGCCATCAGGAAGCCGACCCGGATCTCGTAGATGTCACCGGGCCGCCACTTGAAGCGGGGGTTGATGTAGGTCGAGTTGTAGACGCCGCTGTTGCTCCAGAGGCCCGCGGTGTCCGGATCGCCCACGAACTTCTCGATGGTGCGCTGCGCAAGCACCTGCTCGTACAGGATGAGGCCGACGTTGTAGTCGCGGTGGAGCGGCCGGCCCGTGAACCGGTCGTCCAGGATCTGGTCGTCGCCGCTGGCCGAGCCCATCTCGAACAGGCCGGTGATGTACGGGTTCTCGTACCCGAACTTCCAGGTCCAGCCGAGGATGTTGGCGGTGGTGGTCTTGTCGTAGTCGGGGGCGATGGCGTCGGTCTTGCCGAAGATGTAGTACAGCTCGCCCTCGAAGAAGAGGCCGACCATCCCCCACTTGATGTACAGGTCGGGGATCCAGACGTTGCTGCCGGTCTCCCGCTGCCAGCGGTTGACCCAGTAGGTGCCGACCGTCAGGTCCATCAGCTGGTCGCCGACGCGCCAGTCCTCCCGCTTGAAGACCAGCACGTAGATCATCTCGAGCACGTCGTCGCCGGAGTCGGCCAGCCAGATCGGCGACTCGCGGATGCCGGCGGTGCCCTCGGCGTTCTCGTCCGCGATCGTGTCGTCGTCGGAGAGCCGCCGCTTGAACGTGATGGCGCTGCTCTCGACGAGCTTGTCGAAGCCGACCGCGATGATGATCCCGGGGTCGTCCGCCGCGCTCGGCGTCGGCTTGCCGGTGGCGATGGCGACGATGCCCTTGACCAGGGTGACCGGGCGGGTGGCGAAGATGATGCGGTCGTAGGTGGAGCCGCCGTACGCGTCGCCGAAGTCGTTCTTGAAGCCGTTGCCGTCGTTGGCGAGCAGCCCGAGCCCCCAGTTCGACGGCTGTCGGCCCACCCGCAGCAGGCCGAACGCCGTGGACCACTCCAGCCACAGCCGCTTGACGCGGATCGAGTCGACCACGTCGCCGCCCTGCTGGGTCGCGGACGGGTCCCCGGCGAACAGGGGGGTCGCCGCGAGGTTCTCGTTGTCACCCCAGACCACGTTGTCGAGCACGTCGACCGTCGCCTGCAGCTTCATCCCGCCCAGGGTGATGATCGGCTCGAAGCGACCCTTCTGAACGAACCAGCCGGTGGTGCCGGGGTTGGTGATCGACTGGCGGCACTGGGTCGCGAACTGCCGGCAGTAGGCCTGCTCGACC
This sequence comes from uncultured Rickettsiales bacterium, assembly GCA_964416435.1. Lineage (GTDB taxonomy): Bacteria > Myxococcota_A > UBA796 > UBA9615 > UBA9615 > CAYQEG01. The sequence continues at coordinate 3,297 of CAYQEG010000335.1, forward strand.
TGGGTGCCGGTGGCGTTGGGGTAGCGACCCTGGAAGTCCTGCACCCAGGGGATCTCGCCGAACGTCTCGTCGTCCCCGTTGAAGTAGTACACGGCGACGTCGCGCCCGCCGTCCTTGGGGAAGTCCTTGTCGAACAGGTTGACGAACAGGTGGCCGCGGGCGCGGTAGTAGCCGTCGATGTCGAAGGAGACCTTCGGCGCCGCGCCCTGGGCGACCGCCGAGGCGGGCAGGAGCAGGGCGGCCAGGATCAGGACGTGCCGGAGCAGGGCAGGGTTCAGCATGGCGGGCACTCTAGCGGAGCCCGTACCCTGAACAAATCGAGCGACGCCTGCCAACGACCGCTCTGGCCGTGGTCCTGCTGTCTGGCTGCCCCGGCGGCCCGGGCCCGGATCCGACCCCGGCGCCGACCCCGGAGCCGACGCCGGAGGGGCTGCCCGACCGGTGGGAGGCGGGGCCGGAGCGGCCGTGCGACGACCCGGTCGACGGCATCGACCGGTTCAGCGAGGAGGCCTCCGCCCGGGGGTTGACCGACGGTCCGCCGTCCACCGGCACCTACGGGCTGGGGGGCGCGCTCGTCCTGCACGACCTGGATCGGGACGGCGATCCCGAGGTGCTGATGCTCGACGGGATCGGTCCCCCGAAGCTGCTCCGGAACGACGACGGCGCGTTCGAGGCGGTCACCGACGCGTTCGAGGCGGGCGGCGAGTCACCCCAGGCGAGCGCGCTCGCCGCGATCGACCTCGACGGCGACGCCTGGGTCGACGTCGTCGCCGTGGGGGCGGATCGGCTGGTCCTGTACCGCAACCGGGGCGACCTGCAGTTCGGGCCGGGGGAGCTCGCGTGGCGGGAGCCCGGCGGGCCCGGAGGCTTCCTGTCCGCGGGCTTCGGGGACGTCAACGGCGACGGCAACCTCGACGTCGTGTTCGCGTCGGGCGGGCTCGCCGACCCCGGGCCGGGGGAGGAGCTGCAGGCGTCCGCCGACCGGGTGGCGCTGGGGGACGGCGTCGGCCGCTTCGTCGACGGGGGCGCGCTGCTCGCGACCGAGGACGGCTCGGTGACCCTGCTCGCCCACCTCACCGACCGCGACGGCGACGGGGACTTCGACGTGTTCGTGCCCTCGGACCGGGGGCCGCCGTCGGCGTTCTGGCGCAACGACGGGGTGGACGCGTCGGGTCGGCCCATCCTGGTGGACGACGCGGCCGACATCGGGGCCGCGCTCGAGATGGAGGCGATGGGGATCGACGGCTGGGACTGGAACCTCGACGGCCAGCTCGACTACTGCCTGTCCGACTCGGGTCCGCCGCGGTGCCTCGCCAGCTCGCCCGACGGCTACATCGAGGTCGGGGCGGCGCTGGGGCTGCTCCCCGCGGATCCGGTGCCCGACTTCCAGACGGTGGGCTGGTCGTTCGAGCTCGTCGACCTGGACGCGGACGGCTACATGGACGCGGCGCAGGCGAGCGGCCCGTGCTTCGGGGCGGCGCTGGAGGGCCACCTGGAGTTCCCGGACCTGCTCTGGTCGGGCGGCCCGGGGCCGTCGTTCACGGACGTGTCGGCGGAGGTCGGCTTCGACGACCCGGCCTACCACCTGGGGCTCACGGCGGGGGACGTCGACGGGGACGGCTGGCCGGACCTGCTCGTCGTGGGGCCGGGCGAGCCGCCGAGCCTGTTCGTCAACCGCTGCGGGGCCACCGGCTGGTTGACCGTCGATCTGCTCGGCCCGGCGGGCAACAGCCAGGGGTTCGGGGCCCGGGTGACGGTGGAGGCGGGGGACCGGGTGATCAGCCGGGAGCTGCACGCGCTGCGGGCCCAGGGTCAGGGGCCCTCGGAGCTGCACTTCGGCCTGGGCGACGTCCAGGTCGCGGACCGGGTGACGGTGCTCTGGCCCGACGGCGTGGTCGACGAGGCGGCCGACGTGCCGATCCGGCGGAGGCTGCTCGTGCGGCACCCCGACGCGGTCGCGGTGGGCGATCCGCACACGCCGGACGACCCCGATCCGATCCCCGAGCCGGGGCCGGGCGAGGTGCTCCTCCACGGTGAGGCGTTCGAGTTCGGGCCGGGCTCCGAGCCGGTGGCGGGAGCCGAGGTGTTCGCGGCGGATCGGCCGGACGAGGCGTTCACGTCGACCGACGACGGCGAGTACTGGCTGGTGGTCGACGACGACGCGCTGGTCGACGTGGTGCTCGAGCACCGCGACCACGTCCGCACGGTGGCGCCGATCGACGCGGCGTGGCAGCGGGACCCGCCCGCCGGTGTCGTGCACCCCCTGGTCGGCCGCTTCGACCTCCCGCTGCTGTACGACGGCTTCTTCGGCTTCCCGTGGTCCTCGGAGGACGCCACGGTCATGGTGGAGGCGCGCATCGACGGCGGCCCCGCGGTCGGCGCCGTGATCGACGTGGCGGGTTCGGAGGGGGCGATCACCCTGGGGGAGGGGGGCCCGAGCCCGGGGAACACCATCACCGCCGAGGCGTCGCTCCTGCTCTTCGGGAACGTGCCGAGCGGCGAGGTCGAGCTCGACGTCGAGCCTCCGGACGGCCTGGACTGCTTCGGTCGCGCCACCTTCGCCGCCGCCGCGGGCTCGATGGTCCGGGTCCAGCTTCGGTGCGAGTGAGCCGATGAGCCGGACGACCAACGTGAAGGTGGCGGCCGTCGCGACGGTGCTCGCGCTGGTGGCGGCGGGGATCGCCTGGGAGCTGTGGGGCGGGGAGGACGGCGGTGACTGGGACGACCGGTACGCCGAGCAGGTCGAGCTGATCGGCTCGATGCGGCCCGGAGGCGAGTACGAGCTGCTGTCGTTCCCGGGGCGCGGTGACCTCGAGGCGCTCCCCACGTTCCACGTCCGCCTGAACCGCCACGGCTTCCGGGGCCCGGACTTCGCGGACCGGCCAGCCCCCGGCGTCACCCGCATCGTGGCGCTCGGCGACTCGGCGACCTTCGGCACCGGGGTCGCCGAGGAGCACCGCTTCACGGAGGTCCTGCAGCGGCGGCTGGACGAGCGTCGGCCTGCCTGCTGCGAGGTGCTCAACGTCTCCCGGCCGGGCGCGACGACGCGGCAGGTGGCGCTGCGGCTGCTCCCCCAGGCGCAGGGCTGGGGCGGGTCGATCGTGATCGCCAACGAACGGTGGGGCCAACGACCTGCGGGATCCCCACGATCCCCGCCGGGCGGTCTCCCCCGACGAGCAGGTCGCGGTGTTCGTGGACGCGCTCGGCGCGCTGGAGCACCAGGCGGGTCCGACCCCGCTGATCCTGTGGGCCAACCTGTCGCTGGGGGAGGACCTGCTCGCGCCGATCCGGACCTCGATGCTGGCCTGGGGGGCCGAGGCGGGGGTGCCGGTGGTCGACCTGTTGGCCGTCTACGACGCGCAGCCGGCGACCGCGGAGGAGCAGCGCTGGTACGCGGAGCACGCCCCGTTCCACGCCTTCAACGGATCGAGCCGGGGGACGAGGGCTACCCGATGGGGCGCCTCGCGCTGCAGACGGACTGGTTCCACCCCAACCGGTTCGGGCACGAGCGCCTCGCCGAGGCGCTGCTGCCGCACGTCGAGGCGGCGCTGGACTACCGCGCGGAGTCGTCGTCGTCGCCGGCGGAGTCGTCGTCGTCGCCGGCGGAGTCGTCGTCGTCCCCCGCCGGGTCGACGTATACGCCCGCGGGGGAGGCCGAC
>CAYQEG010000336.1:0-6798 GCA_964416435.1 uncultured Rickettsiales bacterium
ACGACGACAGCGCCACCGACGACGACGACAGCGCCACCGACGACGACGACAGCGCGGACGACGACGACGCCACCGACGACGACGACGTCACCGACGATGACGACAGCGCGGGCGTCCCCTACATCGGGCCCGGCTGCGCGGTCGAGTGCACCTCGTCGGTCGCCGGCGGCGCAGGCGGCGCGTCCGCCGTGCTCCTCCTCCTGGTCCTGGCGCTGGGCCAACGCCGACGACGCTGGTGACCGCTTCCCGATGGCGCCGGCCGCGAGCGCTGTGGTAGGAGGCCCTCCAGCAAGGAGTCCCCATGAGGCACCGCCACGTCATCCTCGAAGGCAAGCCGGCTACCGGTAAGACCGAGGTCAGCAACCTGCTGAAGATCTTCCTGCCCGGGCAGGTCGTCATCCTCCCCGAGCTCACGACCATCCTCGTGCGCGCGAACAACCTCAACATCCTGCGCGACCGCGCGGAGCTGACCGCGCTGCTGCGCGAGGCGGTGCCCGCCCGCAACGCCGAGGTCCGCCGGATCCTCGAGGAGCAGCCGGACGTCGTGGTGTTCGAGGAGTCGCACATGGGCGTGCACTGGGCGTACGCCACGATCCTCGACGACCGCACGTTCCTGGACATCTACGAGGAGGAGATCGCGCCCCACGTGCTGGTGCCCGACCTGTTCCTGCGCCTCGACATCCCCATCGGCCTCAGCGTCGCCCGCCAGAAGGCCCGGGCGACCAAGGACGTGGAGGTCGACGGCGACCTGGTCCGCCGCACCTTCGAGCTGATCGACCAGTGGCACGCCCGGCTCGGCGCAGACAACCTGCAGGTCCTCGACAGCAACCGCTCCCCCGACCAGTTCGTGCGCGCGGTCATGGACATCCTCGGCGTGGAGTACGCCGTCTTCGACGGCTAGCCTCTCGCCCGTGAAGCAGGCGCTCCCCTGGATCGTGATCGTCGCCTCGGTCCTGCTCCTGCTGGACTTCGGAGGGCCCATCGATCCGTCCGCGTCGTCCGGCTTCGGCGGCGTCGCGGAGGTCCCGCTCGAGCAGATCCAGAGCTCGTGCGACGACCCGGCCCGATGCGTGGACGACTACCTGGGGCTGATCGACCGGATGAAGGAGGAGGGCGCGTCGGGCATCGGCTTCCTGACCGACGGGGTCGAGGAGCGCGAGCTGCTCACCGCAGAGCGGGCGAACACTCCCCACGGCGCCATCCAGGAGCTCGCGCTGGTCTTCGAGGACCCGCTCGTCGGCGTCTTCGACGGGCTCCTCCACATCCCCGAAGGCCAGGGGCCGTGGCCCTCGGTCGTCGCGATCCCCGGCCGGGGGGTGGCGGCCGCCGACTGGCCCGACCGCTTCGGCGTCGCCGAGGACGGGACCGTGCTGCTGGTGCTGCAACCGCGGGCCTGGAGCGGCGACGCAGAGGAGGCCCGCCTCGCCGTGCAGCTCAACGAGGTCGGCCTCGGGTTGGACGAGCTCCGCGCCTACGAAGCCCACCTCGGGCGGCGGTATCTCGCCTGGTGGCCCGGATCCGCCCCGGACCGGGTCAGCCTCGAGGTGTTCGAGGACGTCTCCATCGTCGCGGACCATGCGCAGACGGTCACCGGGTTTCACGGCTGGTCGACGCGCGCCGGGTCTGACACTCTGCAGGAGAGCGGAGGAGAGCAATGAAGCTCGCGAGCGTGGCCGACGGCAGCCGCGATGGCAGCCTGGTCGTCGTGCGGAGCGACGGCCTGGTGTACGCCGACGCGTTCGACGCGGCGCGCACGATGGACGAGCTGCTCGAGGACTGGCACACCGCCGCGCTCGACCTGAGGCAGATCGCCCAGCGGGTCGAGCTGGACGCCACGCCGACGATGCAGGTCGATCGGCCCCGCCTCATGCCGCCGCTGCCTCGGCTGCACGGCTGGCTCGACGGCGCCCAGGGCGAGCCCGGCGAGCTGCTCGGCCCCGACGCCACGCTCCAGCTCCCGCCCGGGTCCCGCGCGACGATCCGCCCCGAGCTCTGCATCGTCACCGGTGACGTACGGACCGGGGCCACCGCCCCCGCGCTCGACCACGTGCGCCTGCTGCTCCTTGCGCTGTGCGTCGAGGTGACCGTCGACGGGCGGCCGCCGTCCGCCGCCGCGACGCCCCCGTTTCGACGCCCGGCGACGGTGTTCGCCCCGTTCGCCGCCTCCCTGGAGGGGCTCGAGAAGGCGTTCGACGGCGCGTCGATCGACCTGAGCATCAGCCTCCGACAGGACGGCGGAGAGCCGCGAGAGCTGCGCGTCGACGGCCTCGAGCCGGGCCCCCGCCTCGAGGCCATCCGCAGCGTGCGGAACCTCGTCTCCGGCACCGTGGTGACCACGGGGGCGTTCGACATCGACCCCCTGCCGTTCGATCGCGGCGCCGTCGTCGAGCTCGAGTCGGGCCCGTTCGGGTGGGCCTCCTGCTCTCGCTTGTGACCCTTCGCGCGCCGCGGCCGCTGATCCTCGCCCTCGTCGTCGCTACCGGCTGCGCCCCGGCCGCGCCCACCTGCGACGAGCCGGCCGACCTGGGGATCGCGGGCGGCGACCTGCTGATCCCCGACGCGGACGACGCACCGGCGTTCCCGTCCTTCGCGCTGGGGGTGGAGTACCTCCAGGTCGGGTTGGCGCAGCCGTACGCCGACGCGGGCGCGGCCTGGGGGAAGACGCGACTGGAGGCGTTCTCCTGGGACGCGACCGAGCCCGCCGCGCCGCGCGGCGGAGAGCACACCTACGACTGGCGATGCACCGACGGCCAGGTCGGCAGCTGGCAGCAAGCGGGGGTGGAGCGGCTCCAGTCGTACCTGCAGCCGGAGTCGCGCTGGGGCTCCCGCGGGCCCAACACCGACCTGCGCCCCAAGGCCTCCCGGGAGGACGACTACCAGGCTTGGGTCGGCGCGCTGGTGGAGCGCTACGACGGCGACGGCGTCGACGACATGCCCGGCCTGGTGCGGCCCGTGCGCCACTGGGTGGTCGGCGGGGAGTGGACGGGGTTCTGGCCCCAGGACGACGCCGACAGCTACCTGCACGTGCTCGACCTGACGCGCGAGGCCGCCCTCGCGGCGGACCCGACGGCTCAGCTGGGCACCATCCCGCTGATGATGATCGACGTGTTCGACGGCAACGAGCCCCCGGACGAGGAGATCGACCTGCGGCTGCAGGACCCGCCCCCGAACTTCCGAAACTCGTCGGAGGGCGCCCTGGCGATCCTCGACCGGACCGACCTGTACGACTACGTCTGTGTGCACTCCCTGGGCGACTACACGGAGCTGGCGCCGATGGCCCGCTGGCTGCGTCGCGAGCTCGACGCGCGGGACGCCGACAAGCCGCTGTGGATCGACGACGCGTTCGCCACCAGCTTCCTCGCCAACGGCGGCTATTGGCCGGCCTTCCACCCCGTCACCGACGCCACCTACGAAGGCGCCTACGCAGCGCTGCTCGCCGTCGCGGCGGGGGACGACCCCGACGCGACCGCGTGGATCGAAGCCGAGGTCGCCAAGGGGGTGGTGCACAAGGCGGTCACCGCGCTGGCGGAGGGGTACGTCGGCCTCAACCTCGGCAACACCGAGGACTGGATGCCGGCGCAGGGCACGACGGTGCGCCAGGGCTCGGTCCAGTTCATCGGCGCCGCCGCGGCGATGGGCTGGGTGGACGTGGCGGAGGGCCAGGGGCAGCAGTACTCGGTCCCTCGGACGCCGGGAGAGGCGCGCCCCGCGCTCGCGGCGTTCGAGCTGGTGGCGGGCCTGCTCGGCGACGGTGACTTCGACACGATCGAGCGGCTCGGCGGCCCCACCGGGGTGCGCGGCTACCGCCTGGAGCGGGCGGGCACGCCCCTGTGGGTGCTGTGGGCGGAGGACGACGTCCTGCAGCTGCCGGACGAGGACGAGGAGGCGACGGAGCTCGCCCTGACGTTGCCCGACGGGGTTGAATCGGTGCGGGTGACGGTCACTCCCACCACCCGCGGCGCCGACCTGCACGTCGACGAGGTGACGCCGCCGGACGGCGTGCTGCGCCGCGACCTGACGTCCGTCCCGATCTTCGTGGAGCCCCTGTGAGCGCGATCCCCCGCAGCGTCGCCGACATCGACTGGGCGAGCTGGACGCCGGTCGACCTGGCGACCCTGCTGTTCGTGGTCCAAGACGAGCGGGTGCTCCTGATCCGCAAGAAGCGCGGCCTGGGCGCCGGGAAGATCAACGCGCCGGGCGGTCGGCTGGAGCCGGGAGAGACCGCCCTGGCGGCGGCGATCCGCGAGGTCCAGGAGGAGCTGCTGATCGACGCCCGCGACGTGAGCCACGCCGGGCAGCACCACTTCCAGTTCGTGGACGGCTACTCGATGATCGTCGACGTCTTTCGGGCCGACGCCTACGACGGCGTGCCGACGGAGACGGACGAGGCGATCCCGCTGTGGTTCGGGGTGGACGAGCTCCCCTACGACGAGATGTGGGAGGACGACCGGCTGTGGGTGCCGCTGATGCTGGCGCGGCGGCCGTTCCTCGGCCGGTACGTGTTCGAGGACGACGCGATGCTCGACTACGAGCTGGACGTCGACCAGGTCACCGAGTCGGTGACGCGTCCGGCGGCCGGGTGAACGCCCCGGCGAACACCGCGCCGAAGTCGTCGTCCGTCGGCCCGTAGCCCTGCCTCAACCGCACCACGAGCTCGGTGCAGGCCTCGCCCGGGAGCGTGCTCTGAGGGCTGCAGCGCTCGGCCCGCTCGGTCTGGCCCAGCTCGCAAGCCTCCGCCTCCGCCAGCAGGTCCGGCGCGCGCTCGACCACCACCCCGACCTTCGCCACCGCCGCCGCCATGCCCGCTTCGTCCTGCTCGGCTGACGCGACGGCGAACTCATCGACCCCGGCCCGGCCGGCGATCTGCAGGCCCCGCAACCAGGAGAGGCGGTCGTCCAGGCAGGCGAGGGTGTCGACCCGCTGGTCGGCGTCGGCCTTCTCGCGCATCGCCTCGACGGTCCGGACCGCTGCCTCGACCTCGCCGACCTGGCGCCCCAGCTCGCGGAGCACCGTGTCCGAGCCCAGCTGGGCGTGGCCGGGGAGCGCCGGCAGGAGCAGCATGCCGACGGCGAGAGCGATGAGCGGAGAGCGTCCCATGAAGGGAAGCTAGGGCTGCCGCCGAGACGTTGACCACGAAACCGCCGGTATGCTCGCGGCGTGGCCGCCGACGCCGGGCGGTCCTGGAGGGAGCCGCTTGACCGATCCCAACCCGCTACCCGACTTCCCGATCGCCGAGCGGATCCCGGTCCGCTGGGGGGACATGGACGCCTTCGCCCACGTCAACAACACCGTCTTCTTCCAGTACTTCGAGGTCGCCCGGATCGCCTACTTCGACGCCATCGGCTACCGCGAGGAGATGGAGGCGACCGGGCGGGGCCCGATCCTGGCCGAGACCTCCTGCCGGTTCCGACGGCCGCTCACCTTCCCGGACACGGTGACCGTGGCGGCGCGGGTGCCCGACGTCGGGGAAGACCGCTTCGTGATGGAGTACCGCATCTGGAGCGACTCCCAGCAGACCGTCGCCGCCAAGGGGGAGGGGCTGATCGTCAGCTTCGACTACCGGGGCGGTGCTCGCTGCGCGCTCCCCGAAGAGATCCGCGCCGCGATCGCACGGGTCGAAGCGCGCACGGGTCGGCCCTGACCCACCCGATTCGCACGACGTCCCCCGGCTGACCCGGGCACTTGGGGGCGCAGACTCGACAAAGCCGGCCGAATCGATGAACATCGCCGCGGAAGCGACAGGCTGGCACGGCGATTGCGTGGAGGCCTGGCAACCAAGCCGCTTCTGGAGGAACGGATAATCATGACTCGCACCACGCTCCTGGGCCTGCTCGGCCTGCTCCTGTTGACCGGCTGTCCGACCGCCGTCGATGACGACGACTCGGCGCCCATGGACGACGACGACTCCGCCGGAGACGACGACGACGCCACCGACGACGACGACTCCGCCGGGGACGACGACGATTCGGCCGCCGCCGACGTCGAGCTGTCCCTCGACTCGATCGAGGTCGCCTGCAACGACTTCGCCCGCGACGAGCACAGCACCTGGACGTTCACGCTGAACACCTTCGGCTGGGCCAACAGCGCCAACCTGTTCATGTGGGACGGCTTCGAGTTCGAGGGCCACCACTGGGTCGATCCGTGGCAGCCCTTCGACTGGTTCGACAACGACGACTGGGACCCCGACCAGGCCTGGGACCAGTGGTCCATCGAGCTGATCGGCTGGGACTCCATCGGCGAGGCCGAGGCGACCGGTGAGACGATCCTGCGCTGCAACGACAGCACCGGGAACCCGAACATCGGCAACTTCAACTACATGATCTGCGCCGAGGCGTACGCCGACGGCATGGAGTACTGCTACTTCTGCGGGCCGGACTTCGGCGCCACCGCCGGCACCACCGCGGAGCCCCTGGGCACCGTCGGTGGCTTCGACAACGGCACCGACATGTGGACCGCGGACGACAGCGCCGCGAACTGCATCCTGCTGTGACCGCCTGAGGTCGCTGGTCCCCCAGCGGTTTCACGAAGCGGCGGTTCCCCGGCGACGGGGGGCCGCCGTTTTGGCGTTCTGGGCCCATGGGCGCACGGGACAGCCGGCCGCTGGGGGGTGTAGTTTTCACCGCGAGGAGGGAACCACCCGATGACCCTGCACCGCTCGCTGCTGCTCGCGCTCCTGCTCGGACTGGCCCTCGTCACGTACGGCTGCCCGGCTGACGACGACGACTCCGCGGACGACGACGACTCCGCCGACGACGACGACGACGCCACCGACGACGACGACGCCACCGACGACGACGA
>CAYQEG010000337.1:0-6277 GCA_964416435.1 uncultured Rickettsiales bacterium
CCGGGTCCTCGGGGTCGTCGCCGGCTTCGATCTCGTCGGGGATTCCGTCGTCGTCGGAGTCCTCGTCCAGGAAGTCGGGGTCGCCGTCGCCGTCGCTGTCGAAGGGCCCCTCCTCGACGTCGGGGATGCCGTCGCCGTCGCTGTCGGGGTCGGTGAAGTCGGGCTCCCCGTCGCCGTCGGTGTCGGGCGGGCCGAAGGGGCTGTCGGGGTCGCCCCCCTCGTCGGCGTCGGAGATGCCGTCGTCGTCGCTGTCTTCGTCCAGGAAGTCGGGGGTGCCGTCTCCGTCGGTGTCGCCGGTGCCCTCGTCCCAGTCGGAGATGCCGTCGCCGTCGCTGTCGGGGGGCGAGCCACCGCCCGGTCCGCCGCCGTCGGGGTCACCCTCGCCGTCGCCGCCCGAGCCTTCCCCGTCGCAGCCGTCGGCCGAGGCCGCCTGCTCGCCCGGACCGGGCGTCGCCTCGGGGTCGGGCACGCAGGTCCCCTCTTCGCACTTCTCGGTGCAGGGGCAGTACTCGTCGCCCCCGCGCTCGTTGCACGTGGTCGCGCCCGACGGGTACAGGGTGCAGATGCCCTCGGTGTCGTCGCACGACAGCACCTGGTCGCCGGTGCCGCCGCTGTAGCAGGCGGCCATGGTCGCGCCGCCGTGGCTGCTGTGGTCCAGGCCGATCCAGTGGCCGACCTCGTGGGTCATGACCGACTGCAGGTCGTTGCCGCCGCCCGCGGACCAGGTGTAGGTGACCGCGTTGAAGACGATGGCGGAGCTGGCGATGGAGCAGCCGGCGCCGGGGGTCGGCGTGGCGTAGGCGAGGATGTTGGGGTCGGCGGGCCAGCCGACGGAGTTCTCGAAGAAGACGATGGAGCCGTTGTTGTCCGGGACGATGCCGCTGGTGGTGCCGGTCTGGGTGGCGGTGAAGTCGCTGCAGCCGGGCTCGTCCCACTCGCTGAAGCTGTCGGTGATGATCTGGGCCACCTGGGCGGCGGACAGGTCCCCGGACATGTAGTTGGACATCAGGTGCCACTGGGTCGTGTTCCCGGCCCAGGTCGGGTGCTGGCAGCCGAAGTCGAGGTCGGCCCAGGCGTGGGCTGAGGCGGGCGACCAGCAGGCCGCCACCATGGCGAGGAGGGCGAGCTTCTTCACCGGGAGGCTCCGGCGGTCTGGATGGCGGTCCGGAGGGTTGGGAGCAGCCGGGGCTCACCCCTGGGGACGTAGGAGACGAGCTCTCCGGCCTCGTCCCGCACGTAGGCGGAGACGGTCATCTTGCGGGTCGCGATCTCGCCGGCGGGGCCGTCGACGAGCTCCATCTTGCTCTGCCCCACCGCGGTGACCCACCAGGCGCCGTCGTCCCCCTTGCGCAGGAAGATCACGCACCGCTCCTCGGGCACGAAGCTCTCGACTCCGGGCACGGGGATCGGCCCGCCGATCTTGCGGAAGCTCAGGGTCGCCGGGACCTCGCCGTACAGGACCTCCTCGACCTCGACGCGGGTGTCGGTGACCTCCATGTTCCAGGGCATCAGCACGCCGTAGGACTCGTCCACGACGGTCGCGATGACGACGGCGTCGCTCTGGTGCACCAGCTCCTCGAACGGCACGTAGACGACGCTCAGGGCCTGGGACACGGCGGGCACGAGCAACAGCAGCAGGGCGACTGCGAGGGCGAAGGCGCGGAGGGAGGGGAACAGGGTCATCGTTCAGGCTCCGGTGGTCAGGACGGTGACCACTCGCCCTAACTGTACTTGTCAACACGCTGTCAAAAAAGTTGTGAAGTTGTGAAGGCGCGACAACTCGGCCAAGGGTCGGGCGCTGTCCCGCAGGTGACCGGGCCGCTGAGGAACCTGGTCCGGAGCGCGCCCCGGGCTGCTCGGGGTCTGGAGCGATCCAACCGCGGGGTACAGTGGCCGAGATGGACTCGACCCCCAAGCTCGATCCTGCGGACCTGGTCGCCTATGCGCGACGGGACTGGGCTGCGCCGGAGCGACTCGCGCGCGCGGCCCGCGCACGACAGCCGATCGAGCAGAAGGTGCGGCTGTCGATCGAGCTGTACGAGGCGGCGCGCGCGACGAACCCCGGGTGGCCCGACGAGGCGACCCGGCGCGCGGACTTCGAGCATCACGTGCGGCTCAAGGAGTTGATGGACGCGGCGTCGGATGTCGGCGCTCGGTGACGTGCTCGCCGTGCTGGCGAGGGTGTTCGATGAGCGGCGGCTCCGCTGGTATGTGTTCGGAGCCCAGGCCGTCTCCGTTCGCGGTGCGCCGAGGGCGACGCAGGACGTGGACGTCACCCTGCTGGCGGACCGCGGTTCCCTTCCCGCGATCGTGGGTGCTCTGGAGGCCGAGGGCCTCAGCCATCGGTATCCCGAGATCGCCGATGAGCTGCTCGCGCACGGCGCGGTCTTGCCGCTGGTTCACCGATCCGGAATGGAGGTGGACCTGGTCCTGGGCGGGTCCGGTCTCGAAGTGCTCGCCGCGTCCCGCGCGACCCGGTTGTCGCTCGACGGTGTCGAGGTGCCGGTCGCCCACCCGACAGACCTGGTGGTGATGAAGGTGCTGGCCGGTCGAGGGAAGGATCTGGACGATGTGCACGCGCTCCTGGCCGGGGGCGAAGTCGACGTCGCCGCGGCGCGCGACCTGCTGTCCCAGCTCGAGGAGGCGCTGGGTCAGTCGGACCTGGTTCAACGTCTCGGTGTCGTCGCGGGCGGGGAGGGTTGACCGGGGGTAGGCCGATCGCCGATCTCCCGATCTCCGATCCCGATCTCCCGATCCCGATCTCCGATCTCCGATCTCGATCTCGCTTGACTTGGGGCAGCCGGACCCTTAGTTTTCGCGACCGCTCGCCACCCCTTGGGCAGGAGTGCACCATGCGCGACAAGATCAAGCTCGTGTCGGAGGCCGGAACTGGCTACTTCTACACGACGACGAAGAACAAGAAGACGACGACCGGCAAGCTCCGGTTCAAGAAGTACGACCCGAAGGCCCGCAAGCACGTGTGGTTCAAGGAGTCCAAGCTCAAGTAGCTTCGGCTGCTGCTGGAGGGATACGACATGGCGAAGTGCAATTTCACCGGGAAGAAGCCGCTCAGCGGCAACCGCATCTCCCACTCCCATCGCAAGACCAAGCACTGGCAGAAGCCGAACGTGCAGTCCAAGCGGGTCTTCGACGAGGAGACCGGGCAGTGGGTCCGCGTGCGCGTCAGCACCCGCGCCCTCCGTACGATCAGCAAGAAGGGCCTGGCCCGTGCGGCCAAGGACGCCAACTTCTCGTACTAGAAGCTCACAGCCTCGCGCAGATGGAGCCCCGGTCTCGGCCGGGGCTTCGTCGTTCTGCCAGGAGGGCCCATGAACGATGAGCTCCTGGTCATCGCCTGGATCCTCGGCCTGATCGCCGCGGTGCTCGTCGGCGGGTTCCTGTGGCAGCGCCGGAGCCTCGCCGCCGCCCGCCGGGGCGACCGGGTCTCCGTCTCCCTCCTCGGTGGGCTTCGCCTCGGCGTCGTGCTCCTCGTCGGCATGGTCGGGGGCCCCGTCGCCACCATGGTGCCCGCCACCTCGCTGCCCGCCGACGAGCGCACCCTCGGGGTCTTCCTCCTCGCCCTGACCGCCGCCCTGGCGGCGCCCATCGTCCTCGTCCTCGTCCTCCGACCGCTGCTCTACGTCGGCCGCCTCGAGCTCGACGACCAGCAGGTCACCCTCCGCGTCCGCGGTCGCTCCGTCACCATCGACCGGACCCGCCCCTTCGAGCTCTTCGAAGGGAAGACCTCGCAGGGCGCCCTGACGCTCCGCGTCGTCGGCCTGCGCCAGGGAGACCGCGAGCTCTGCTTCTCCTACCCCGTGCCTGCGATCCCGCTCCCCGTCCTCGACATCGACGACGACAGGCTGCGGGAGGTCGGTGACACCGGGATCCGGTTCGGCGTCGAGGCCAGCGAGGTGCACCGACGGCTCACCGACGGCAATCATTGACATCAATGCAATCAATGATTACATCGACCTCATGGCGAGCATCACCATCCGACAGCTCGGGGACGATACGAAGCGCCGGCTCCGGATTCGCGCCGCTCTCCACGGCCGCTCGATGGAGGAGGAGGCCCGGGAGATCCTCCGCGGTGCCCTCTCCACCGAGCCCGGTCGAGCCACGAACCTGGCGGACTCCGTCGCCGAGCGCCTCGCGCCCTTCGGTGGTCTGGAGCTCGAGCTTCCCGAGCGGGAGCCCACCCGGGAGCCGCCGGAGCTCGGGTGATCCTCCTCGATACCAACGTCCTGTCCGAGCTGATGCGGCCGAAGCCGGCTGATGCGGTGCATCGGTGGGTCGCCGAGCGACCTGCGTCCAGCCTCTTCACGAGCACCGTCACCCAGGCCGAGATCCTCTACGGGCTGGCCCTCTTGCCTGCTGGTCGTCGTCGGGATGATCTCGCCGCCGCGGTCGGGCGCATCTTCGAGATCGACTTCGCGGGACGCCTGCTGCCCTTCGACGCCGACGCGGCGGTGGCGTACGCCAGGATCGTGGCCGGGCGCAGGGCAGCGGGGCGACCGATCTCGCACATGGACGCCCAGGTCGCCTCCATCGCGGTCTCCAGAGAAGCCAGCATCGCGACCCGGAACACGCAGGACTTCGAAGGCTGCGGCGTGACCGTGCTCAACCCGTGGTCGGGGTGATCGTCCGGACTCGCAGACCCACCGGGGCGAACCGGGTCGGGTCGCTCGTCGTGAACAACGCCGTCGTCGGGCGCCCGTAGGCCGCCGCCAGGTGCACCAGGCCCGTGTCGACACCGATCACGTGGCTCGCCCGAGACACCACTCGGAGCACCTCGAGCATCGGCGGGTCGCCCAGGTCCACCAGCTCCGGCACCCGCGCCCGCAGCGCGCCGACGAACGCGCGCTCCCGCTCCCCGTGCCACAGCGCCGCCGGCGGGCGGCCAGCCGCGAGCGCCTCCCGGGCGAGGTCCGCCCAGCGCTCCGGGGACAGCTCCTTCGCCGGGTCGCTCGTGCCGTGCAGCAGCAGGGTGTGAGGCTCGACGTCGGCGGGGTCGGCCGGCCGCAGCCCCGGCTCCGCCGGGCCGTCCAGCGGGTAGCCCAGAGAGGCTGCTAGCAGAGCCCGATAGCGGCTGCTCGCGAGCCCGCCGCGGAGCACGCGGTGACGGCCCCGGTAGGCCAGCGGGGTGCCGAACTCCCGCGTCGACCGGCGGTCGAAGCCGTGGATGGGGGCGCCCGCCAGCCGGGCCAGGGCGGCGCTCTTGAGCAGCCCCTGGGCGTCGACCACCGCGTCGTAGCGCTCGGCTCGTAGCGCTCGCCTCAGCGCGCGCAGCTCCCCGGGCGCGGTGCGCAGCTGGGGACGCCGTCGCCACCGGCGGGTGGCGCAGCGATGGACCCGCGCTACCGCCGGGTGCAGCGCCGCGACGTCCGCGAAGGTCTCCTCGGCCAGCCAGTGCAGCTCCAGGTCCGGCACGTGCCGCGCCGCGTCGGTGACGGCGGGGAACGTCTGCACGATGTCGCCCAGCGACGTCGTCTGGACCAGGAGGACCTTCACGGCCCCGAACGTATCAGTTGTCGGGAGCGCCTTCGTCGATCCAGTCGCGGATGCCGTCCCGGGTCGCCTGGTCGAGGCAGCAGCCGGACAGCGGCATCTGGCTGCCGAACCCTCCGACCGCCGCGTCCCCGTGGCTGCCGTCGAGCTTGTGCATCACGTAGCTGAGCGTCGAGTCGCCCGGCTCGACGCGGTCCATTCCGGACGACGGCTGGTTCGCCGGCTCGTCCACCCACACCGAGTAGAGCGTGTCCTGGTCGTTGGCGAACGTCCAACCGCCGCTGCTGCCGAAGCCGTGGCAGGTGCAGATCGGCTGGATGATGTTCGTGTAGATGTGCGTGAAGGTGAACTCGTCGACGTCGCCGTCGCAGTCGTCGTCGACGCCGTTGCCGGCGATCTCGTCGCCGTCGTCGGCCAGCCCGCTGCAGTCGTTGTCGAGCCCCTCGCAGAGCTCCGGGGCGCCGTCGTAGACGTCGTCGTTCGTGTCGTCGCAGTCGCCGTCACCGCACTCGTCGAAGCCGTCACCGTCGTTGTCCACCTCGTCGAGGGGCACGACGCTGTCGCAGTCGTTGTCGAGCCCGTCGCAGAGCTCCGGGGCGCCGTCGAACGTGTCGTCGTCCCCCTCGGCGCAGTCACCCTCGCACTCCGCCTGGCCGTCTCCGTCGCTGTCGATCTCGTCGGCCGGCACGACGCTGTCGCAGTCGTTGTCGACCTCGTCGCAGAGCTCCGGGGCGCCGTCGAACGTGTCGTCGTCCCCCTCGGCGCAGTC
>CAYQEG010000337.1:6377-6739 GCA_964416435.1 uncultured Rickettsiales bacterium
CGACGCTGTCGCAGTCGTTGTCGACCTCGTCGCAGAGCTCCGGGGCGCCGTCGAAGATGTCGTCGACCGCGTCGTTGCAGTCACCCTCGCAGACGGACTGTCCGTCGGCGTCGGAGCTGATCTCGTCCGCCGGGGTGTTGCCGTCGCAGTCGGTGTCGAGCCCGTCGCAGGCCTCGGACGCGCCGAGGAAGACCGAGGCGTTCGTGTCGTCGCAGTCGCCCTCGCAGACGGACTGTCCGTCGGCGTCGGCGCTGATCTCGTCCGCCGGGGTGCTGCCGTCGCAGTCGGTGTCGAGCCCGTCGCAGGTCTCGGACGCGCCGAGGAAGACCGAGGCGTTCGTGTCGTCGCAGTCGCCCTCGCAG
>CAYQEG010000338.1:0-6721 GCA_964416435.1 uncultured Rickettsiales bacterium
TCGCGCTCGACCACCACCGGCTCCTCCTCGGCTTCGGCCGACCAGTCCCGGTGCGCCACTGCGTTCATGACCAGCTCGGACATCGCCGCCCGGCCCACGCCGCGCACCAGCTCCCTGTCGCGGAGCACCGCGGCGCGCAGGTCCCCGGCGTTCCCCTCGATCCAGCGCCCCCCTTCCCCGTCGACGTACCGAACCCGCATCCCCGGCAGGAACAGGTGGGGCCGCAGCCCGAAGGCGACCATGCCGGCGACCGTCGGCACGACCTCGTCGCCGCGCTGCCCGACGATCTTCAGCTCCAGCATCGCCAGCTCGATCGCCGACAGCCCCTTCCAGCTGGCGTCCCGGTCCAGGTCGGCCAGCGCATCGAGTCGCCGGATCGCTCGCAGGTCCAGGTGCTCCACCGCCGCACCCTCGACCAGGCGCAGCTCGTCGCGGAGCTCCATCGGCATCGGCCGCACCCGGAGCGCCAGCGACGCGCCCTCGGTCGTCCGGGTCGCCACCGCCTCGGCGATGGGGCTCCCCTGCCAGTCCTCCAGCCAGCCCTCGACCCGACGCCGCGCCGAACGCGCGCCCACGATCCACGACCGCGCCGTCCCGCGGACCAGCAGCAGCCCGCCGCGGTCGCCCGCGAGCGCGCGAATCGCCTTCACGAACCGCTCAGGGCGGTCCTTCGCCGTCAGGAACTGGGCGTCGACGTCGCCGAACTGCGTCGCGAGCGACCGCAGGACCTCCTCGAACGTGCGCAGGGCGGTCATGACAAGCCTCCGACATGACATGTCATGTCCACTTCGGGCAGCGCCGGTGCGGGGCGTCGCGGGTGGTTGCGGGGGGTCTGGGCCTCGCTCCGAGCGTGCATCGCAGGAGACCGCGGCGCCGGAGCGGCCGGTCGTCCCCAGGACGGACCGCCGGACCACCCGCGACCGCCCGCAACCACCCGCAGGTCGACGCCGAACATCGAGTCATCGAACGAGCGCATAGAGATTCACCTTCTTGTTCGTGTCTCGGCGGACCGTGATCCGCCAGGGTCCGTAGCGCCGGTCGCGGCGCTTGCTCAGCGCGCGGCTGAAGCTCGTCTTGCTGCGGCTGTCCTGCGCGGCGCGGGCGTCCAGGTGGAACGCGGCGACGTCCACCGCCAGCCGGAGCAGCTCGCGAGCGGGCACGCGCTCCTCGGCGAACGCCTCGGCCCAGGTCTGCACGAACGACGCCCACTCCTCCTCCTCGGGATCGCAGACCTCGTGGTCGTCCTGGCGGTCGGCGAGGAAGCCCTCGATCCCGACGTGCGCGAGCACCCCGCCGATCACCGCCGCCCAGTCCTCGAACGAGCCCAGAGTCACCGACCCCCGCGGGCGCCCAGCCTGCGCCCAGCTCCGCAGAATCGTGAACACCGCCACCACCAGCGCCGGGCGATGCGTCCGCGTCCAGCCGAGTAGGTCCTTGTGCCGGAAGCCATCGCGCAGCCAGGGCTGCTCCACGTCGGCGTCGAGGCGGATCCGCGCCGTTCGCCGCGCGTTCTCGCGGGACAGCACCGGGTTGTTCCCCGTCGCCAGCCACAGCGCGCGGTTCGGCGTCGTGACCATCTTCGTCTGGCCGAGCAGGCGGTCCGTCCAGACCGACGTCGTCAGCGCGGCGGCGAGGCTCGGCGAATCGAGGACGTGGCCGATGTTGTCCAGGAGAACCACAGCGGGCGCCGCCATCAACGTCGCCGTGATCTTCTTGCGGACCTCCTCTTCCGAAGTCGGCAGCGGCGTCGGCGGCGCAATCGCTCCAACCGCGACGAGGTGGACCACGTTCGCGAGCAGCCCCTTCCCGGTGCCCTCCGATGGCGCCTCGACTAGGTGCAGGGGCGTCGGCCCGCGGACGAGGTGGCGCACGAAGGGGTGCAGGAGCGCGGCCAGGGCGTGGGCCCGATCGCTGGGCCGGGCGAACGGGAAGTCCCCAAACAGCTCGACCGTGAGCAGATGCAACGCGGCCACGACGTCCTCGGGTCCGGGCGCCTCGGGGAGCTCTGCCAGCGCCGTGATGACTCCCGGATCGGCGACGTGCAACAGCCCGCTGTCCAGGTCGAGGCCGGCGCCAGCGGCGACCGACCCGTCGGGGCGCATCGGGGGTACCCGGGTCAGGCCGGCCATGCGCGGCACCCGGCGGTGCGGCAACGCGAGCATGTCCCGCGAGACATCGGCGGGCTGGCGAGTGTTCTGGGTTTTGCCCTCGTCGAAGACGCGGAGCCAGGTGGCGGCGCGGTTGAGCAGCGCCGTGAGCAGCGGCTGGTCGAGCGGCTGGATGCTCACCGGGTCGCCTGCGCGCGCCGTCTGCCGCGGCACGAAGACCAGCCCGTCTCCGTGGCGGAGCACGCTCCTGCCGTGGCGTGAGCCGAGCAAGGCGTCCCAGGCGTCATCGACGACGTCCCGGAGCTGGCGGTTGTTGACGACGATCTCGGGCGGCGGCTCGTCCTCGGCGGCGCGTGAGTCCGCCGTTCCGACCGTGAGGAGCTCGGCCGCAGCGAGCAGATCGAGCTCGGGGAAGCGCTCACGGAGCCGTCGAACTGCGGTGGCCAGCTCCTCCCGACTCGCTCCCCGAAGCCAGGCGCGGGCCGGCTCGAGCGCTACGGAGAGCGCCCCGATGGCGGTCCCCGGCGGGACGAGGTCGACCAACCACGCGAACGGCTCCCACGGACGCGCCCCGTCGACCAGCTCGGCGAAGGCAGCGCGGCCGCGGGCGACCAGGAGGTCGTCGGCTCCGGTCTTCTCCTGACCTTCCAGCGTGGGCAGGTCGACGACCCGCACTACCGCGCCGAGCCGGGTCAGGCCGCGGCACAGACGCTCGTGGGCGAGACCTACGCCTTCCTTGGTCGTGCGGTCGGAGTCAAAGCAGACGAGCACCTCCCGGCCGCGCAGCCGCCAGCGGCGCAGCTCGGGGTGCAGCGGCTTCTTCGAGGGTGTCTTTGCCGAGCCGGGATCGGCGAACAGGAACACGCCGGGCAGACCGATCGTGGGCCAGCCCTCCTGCGTCAGCTTGAGCGCCTTCTTCTCGCCCTCGGTGATGAGGATGGGCTGGTCGGCGCGCTTGCGGAGCGCCTCGACGCCGGGTGGGACGTAGGGGTAGTAGGTCAGCCCCTTCTGGAGCCGGTGTCGTAGGGGGTTCTCGTACTTCTGACCGGGCTTCCGCTGCCGGTCGGGATCGACGCGGAGCCGGGTGTAGGGGACGGGTCGACCGTCGACCTGGACCTCGGTGCCCAGGTAGGGGAAGCCGATCCCCCGGAGCCCGGCGGGGTAGCCGCGGGCGTAGGCGGCGCGCTCGTCGAGCGAGCAGATCCCGGCGCGGCCGATCGTCTTGTCGGACAGGCCGGAGCTCCGCAGGTGTTCCCGATGCTCGGGCCGCAGCGCCGGGGGGCCGGTGACGACGAGGTCGGACGTTGTGTTCGTGGCGGGATCCATCGCGGCACTCACGCTTGGGACGTGAGGGCGACGTGGAGGTCTTCGGGGAGGGGCTCGTCGCGCTGGACGTCCCACAGCAGCGCCTCGTCGAGGCCGCGCAGGACGGGGCTGTCGAGCAAGGTGCGCCGCACGGCCGGGGTCAGCGCCCGCTTCCGGTGGAACAGGGCGCTCCAGTAGGAGCGGCTGAGGCCGAGGCTGTCGGCGAAGGCCTGGTGGGTCAGGTGGCGTCGGTCGAGCACCGCCTGGAGGGTCTCGGGCCGGAGGAGGTAGGTCGCTGCGTTGGTCATCTCGTCTGCTCCGCGTGAACTGCGCTGTCGCTGTTCATGAGGTTCAGGAGCGATGGCGACATGAGCAACGGAATCCGGTGTCCGCGGGCGACGGACAGCGACGCGGACAGCACGGGCAGCATCGTGATTCCGCGGAGTTGTGGGCGGACAGCGATTCTCGGGTTCGCCGGGATCGGGGCTCGACGGGCGGGCTCGCGGCCCTGAGCCGCCTGGGCAACGAACCGGTGTCCGCGCTCAAGTAGCTGGAATCACGTCACTGCCCGCGCTGCCCGCATCCACTGTCCGCGCTGTCCGAGGGGTGCGGACAGCGGTTTCGCTGGAGCCGAGCGGGCCAGGGCTCCTACGGTCGAAGGCGATGAGCGCCAACCCCCCGCCCGGCCCCGCGATCCGCGGCCTCGGCCCGTGCGACGTCCTCACCGTCGAGGAGGCCGTCGCGGTGATCGGGATCCGTCGGTCCGACGCGGTGCGGTGGATGGGCGGGCTGGACCTCATCCACGACGTCGCGGGGCGGCGGCGGGTGATCGCTGGCGACCTGGCCGAGGCGATCCGGGGGAACGGCGGGAAGGTGCGGGAGCGGGATGCGCGGGTGGCGCGGCCGGTGATGAAGCTGCCGTTCTCGTCGAACTTGTAAGCGCCCGGCGCTACGCCAAGCCGTGGTTCTCGAGCTGATGGCGGATCACCGGCACGCCGACGTTGAACTCCCTCGCCAGCTTCGCCTCGTCGATCCAGGCGGCATCGCCGATCCGAGCCTCTAGTCCCGATCGAGGAGCCAACAGCTCTGCCGCGAACGACCGCGAAGCGGACTGCTGCCAGTCGTGGGAGCGTGTAAGCAGCCGAACAGGATGCTCGTCGCTCGTCGCGAACAGCGCATGGTGAACGACGCGAGCCAGGTGGAATCGCATGCTTCGGACACCCCGCCCCCCGAGAACGGCACCGGAAGCACCATTCGCCTCGACAACTGCCTGAACGTCAGCCTCCGGCTGCTCGACGACAGTCACCTCGAACCCACTTCCGAGCGCTGTGACCACAATTTCGTCGATCTTCTTGATCGGGTCGTCCGGCGAGAGCCCAAGGGACGAGCGCAGCCAATGAGCCCTGGAGAAGCCAGCTGCGTAGGCCCGGGCTTCACCAACGCCGACAGCGGCCGGCTCAAGCCGCGTGGTCGGTTCGGTTCTGAGGGAGCTCCGAAGATCACGAACAGTCTTGGCGTTCGAGGTCAGGCTCCGCATCGTGCTCGTCGCGAGAAGATCGGTGACGAGCAGCGATTCGAACTCGAGCTCCTCGACCACTCCCTCCAGGGCTTCCACCGCTTCGTCGTAGGGGTCGAGTCCCAGTGTTCCTATCCGCGCGCAGAGTTCAGGCTCGTCCGCCATGGAAGCGCGAACTGCCTGCCAGTCGGCCTTGAGTTCCTCGACGGCCACTTCGTCGCTCCCGTCGACCCGCTCCAGAACTGCCTCGATCACGCGGCGAAGCTCGGACGCCACATCGAGCGTAGGAAGCACGACGGCCCCTGAGTCGATGAACCTCCCAGCGACCGTGGACTCCGAGGGATCCGCCCGCCACATCAGCCCGATCTGGTCGTCCACTCGCATGATCGAGAGGTCGGGGTACGCCATCCCTTCACGAGCGAATAGGAAGTTG
Organism: uncultured Rickettsiales bacterium; assembly: GCA_964416435.1. Lineage (GTDB taxonomy): Bacteria > Myxococcota_A > UBA796 > UBA9615 > UBA9615 > CAYQEG01. Next base: position 5,363 of record CAYQEG010000338.1, read on the forward strand.
TGTCGGCGGAACCACTCGCGGGCGCGCGTCGATCGCGCAGCCCGCGGGCCTCGCGTCGAGTCACGCAGCGCAGGCCCTTCGTTCAGCAGGACCCACCAGTTCCGTGCAGCCCAGGAGGCAAGAGGAAGCAGAGACGAGTAGGTGCCCTTGCGGACGGCCTGTGTGGGCTCGGACCAGAACCTCGACAACGGCTTGCCGTCGCTCTTCAACTCAAGGCGGGCCCAGGTCGCTGCGACAGAGGACGAGGCGACGCCAGGAGCGGACTCCCACTCGAAGTCGAGTTCAAACATCGTCAGCCTCCTCCCATTCGGCCACCGCGAGCCTCCCCTCCCTATCGGTCGGGAGCTCGAACTCCTCAATCGGCCAGCCCTTGTACTCGCCCTTCTGGCGATTGATCAGGCGAGCCACGAACGGGGCACCGTCGAGCCTGCCCCAAGCGTAGCGCGGGAAACCGCCTTCGAACGCAGAGCTGACGCATCGCCGCTCCACCGCTGCGGACAGAACCGCCTGCGCCTCGTCCCGAACGATGTCGGGCGGGCACTTTGACGCATCCGAGCGCAGGTCGGGAGAGACCGTGAACGACGGGTCGATGGGTCTGGCTTTGTGCTCCGCGCTACCCGCATATCGAACCGTCGCGGCCAGCTCAGCAGGAGCCAGACAGCCCTGGGGCCAATCGCCAACCAGTCCCCCGCCCTTTGCCTTCCGGCGGTATCGCTGCTTCTGCTTCACCGAAAGGACCCTAACGCCTTCAATGTCAGGGCACCAGCCGGCCACGCCAGCCACGCCTGCCGCCAGCGCCGCCGCACGCCCGGCACCGCACTCATTGCCGCTCCGTCTCCCCGACGACGCTGAGATGCCGCCTGGGGCGGTCGCGAGTACTCGTCGCCCCCTCCAACCTCTCCACCGCCTCCTCCTCCGTCATCCCCGCCCGCTCCAACCACGCCAGGATCCCCGGCCTCGCCTGCCGCCGCCGAATCTTGATCAGCGCCCCCCGCAGGTCGTCCACCGTCGGCTGCCGGTAGTGCCGCAGCGCCTCCTCCGCCGTGTGCCCCATCAACGCCGCGTAGGTCCCGACGTCCACCCCCCGCCGCTGACACGTATCCGTCATCAGCCGCCGCAGTCCGTGGAACGTGAACGGCTCGACCCCCCGCCCCTGACACGCCACCACCAGCGACGCCGACCCGTTCTTGTGCAGGTGCGGCGAGAACAGCCGGTCCGTCTCCCGCGCGTACTTCGGCATCGCCGCCCGGATCTCCGCCAGGTCTGCCGCCGCCAGCGGGAACCGCCGCTCGCCCGTCTTGCCCGACAGCGTCACCCAGGCGCCGTCCTCGTCCTCGTACAGGTCCGCCCAGGTCAGCG
>CAYQEG010000339.1:0-6677 GCA_964416435.1 uncultured Rickettsiales bacterium
ACGACGCGACCGACGACGACGACGCGACGGACGACGACGACGCGACCGACGACGATGACTCCGCCGGCGACGACGACGACTCGGCGGCGGCTGACGACGATGACTCCGCGTCCGGCGACGACGACGACAGCGCCGCTGACGACGACGACTCCGCGCCCTGATCCGGGAGGTCGAAAGCCCCACGCATGGCTCAAGCGTTCCAGCCCGAGGACTTCGGCAGCTACCGCCTCACCCACCTGCTGGGCAAGGGCGGCATGGCGTCGGTCTACCGGGCGACCCGCGAAGGGCCGTGGGGGTTCGCCAAGCAGGTGGCGATCAAGCGGCTCCACGCGTCGCTCAACGACAACCAGTCGATCCTCAAGGCGCTGATCAACGAAGCCCGGATCGGCGGCTTCCTCAAGCACCCGAACATCGTCGAGATCTACGAGTTCAACAAGGTCCGCTCCGGCGGCACCGACGCCTACTACCTGGCGATGGAGTTCGTCGACGGCTGGACGCTGGACAAGGTGCTCAAGCTGTCCAAGGAGCTCGGGCTGCCGATCCCCCCGGCGGTCGCCATCGAGATCGTGGTCCAGGTCTGCGCGGGCCTGCACTACGCCCACACCCTCGAGACGATCGAGGGGGAGGCGGTGCGCCTCGTCCACCGCGACATCAAGCCGGCCAACATCATCCTGGCCCGCGACGGCCTGGCCAAGGTGATGGACTTCGGCATCGCCAAGGCGGCCACCAACCTCTACAAGACCACGCTCGCGGGCGAGACGACCAAGGGCACGCCGCACTACATGTCGCCCGAGCAGGTCGCGGGCGACCCGGACCTGGACGCCCGGTCGGACGTCTTCGCCATCGGCAGCCTCCTGTACGAGCTGGTCACCGGTCAGCTGCTGTTCAAGGGGGACTCGCTGGTCTCGGTCCTGTTCGCGGTCGCCAAGGCCCAGGTGGAGGAGCACCTGGAGCGCATCGAGGGGATGGTCCAGGGGCTCGGAGACGTGGTCGGCCGTTGCCTCCAGAAGGACCCCTCCGAGCGCTACAGCAACGTCAAGGACCTCGCCAACGACCTCAAGACCGTCGCCGCCACCCTGGGCGAGCGCGGCGAGGTGAAGACCTACCTCCTGGACATGCGCTCCCACGTGATCGCGCGGGACGCCCAGCTGCAGGAGGCCGCGACCGTCGCCGACAGCAAGGGGCCCGTCTTCGCGACCCTCCTGGGGGGCGACTGGATGGAGGAGGACTCCCACGAGACCGAGCAGCTCGTGGCGGCGCGGGAGATCGCCGACGGCCTCATCCAGGAGATCGCCGACGCCGGCAAGTCGCCCGAGCTGGTCGCCGGCAACAGCGACGTCGCCACGTGGGAGGAGACCGCCGACGTCGAGAAGCTCAGCGAGCTCCACTCGCCGACCGTCGGCCTGTCCCCCCGCCAGGAACGGGTCGGCAGCCGCCTGTCGGTGCCCGGCGACGCGACGCCCGATGCCGAGACGGCTTACGGACTCACCAACCCCGCGGACGACACCCGGGACTACCCCCCGGAGCCGGCCGAGCGGACCCGCGACTTCCCGCCGCTGAGCGAGCGGCTGCCGAGCAAGGACCGCAAGAGCCGCGGCCTGCTGGTCGCCGCGGTGCTCCTGTTCCTGATGTTCGGGGTTGTCGGCGTCATCATGATCCTCCCCGACCGGGGCGCCGGCCCGGGCGATCAGCCGACCGCCCAGCCGACCACCGCCGACACCCTGTCCCTCGCCGACAACATCAACTCGGACCTCGGCGTCGACGAGCCGACCCCGGAGCCCGTCGCGACGCCGCGTCCCGTCCGGACGCCGGCCCCTCAGCCCGGGATCGTCCCCGTGGTCGAGCCCACCAGCACGCCGACGACCGTCACCGCCGCCACCACGACGCCCGAACCGACCCCCGTGGACCTCTCCCCGGGCCCCGCGCCGGTGCCGGTGACCACCACGTCGACCCCCGCGGTGCGGACCACCACCACCACCACCTCGGGCCGTCCCGGCAAGCTGCAGGTCAAGCGCGCGCCGACCTCCCTGCTCGTCTTCGTCGACGGCGAGAGCATCGGGAGCACCCCGATCTTCGGCTACTCACTCTCTCCCGGGCGGCACACCGTCCGGTTCAAGGACCCGGACACCGGCGACTACTCGCCGCCCCGGACCGTCACCATCCCCGCCGGCGGCAGCAAAGCCATCGGCTGGTACGACTTCTCTGCCAAGGCTTGGAAGGACTGACATGTTCAGGCTGCCGCCGCTGCTGCTGACCCTCCTGCTGACCCTCCCCGCGCTGCCGGCGTTCGCCGCCGACGACGAGGAGGCGACCGACGGCGAAGAGGCTCCCCGCGCTTCGACCGACCGCGCCCTGCTGGTGTGGGGCCCGTCGGCGATCCAGGGGGACGGCTCCGTCGCCCGCGCGACGCTCGAGAACCACCTCGCCCCCGAGGTCCCGTTCCCGACCCGCGTCCTGCGCATCTCCGACTGGCTCGGCGCTGCCCGGTTCCGCCTCGGCGGGAGCGCCGCCGCGGTGCCCTGCGCCACGCCGCCGTCGGAGGACGAGATCGCCGACGACGCCGAGAACGAGATCGAAGGCCTGCTCGCGCTGGGCCGCAAGGCCCTGGACGAGTTCGACGCCAGGCGCGCGCTGGAGCTGTTCGAGCAGGCCGAGGCGCGCATCCCGTGCCAGTCCGTCTTCATCTCCGAGGACACGCTGTACCGCACGTTCTTCATGGCCGGCATCGCCGCCCACTTCGACCAGCAGACCAAGAAGTCGGCCGGCTACTTCCGCCTCGCCGCCGCGGTCGACGCCGAGCGGGATTGGGATCCGTCCTTCGGGCCCGAGCCGCAGTCCACGTTCCTGTCCTCGGTCCAGGACATCGTGGCCCGCCCCAAGGGTCGGGTGTTCGGTGACATGCGGGCGACCAACTACGTCGAGGTGCGCCTCGACGGTGAGCCGCTCGACCTGACGAAGCCGTTCGAAGCCCGGCTGCATCCCGGCGTGCACCTGATCCAGGCGGTGGACGAGAAGGGCGCCTGGGACACCTTCGTGCGGAAGGTCGACGAAGCGGCGACGCTGACGTTCTTCAGCGCGTCCGGGGCCGAGTCCCTGGTGCTCGAGGGACCCGACGGCGTGCTGAAGGCGGTCGCCGCCGGCACCCTGACGAAGCGGGCTGAGGAGGAGCGCCTCACCGAGATCTACATCGTGACGCTCGACCCCAACGGCGCCGCCCAGCCGCGGGTCTACTCCTTCACGCCCGAGATCAAGATGTGGGCTCGCCTGCAGAAGGGCGCCGGGGGCGAGATCACCACCACCCGGGAGACGGCCGAGGTCCAGGCGGTCGAGGACGGTCCGACCGAGCTGAGCCGGGCCGAGCAGCAGAAGGAAGCCTTCCTGCGGGACGCTGACTACCGCAGCTCGGCGACCTTCGGGTTCAAGTTCTCCCAGTTCTATCTCTGCGGACCGCAGCAGACGACGCTGGTCAGCGGCGAGGACGTCTGCGCTGACGGCCGCAAGCGTCAGCAGACGTACATCGGCGGCCTCGTCGGGATCGACGTGCGCCTGGTCCGGGGCCTCAACCTGGACTTCCGCTTCGGCGGTCACGTCACCAACTTCCGAACCGGCGGCACGATCCTGCCGGAGTTCGCCGCAGGCCTCCGTTATCGCTTCCTGACCGGCGTGTTCCAGCCGTTCCTCGCCGTCGCCGGCGACGTGTTCGTCGGCACCACCCGGGAGAGCGAGTTCGCTTCGGACAAGGTCACCGTCTACGGCGGCATCCTCGGCTACGGCGGCGTCGACTTCGAGTTCCCCGACGGGTTCCGCCTGACGCTCGAAGGCGGCGGCGGCGTGCTCCTGGGAGGCGAGGGGAGCGGCCTCAAGTGGCCGATCGCGCACATGCAGCTGGCGATCGGGCGGTTCCTCCCCTAAACGGCCCCTCACAATACTGAGGCCCTCCGCGCGGGTCTGGAGACCCGATTCCTGCGTCCCTCATCGGTCACGGGGGGCAAGCCCCGCTCCCTCTTCGGTCCTTGACCTCGGCCCTCCATCCTCCCCGCTCCCGGGGCCTCATAATCATGAGGGGCCGTTCAGGACCCCGGCTCAGGGGGGTCCCTCGTCGGGCTCCTCGCCCTCCGGAGCGTCCTCGCCGTCCGGTTCCTGCTCGGTCTCGACGATCACCCAGGTGACCTCACCGACGTGCACCCGGCCGAGCGGCTGGTTCAACGGCGTGCGCAGCTCCAGGTCGACGTGCTCGCCGTCGAGCTCGGCGCCGAAGCGCTCCCACAGCGCGACGGCGGCCTCCTGCCGGACGTCGACGGCTGAAGCCATCCAGACCGGATCGACCCGGACCTGGATCTTGTCGCTGTGGCGGATGATCGACTTGAGCGGGAGCTCCTTGTAGGCGTCGGCGGGCTTGTCGTCGGACGATCGGACGGACGGGTACCAGACCCACAGGAGCGCCATCGCGACGGGCAACAGGAGCGCCAGGGCGACCCGCGACTTGGAGACCTGGGTGCTGCGCCCTCGACGGATGTGGTCGGCCTCCGCCGTCGCCTGCAGCTTCGCTTCGGCCTCCCTGCGGGCCTCGACCTCGCTCCGGTGGGCCTCCACGATGGACGCCTTGCGCCCCTCCAGCGCGGACAGCGCGCGTACGCCGCGGTCCTCGAGGTCGGCGCCGAGCTCCAGGAGGCGCCTCTCCGCCCCCGTCGGCTCGTCGCCGCGGACGTCGATGAACAGGTTCAGCCCGGCCACCAGCTCGCCCGCCTCCGCGACGAGGGGCGGTACGCCGCTTTGCTGCTCGACGGCGTAGTACGTGAGAACGTGGCGGGCCCAGACGACCACCGCGAGGGCGAGCGCCCTGGCCGCCTGGTCGGTCAGCGAGGCGTCTGCCACCTGGCCGGCGTCGATGGGGGGGACGAGGCCCCACAGGCCCGAGCGGCCGGTGCGGTACTCGGCTCGGTCGGTGTCGTCGAGGTGGAGCATGGCGAGGAGGCCGTTGACGAACGGCTCGTCCAGGGGCTCCTCGGCGGCCCAATGGTCGAGCTCCGCGAGGTACGGGTAGAGCCCCAGCGGCGGAGGGACCGCCTTGTCGAACCGGTACTCGCCGGAGTGCATGTCCAGGCCGAGCACCCGAAGTCCCGGCTCGGTGATCGCGTCGACCAGGGCGCCCGGGTTGGTGATCGCGCGGACCGGGCCCGGCAGCATGTCCATGATCCGCTCGCCGAGGCCTCGGGACCGCTCCCCCCGGCGCGCCGTCGCCATGCCCTTGCTGCTGTCCCGGGACTCGTCGACGGTGCCCAGCTCCTGGTCTTCGCGGTCGGACAGGACCGCCCGGAGCTCCTGCAGGTCGGCGCGCAGCGCGGACAGCCTCGCGTAGGTCCCCCGCTTGGAGGTGCGGCCAGCGGCCTGGAGCTGGTCGGACGTGTACCGGATCAGCCGCTCCGCGCTGGGGATCGGCTCGGGGGGCCGGCCGTCGATCGACTGGTCCGCGAACGCGAGCATCGCGTGCCGGGCCTGCAGCACCAGGGCCAGCCCGAGCGCGATCAACCCGGGCGGCCCGAGCTCCACGTCTTCGACCTCGTCGACGGTGATCGGAGGGATCAGCTTCCAGAGCGCCGAGCGTCCCTGGTCGAACTCCGACCGCTCCCGGTCGGCCATGCCCCGGGCTTCGATGAGCTCCTGCACGAACGGATCGCGGCAGGGCTTGCGGTCGACCCAGTCGCTGAGGTTGTGGAAGTAGGTCGTCAGCCCGAAGGGGGCAGGGACGTCGGCATGGATCGAGGGCTCTGGCGCGCTCTCGCTCACTGCTGGGTCTCGGGATTGGAGACGACATCGACCGACCACTGGAAGTTGTCGATCAGGACCGTGGAGTCGTAGATGCCGTCGGCCACGTCGTAGATGCTGAACTCGAGGGTGATCGTCTCGCCCGGGATGACCGGCGCCGTGGTGGTCAGCCAGCCGGTGCCGCCGCCGACCCCGCCCTCGAACCCGGTGCCCGCGAGGATCGTCGACGACGTCACCGTGAACAGCAGGTTGTTGATGTTGATCGCGTTGCCGGCCGAGTCGAAGGAGACGTTGCCGTTGAACGCGCCCGAGGTCAGGTTCGCCTCGAACGTGTCGTTGTAGGCCGAGCCGACCCACTCGGGGTACTCGGCGCTCATGAAGTTGAAGTCGAACGAGAAGGACGACGACCACGCCGGCACGTCGAGGCTCAGGGTGAGCGTCGCTTCGTCCCCGGGCGGGCCGCTGGAGCCCAGGTCCGTGCCCGGCTCGACCGAGCCGCCGATGATGCCGGTCGACAGGATCACCATCCGGCAGCCCAGCGTCGGGGAGTAGTTGGCGCCGAAGCTGCTGGCGACCTGCGAGCTCCCTCCGGACACCGGGGAGCTGTTGAGGCCGACGCAGGCGTCCATCGCTTCGCCGAACACCGACGTGGACGGGCAGTCGCAGATCGGCACCTCGTCCACGTCACCGTCGCAGTCGTCGTCGATGCCGTTGCTCGGATCCTCGGGCTCGCCCGGGCTGATCGAGGGGTCGAAGTCGTCGCAGTCGCCGTCGTCGTCGCTGTAGCCGTCGCCGTCGTCGTCGAAGGCGTTGGTGCCTTCGTCCGTCGTGCCGTCGCAGTCGTCGTCGATGCCGTTGCCGTCGCCGGAGCCGTCGCCGCCGTCCTCGGCCGCGCCGGGGTTGATGTTCGG
>CAYQEG010000340.1:0-6661 GCA_964416435.1 uncultured Rickettsiales bacterium
CCCGACGCCGCCCTCGCCGGCGAGATCGACTTCGACAACGACGGCTCCCTGTCCTGCGTCGACTGCAACGACAACGACGGCGACAACACCCCGGGGGGAACGGAGGTCTGCGACGGCCAGGACAACGACTGCGACGGCAGCGCCGACTTCGACCTCGCCGGCGAGGCCGACGTCGACGGCGACCTCTTCCTGTCGTGCGAGGAGTGCGACGACAACGAGCCGCTCGCCAACCCCGACCTGTCGGAGATCTGCGGCGACGGCATCGACAACGACTGCAACCCGTCCACCTCGGACGAGTGCCCCGCCGGCGACGACTACGACGGCCAGTGGGTCATGGACTCGACCGCCGCCTACTCCTGCTTCGCCGGCTTCATCGGCTTCTCGTTCGACGAGCTGACCATCGCGGACAACGCCCCGAGCATCTCCGTCACCCCCAACAGCACGCCCCCCGGCGCCATGGGGGGCAGCTTCTCGACCGCGACCGACTTCTCCGTCGACGTCGCCCTCCTCGGCGTCTGCGATGAGCACTTCCAGATCGACGGCACCTTCACCGGCACCGACACGCTGTCGGCGACCCTCACCTACTGGTACGTGGAGCCGATCCCCGGCGGCTGCTTCGACTGCGTCGGGGGCACGATCAGCTTCACCGCGTCGCGCTGATCCGATCGTCCCCGCCGGGACACGATCCCCTGTGTCCGGCCTGACACACGCGGCCCCCCCCTCCGGCGCAACTCACTGAAATCACGACTGTTCCAGTTCTGGCACGGCGGTCGCAAACCGTCTTGGCACGCCCAACAGAACTGGACAGCCCATGCACCGCGCCTCGACCTTCCTGCTGACTCTCGCCGCCCTCCTGGTCGCCGCGACCGCGCAGGCCGGGATCGTGCTGCCGGACGACTCGCCGGACCTGCCGTCCCGCACCCCCCTGAGCATCGTCAGCCAGCAGGTCGACGTTCAGATCGTCGACCAGGTCGCCACCACGACCCTGGTGCAGGTCTTTCGCAACGACGCCCCGGTCGCCGTCTCGGGCACCTACCAGCTGCCCCTGAGCGAGCAGGCCTCGGTCATGGAGTACTCCTTCTGGCTGGGCGGGCACCGCGTGCGCTCCACCATCGCCGGCGAGGCCGAGGCGGAAGAGACCGTCGACAAGGCCGAGGCCGCGGGCGAGGAGGCGGCCGTCCTGTCGCACACCGACCCGGACACCTTCACCGCCCGGTTCACCTCCCTCGACCCCGGCGAGACCCGACGCTTCGAGGTCGTCTACAGCGAGCTGCTCCCCTACGAGGCGGGCACCGTGCGGTACACGCACCCCCTGGACTACGCGACGATGGGCCTGCCGGCGGTCGACGACGTCCGCGTCAGCGTCCGCATCGACGACAGCAAGCCGATCACGTCCGTCAGCAGCACGACGTGGGACATCGACGTCACCCCCGAGGTGGACGCCCGCCTGGCCCACGCCCGCCTCCTCGGCGAGGTGCCGAGCGCCGACTTCGAGCTCGCCTACACGCTGGAGTCGACCGACTTCGGCTTGAGCTTCCGCACGTTCCGGGACGACCCGGACGCGGACGGCTTCTTCGTCGCCACCGTCGCCCCCCGCGAGCAGGTCACCGACGAGCAGGTCGTGCGCAAGGACGTCGCCTTCGTGTTCGACGTCAGCGGCTCGATGCAGGGGCTCAAGATCGACCGCGCCCGCAAGGCGCTGCGGGCCTGCCTCGACCTCATGAACGAGGGCGACGGCGCCTACGTCGTCGCCTTCAGCGACTCGCTGTCCCCCTGGCGCAACCGCATCACCACCATCGACGACGCCAGCCGCGACGACGCCATCGGGTTCGTCGACACGCTCGGCGCCAGCGGCGGCACGCACATCCAGGACGCCCTGGTCGCCACCCTGCGGCAGCTCCAGGAGAGCGACCGGCCCACCGCCATCGTCTTCCTGACCGACGGCAAGGGCAGCCGCCCCATCGACGAGACCCTCGAGGCGGTGGCCGACTTCAACGTCAGCGACACCCGCATCTTCACCTTCGGCGTCGGCTCGGGGGTCAACCGCAGCTTCCTGGAGCGCCTCGCGACCGAGAACCGCGGCACCTACCAGTCGATCGAGGGCAACGTCGCCATCGACGACGCGGTGCAGGCCTTCTACTCGACCATCAGCCGGCCGCTCCTCACCGACCTGGCCATCGACTTCGGCGACGTCGTCGCCAACCGCACCTACCCCGCGGTCACCCCCGACGTCTACGCCGGCCAGCGCCTCCTCATCACCGGCCGCTACCGCGGCACCGGCCAGGAGACCCTCGTCGTCACCGGCAAGATCGGCGGCGAGGAGCGACGCCTGGAGCTCCCCATCGATTTCGCCGAGCGCGAGCTCGAGCACCCGTGGGTCGCCCGCACCTGGGCCAAGCGGCGGGCCGACCAGCTGCTCGCCGACATCCGCATGTACGGCGAGACCGCCGAGGCGAAGGACGAGATCATCGCCCTGTCGACCGAGTATCGGTTCGCGACCCCCTACACCTCCCTGGTCGCCCACGCCGACCCCCGCGTCGCGTCGCTGACCCCCGCCCGCATCAAGCCGGGCGACCCCGTGCTCGCCATCCCCGCCCCCGAAGGCTCGGTCGCGGTCACCGCCTTCCTGCCCTTCGGCGAGGTGAAGGACCTGGTGCTCGACGAGCGCTCGGGCCTGTGGACGACCCGCTTCCTGGTGCCCCGCTCGGTCCGAGACGGCGTCTACTGGATTCACGTCGTGGCCACCGGCCGCAACGGCGCCAGCGACTGGTTCCGCATCTCCTACACCGTCGACACGACCGCCCCGGTCATGACCGTCGAGCTGGACGGAGACGGCCGCGAGGGCGAGATGTTCGTCGCCGGCGACCGCGTCGGGATCACCGCGCGGCCCGTCGTCGGCTTCCTGGAGCTCGGCAGCGAGATGGTCCGCGCCCTGGGCCGGGACGCCGCGGCGCGGGCGAAGGCCTTCGTGGACGTCAAGACGGTGGTCGCCCGCCTGGTCGGCACCGGGATCGAGATCCCGCTGACCTCCAGCCCGGCCGCGGAGCCCGGCTGGCACGGCGAGTTCGACCTGCCGGTCGCGCTCAGCGGCGGCAGCTACCGACTCGAGATCACGGCCACCGACGTGGCCGGCAACAAGCACACGGTCACGCGCGACGTCGTCGTCGAGCGCGGCGTGCGCATCGGAGCCCTCTGATGCGCATCGACAAGAGAGCCTGGGTCCAGCGCGCATCGTGGGGCGGCGCTGTGGTCCTGGGGATGGCAGCGACAGTGGGGTTGCTGTCGTCCCCGAACATCGAGGAGCTGATGGCGGTCCGGCACGAGCTGCCCGTCGCGTCCATCGGAGCTCCTGACCGGCTGGGCGAGCGGCCCGCCGGGTCTCCGGAAGAGCCGGGGCCCGGCGGCGTCGCGCCCGCCCGGACCACGCTGCTCGGCCTGAGCATCGTCGCCACCGTCACCGACCCGGACGACGCCCGGGCCGCCGTCGCCGACGACGAGGGGCTCTGGGTCGCCACCGGCGGCGGGCTGCTCCGGGTCCCGTTCGCGGCGCCCGACGAGGCCCGCTGGTGGACGACCGCCGACCGGCTGCCGGACCACCGGCTGACCGCCATCGAGGTCGTGCCCGGCGGCCTCGCCCTGGGCACCGAGGGCGGCGCGGTCCTGATGGTCGACGTCACCGACGGCGCGCCCGCGGTGGTCGAGTACGCCCACGTCGCCGACGCCCGGATCAGCGACCTCCTCCTCGCCGACGACGCGCTCTACGCGGCGACGTGGGGCGAGGGCATCTGGATGAGCGACGGCACCGCCGACGCCCTGAGCTTCCGCGAGGTCGGCCCCCGCACCGGCATGCGGTCGCGGCAGGTGACCTCCCTGGCGTGGAGCGACGGGGAGCTGCTCGCCGGCACCGCCGGGGCCGGGCTGTGGGTGCGCGGCGCCGACGGCCGGTCCAAGCGCTTCGTCGTCAAGGGCGGGCTCGCGGGCGACTTCATCTTCGACCTGGTCACCGGCGACCGAGGCATCGACATCGTCACCCCCACCGGCCTCTCCCGCTACACCCGCGGGGTGCTCCGCACCTGGAGCTCGGCCGACGGCAGCCTGCGGTCCCGCGGGATGCCGCGGGCCCTCGCCACCGACGGCACGCTCGCCATCGCGGGCAGCCGGATCGGCCCTCGCGGAGACGCCGAGCTCCCGCCCCTGCCCGCGCCCCCGGACGGCCTCGGCCCCTGGAACGGCGTGCCCGCGCCCGAGGTCCGCTGGATCCTGGTCGCCGACGGCCGCCGCTGGGCCGGCACCGACCGGGGCATCGTCGTCAGCGACGGCGACGCCTGGCGCTGGGTGGTGCACGAGGGGCCCGGCAGCAACGACGTCACCACCGTCGCGGTCCGAGACGGCTCCCTGCTCGTCGGGACCTTCGATCGGGGCGCCTGGCGCGACGGCGCCGCGCTGCCGCTGGGCAACGCCGAGGTCAACGACTCCTGGATCGACTCCGACGGCGTCGGCTGGATCGCCACCTCCGGGGGCCTCGCCCGGGTCGACCCCGACGGCGGCCCCGTCCGCACCTTCGGCCGCCTCCATGGGCTCGACAACGACCACGTCGGCGCGGTCCGGGGCAGCTCCGAGGGGCTGTGGGTCGGCACCACCGCCGGCGTGCAGCGCTTCGACGGGGGCGGCTTCGGCGAGGCCCTCGGCGGCCCCGACCAGCAGCGCGTGGGCCACGTCTACGCGCTGGCGGTGGGGACCGGCGAGCAGGTCCTGGCCGGCACTCTGGAGGGGCTCTGGCAGGTCCGTCCCAGCGGCGCCACCGGCTACCGCTACGAGACCGGCGAGGTACCGGACTCCTGGATCAACGGCGTCACCCTGTCGGTCGACGGCCGCCTGTGGGCCGGCACCTACGACCACGGGCTCGGCGTGCGCGAGCCCGACGGCACCTGGCGCTGGCTGACCGAGGGCGACGGCGTGAGCTGCGGCTGGGTCAACCCCGGCGCCATGGCCGCGCTGCCGGACGGCACGGTCTTGGTCGGAACGATGGGTGGCGGGCTGCTGCGCGTCGGCCCGGCGGGCGAGATCGAGCGATGGACGATGGCCGACGGCCTCGCCGGCGACGACGTCACCGGCGTCTCGGTCGACGGGCACGTCGTCTGGATCGGCACCCGCTCGGGGCTCACCCGACTGCGCGTGGAGGTGGACGATGGCGCGGCTTCGTAGAGCGATCGGCTGGCGAGCCGCCCTCCCCCTGACGGCCGGGCTCGTCGCGGCCGCGGCGCCCTTCACGTCGGCCCTGGGAGGCGCCCTGGCGCTCGTCCTCGGCGGGCTCGGAAGCGCCGCGGTGCTGGTCGCGGACGCGCGGTCGGCCCGGGTCGCGTGGCGAACCCGCTTCCCGTCGCTGTCGTTCGCCGGCGTGCGGCGGTGGCCCCGACGACCCCGGGAGGTCGGCGCCCTGGTCGCCATCTGCGCGGCCGTCAGCTCCGTCGCCCAAGAGCTGTCCGCGGTGGAGCGACGCCGGCGGCGCGCCCTCCGCCAGCGGCTGCAGGCGGTGGTCCGCACCGGAGCCGACCTGGCGGTGGCCCGGGAGCGAGCCGTGGACGCGGACCCCCAGACCGTCGCCCTGCTCGACGCCCGGCTCGAGGAGCTGGTGCCCGCCGTGCTCCAGCTCCGGGCGACGCTGCTGCGCACGGGGGCGAGCCGCGCGGCGAGCCCCGAGGAGCTGCACGGGTTGAAGCTGGACGAACGACGGTTGGCCGCCGAGGTCGGCTCGGTCGAGGAGCTCAGAGAGGTGGAGCGATGGACCCGGTTCGCGAGCTGAGCACCCTGCCGCGCAGGACGACGGGCGACCGGGGCCCCGGCTCCGCGCTCCTCGCCGCCACGCTGATCCTCCAGGCGGTCGCCCTCGTAGCGTTCGCCCCGGCTCCCCCCCTCCCCCAGCCGGTCGCTCCGCCGCCGCCGCCCCTGGGGCTCGCCGCCGCCGCGGTGGTCGAGCCGGGCGACGGCACCGAGCCGGGCGAGCTGAGCGCGCGGGCCGCCTGGCCGGCCGGCTCCCGGGTCCAGGTCACGTTCGAGGTGGACCAGCCGGGCTGGACGTCGGTGCTCTGGTTCGACGGCCCCGACTCGGTCGTGTCGCTCTACCCCGACCCGGCCCGCCGCCAGACCGGCGAGACGGCCCCCGGATCCGCCTACGTGCTCCCCGCCCGGGGCTCCTACCTGCGGCTCACCTCGACAGCGGTGGGCGGAGACTTCGTCGCGGTGGTCAGCTCCTCGGTCCCGGACGACGAGATCCGCCGCGTGCTCGCCGATCCCCAGCCCGGGGCCGTCCGAGCCCTCCGAGACCGCCTGGAGCAGGAGGCCGGGGCACGACACGCCGCCGAGGTCGCCATCGAGCGCTTCCTGCCGACCGCCGACGGCCGCGCCGTCGCGGTCCCCTGGGCGACCCTCGCCGGCACCGGTCGCCTGGTGCACGGTTGGCGCGTCGCGGTCGAGTAGCGCTCCGCCTCCACTAGAGTGACGCGATGCCGCCCGCGTCCGCCCGCCTGGCCCTCCTGCTGCTCGCCCTGGTGGCGATGGGATGTCCGACGGTGGACCCGCCGCCGGACGACGACGACACGACCGCGGCGGACGACGACGACGCCACCGACGACGACGACGCCACCGACGACGACGACTCGGC
>CAYQEG010000341.1:0-6603 GCA_964416435.1 uncultured Rickettsiales bacterium
GGTGTCGTCGTCGTCCGTGGCGTCGTCGTCGTCCGTGGCGTCGTCGTCGTCGCCGAGGTCGTCGAACGGAGGCCAGTCGACCTTGAACGTGTAGTTCGTGGTCGAGCCGTCCCAGCAGCCGACCAGGAAGTAGAGGCGGCCGCCCGCGTAGGCCTCGTCCCACAGGGGACCGGAGTTGTCGTACTCGGCCGACCAGACGTAGGGGTCCAGGTTGCCGTCCCCGTCCGCGTCGTAGCCGGCGGCGTACACGTAGAAGTCGAGGTCGCTGCTGTTGCTCGGGAAGTCGAGCACGAACCGCGCGTCGTCCGCGCACGGGAAGTCCACCACGAACCAGTCCAGGTCGGCGTACCCCTCGTTGCCGCAGGCGACCGAGCCGCTGAACGTGAAGTCCCCGCCGGAGGACGGCTGGAAGTAGTCGACGTCGTCCTCGTTGTCCCAGTCGTTGGGCTCGCTCTCGGACTCGCTGACGGGGCTGCCGGAGCAGCTGTCTGCGAGGTCGTCGTCGTCGTCGTCGTCGTCCGGCGGCGTGGCGTCGTCGTCGTCCCCCGGCACGCCGCCGCACAGCCCGTCACTGTCGCAGCCGACGCCGCACTCGCAGTACCGGTCGGCGGTGCAGGAGTTGCCGCTGGACTGGTACAGCTGGCAGATGCCCTCGGTGTCGTCGCACGTCAGGGTGCGCTCGCCGGTGCCGCCGCTGTAGTAGGCGGTCAGCGTGCTGCCGCTGTAGGAGTTGTGGTCGAAGCCGACCCAGTGTCCGAACTCGTGGGCCCCGACGGACTGCAGGTCCGCCTCGTCGTACCAGTTGGGGGCGCCGTTGATGAACTCGTAGCCGGCGTCGTTGAAGACCATGTCGGCCCCGCCGATCTCGCAGTCGCTCCACCACCAGGGCAGGGTCACCGCGAGGGTCGTCGAGCCGTAGGCAGCCGGCCAACCGGACGTGTAGAAGCCGACCAGGTGGTTGCTGTTGTTGCTGTCGGTCGGGTCGCCCGACGCCGTCGACCCCCAGGTCGCGTTGAAGGACGTACAGCCCGGCACCGCCCACTCGTTCATCGCCGCGGCCAGGATCGGACCCGCCACCGTCGTCGTCATGTCGCCTGGCTGGAAGGTGGACGTAAGGCGCCACGTCGTCTCGGGGTTGCCCGAGCCCCACGCCGTCGGCGTCGACCCGCAGTAGTTCAGGGCTGTCCAGGCCTGCGCCGGGGCAGGCGCGAACAGCGTCGCGGCGGCGACGCCGACCAGGGCCGACTGCAGCAGACCGCGCATCACTTCGCCTCCGCCGCGGGCGCCTTGACGGTCTTCATCAGCGCCCGGAACTCCTCGAGCGTGCGGATCGGCTTGCTCGGCGGCTCGCTGTATTCGACCAGGCGGCCGGCGTCGTTGCGGACCCAGATGCCGCCGTCGAGCTTGCGCTCCAGGAGCGTGCCGAGGCGAGGGTGGCTGACGATCTTGTACTTGCTCTGCTGGAGCGCGGTCAGGTACCAGCCGCCGTCCACCTGCCGCAGGAACAGCACGCACTTCTCGCCCTGCTCGAACGTGGCGTCGCCGGGCAGGTAGTGCGTCTGGTCGTTGAGCGTGCCGCCGTACTGCTCGATGGTCAGCTCCGCCGGGGCGGCGCCGTGGAGCACCTCGTCGATGCGCAGCGTCGTGTGCGTCATCGGCCGGTTCCACTCGGGGTGCGGCTTGACCGTCGCCTCACCGATGGTGGCGACGACGACCGCGGTGCTCAGCTCCGCCTGCTGGACGTCGGTCACGTACAGGGCAGACGTGGCCTGGGCCACCGCCGCCACGCCGAGCACCGCCAGCGCGATCCCCAGCCCACTCAGCCGATGCGTACGTCGAATCATCGTTCTCTCCCTGCCCGAGTCGTGGGGTCCCTGGATAGCGGAATCATGAGAATCCGTCCCGGGAAACCACCCGGGACGGTAGCAGGCCGCACGGGGGTTCCGGGGCTGCTCGTACCAACCGGGGCTTGCCTCACCCGCCGACGTGACTAGTTCCTGTGGTAATCAAGCCGCCGCTTCGCGCGCGCGGCTCCTCGCATGGCGAAGCGGACAGGAGCCCCATGGGCATCAAGGACACGTTCAAGAAGGTCTTCGGGACGAAGCACGACCGCACGGTCAAGAAGCTGCGCCCCCTCGTGGCCCGCATCAACGGGCTGGAGGCCAGCTACACCGACGCGAGCGACGAACAGCTGCGCGCGATGACCGGCCTGTTCAAGGAGAAGCTGGAGAAGGGTGCGTCGCTCGACGACATCCTCCCCGACGCCTACGCGGTCGTCCGCGAAGCGTCCAAGCGCGTCCTCCACATGCGCCACTACGACGTGCAGATGGTCGGCGGGGTCATGATGCACCAGGGCAACATCTGCGAGATGCGCACCGGCGAGGGCAAGACCCTCGTCGCCACCTGCCCGGTCTACCTCAACGCGCTCGAGGGCAAGGGCGTCCACCTCGTCACCGTCAACGACTACCTGGCGTCCCGCGACGCCGAGTGGATGGGGCGCGTCTACACGTTCCTGGGCATGTCTGTCGGCACCATCGTGCACGGCCTCAAGAACGCCGAGCGGCGAGTCAACTACGCCTGCGACGTCACCTACGGCACCAACAACGAGTTCGGCTTCGACTACCTGCGCGACAACATGAAGCTGTCGCTGGAGCACATGGTCCAGCGGGAGCACCACTACGCGATCGTCGACGAGGTCGACTCGATCCTCATCGACGAAGCGCGCACGCCGCTGATCATCTCCGGCCCCGCGGAGTCGAACCCGGAGCGCTACTACAAGGTCGCCGCGATCATCCCCGGCCTGAAGCAGGAGATCGACTACCTGCTGGACGAGGAGTCCCGCTCCGCCACGCTCACCGACGACGGCATCGACCGGGTCGAGGAGCGCCTCGGCATCGACAACCTGTACGACCTCGGCAACATCGAGATGCTGCACCTGGTCAACCAGGCGCTGAAGGCGCACACCCTGTTCAAGCGGGACCGCGACTACGCCATCGTCGACGGCAAGGTCATGATCGTCGACCCCCACACCGGCCGCATGATGCCGGGGCGGCGCTGGTCCGACGGGCTCCACCAGTCGATCGAGGCGAAGGAGAAGATCCCGATCGAGAAGGAGAACGAGACCCTCGCGACCATCACGTACCAGAAGTACTTCCTGAAGTACGACAAGCTCGCGGGCATGACCGGCACGGCCGACACCGAGGCCGCCGAGTTCGAGAAGATCTACGAGACCGAGGTCACGGTCATCCCGACCAACAAGCCGATCATCCGCGATGACGCCGACGACGTCGTCTACAAGACCGAAGACGAGAAGTTCGAAGCGGTCGTCACCGAGATCGCCGAGATGGTCGAGGCCGGCCGCCCGGTGCTCGTCGGCACCGCCTCCGTCGAGAAGTCGGAGCTGTGCCACAAGCTGCTCAAGCGGGCCGGCATCCCCCACAACGTGCTCAACGCCAAGCAGCACGCCCGCGAGGCCGACATCGTCGCCCAGGCCGGTCGGCCCGGCGCGGTCACCATCTCCACCAACATGGCCGGCCGCGGCACCGACATCCTCCTGGGCGGCAACCCCGAAGCGATGGCGAAGAACGAGATCGGCCCCTGGAACGCCGACGAGGAGCCCCGGGAGGAGTACGACGCCCGGCTCGCCGACGCGACGGAGCGGCACATCGCCGCGTGCGCCGAGGACAAGCAGCGGGTGCTGGACGCCGGCGGCCTGCACGTGCTCGGCACCGAGCGACACGAGTCGCGCCGGATCGACAACCAGCTGCGCGGCCGCGCGGGGCGCCAGGGCGACCCCGGCAGCTCCCGCTTCTACCTGTCCCTGGACGACGACCTCCTCCGGGTGTTCGGCAGCGACAAGATGAAGGGGCTGATGGAGCGCCTCGGCATGGAGGACGGCGTTCCGCTGGAGCACCCCTGGCTGAGCAAGGCCGTCGGCAACGCCCAGACGAAGGTGGAGGGGCGCAACTTCGGTATCCGCAAGAACCTGCTGGAGTACGACGACGTCATGAGCCAGCAGCGCGACGCCGTCTACGGCATGCGCAACGACGTCATCAAGGGCGAAGCGACCCGCCCGATGATCGAGGACCTGATCTCGGACGTCGTCACGGATCTGGCCTGGGAGCACGCCCCCGACAAGGCCGCCCCCGACGACATCGACCTCGAGGGGCTCAACAGCAACCTGACGAACATCTTCCGGCAGGAGTTCGACGTCCAGCTCGACGACGTGCACGGCGTCAGCCCGGACGACGCGGCCCAGGTGATCATCGCGAAGATCCTCGAGTGGTACGCCGACAAGGAAGACCTGATCGGCGACGAGAACCTGCGGTACCGCGAGCGCTACTTCCTGCTGTCGGTGCTCGACGAGCTGTGGAAGAAGCACCTGCAGGCGATGGACCACCTCCGCGGCGGCATCGGCCTGCGCGGCTACGGCCAGCGCAACCCGCTCCTCGAGTACAAGAAGGAAGGCTTCGAGATGTTCGAGGCCATGCGCGACCTGCGGGAGCAGATCGTCCTCGACCGTCTCTTCGACAACCTCAGCCAGGAGCGCCGCCTCACCGAAGAGGAGAAGCAGGCGTTGCTGGAGCAGCAGCGCGCCGAAGCGGAGGCGCGCGCGGCAGAGGCGGCCGCCCGAGCCAACAAGCTGGGCGACGGCCGGGCCTCGGGTCGCACCGCCGGCGGCGCCGCCGCCAAGCCGGTCACCGTCCGCCGCGAGGGCGCGAAGGTCGGCCGCAACGCCCCCTGCCCGTGCGGCAGCGGCAAGAAGTACAAGAAGTGCCACATGATGGAGGATCAGCAGCAGGCAGCAGCCGTCTGATTCGCCTCCACCGGGCGCGCTCGGAGCCGCTTGTCGGCTAGAGTCTTTCGGGGGTGCCCACGCTGCGAGACGATGGTCCCCGTCGACCCCGACTCCCGGGACGACGCGGGTCGGGTCCGTCTTCGCTGCCCGGAGTGCAACGCCAAGCTCCTCATCAAGGTCAAGGCGCCGGCCCTCAAGGTCGACGACGCCATCCCGCCCAGTGATCCGGAGCCCGACGATCTGTACGAGGACGACGCGGACGACTCGTCCGGCCGTCGAACGGGTCTCGACGGGCTCAGCGACATCGTGATCGACACGGGCGCCATCGATGACCCGGAGCCGGAGGCCGACCAGGGCCCCTGGGTGGTCATCGTGAACGACCTGCCGGCGCTCGAGGTGGGGGAGCTGCGGCGCGTGATGATGCGCATCCCGCGGTTCTCGCGAAACCCCAACAAGCTGCACGACCTGACCGACGAGCTGCCGTTCGTGCTCGGGGGGATCACTGAGGACGAGGCCACGCGCCTGCAGACGGCGATCCTCGGGATGGGCGGCGCCGCCGACTCCGGCCCCGAGGCCTGGCTGCTGGACGACGACGGCGGACCGGTCTCCCTCCCCGACGACGAGCTGCAGCCCGAAGAGGGCCTCCTGATCGCCGGGGACGAGGACGACGACGACTACGAGGACGAGCTGGAGGAGTTGGAAGGCGGCGCGCTGCTGGACGTCGCCGACGGCGACGTCCCGGCCGAACCGGCACCCCAGCCGCCTGCGGCCCCCGCTCCCGTGCCCGTGCCCGAGCCGGCCCACGTCGAGCTCTCGACCCCGCCGGCCAACCCGGAGCCGCCGCCGCCGCCTCCCCCGCCCGTCGAAGAGCCGCTCGACTTCGGGGACCTCGTCACGAGCTCGCCCGCCGTCGAACCGGTCGAGGACGACGGGGACGACGACGATGACGTCGGCCTTGCCACGATCGATCGGGTGCCCGGCCACGACACGGTGCTCGGCCTCGTCACCGCCTCGGTGGTGGTCTCGGCGGCCGACCTCGCCGGCCCCGAACGGGCCGGCAAGCTCGCGGCGGCCCTGGAAGAGGTCGAGCGTGGCCTCCGCCGCGAGGCCACGGACCGCGGCGCAGACGTGGTCCTGGGCGTGAAGACGACCTCAGCGACGCTCCCCGACGGCAGCCTCCTGCTCGTCATGCAGGGCACCGCCAGCCGCTGATCTAGGGGTCGAGCTCGCAGATGTAGGGCTTGGGCTGGCTGCAGCTGTTGTCGTTCCAGGCGAACCCTGCGCTCGCGGACAGCTCCGCGCAGTCTTCGTTGCCCGAGTTGTTGGGCTCCCCGGTGTTCCAGTTCTCGTAGCCGCTGCCGTTGGCGGCCTCCCAGGACCAGTTGCCTTCGTTGCCCCAGCCGCGGTCGTTGTATCCGATCCACCACGCCGCGGTGACGGACGTCGACGCCTGGGACGCCAGGAAGTCCTGCTCCGCCTGGTCGTTGATCGTCACGATGTAGTAGCCGTAGGACCAGCAGACGTAGGTCGCCGTGGTCCAGTCCATGCCCGGGGAGCTGCACAGCTGATAGGTCTGCCCGGCGGCCGTCGCGTGGGTGCAGCCGGTGCAGCCACCGTCGTCGACCAGGCCGTTGCAGTCGTCGTCCACCGTGTTGCACGTCTCGGCCGAGTCGGGGTTGACCAGCGGGTCGGCGTCGTCGCAATCCTCCGGCGGCGAGAAGCCGTCGCCGTCACCGTCGACCGGCGCGATGTCGTCGTCGTCGGCGATGTCGTCGTCGTCGGCGATGTCGTCGTCGTCGGCGATG
>CAYQEG010000342.1:0-6565 GCA_964416435.1 uncultured Rickettsiales bacterium
CGCAGACGACGACGACTCCGCAGACGACGACGACTCCGCAGACGACGACGACTCCTCCGCGGATGACGACGACTCCGTCGGGGACGACGATGACAGCGGCCCCCCCCTGCCGACGCTCCGTACGTTCTGGGTCGGCTCGGGCTGCCGGGGCTGTGGCTCGGCGATGAGCGGCGCCTCCCCCGGGGGCCTGGGCTTGCTCCTGCTCGTCGCGGCCTTGCCGCTGCTGGGTCGGCGTCGACGCCACCGACGCTCGGCCGGCCCGGGGGCCGCGGCCGTGCTGCTCCTCGCCCTCAGCCCCGCCGTCGCCAACGCCCAGGCCCAGCTGGACGTCCAGCGCCTCAGCCCCGCCCCCGGCCTCGACGGCACGTTCGTGGCCACCGACGAGGCCCGGGTGCTCGGAGCGGGGGGAGTGGGCGCCGGCCTGCTGCTCGGCTACGGCCATCGGCCGCTGCAGGCGGTGGTGGTCGAAGACGGCGCGGTCGTCCGCCACGAGGGCGTGGTCGATGGCCTGGCGAGCGCCTGGCTCCGCGCGGCGCTCAGCCCGACCGATTGGCTCGAGCTCGACTTCTCCATGCCGGTCCTCCAGGTCGCCCGCGTCGGGCCCCCGCTGACCGGTGGGGACGGGCCGAGCGTCGTCGCGTCGGCCGGAGATCTGCAGGCTCACGCCCGGTTCCGGCTGCTGGACGACGAGCGGTCCGTCGGTATCGCGGTCTCCGTGCTCGGCACGTTCCCGACCGGCCGGCCGGCCCTGATGCTCGGCGCCGGGCTCCCCACGATCGGCGCAGCGGTGGTCATCTCGCGCCGCTTCGGACCGCTCAGGGTGGCGGCGAACGTCGGCTACCAGGTCCACCCGGGCGCGAGGTCGCTGGCGGAGGGGCTCGTGGTCTCGGACGAGCTTCGGTTCGCGGGCGGCGTCGGCCTGGCCGTGCCACGAACGCCGCTGTCCGTCGGGGTCGAGGTGGCGGGAGCGGTCACGGTGCCGGGGCTCCACGACCTCCAGGTCCGGACGGACTCCCTCGCCGCTCAGCGGGCGCCGGCCGAGCTGCTGGCGAACGTGCAGCTGCAGACCCCCCTGGGGTTCGCGGTCACCGTGGCCGGCGGGGCCGGGCTGTCCCTGGGCGCCGGAACGCCTGCGTTCCGGGTCCTCGCCGGCGTCACGTGGACGGGTAGACCGTTCGCCCCGGCGGAGGCGGAGGCCGCGCAGCTGGTCGAGGCGGACACCGACGCCGACCCGCCGGACGCCGAGGTCGACGCGGACCGGGACGGGATCCGCAACCTGGACGACCTCTGTCCCGACCGACCGGGGCCGGCCCCCCACGGCTGCCCGACCGAGGAGCGCGCGCTCCTCCACGGCGACCAGGTGGTGCTCCTGGAGCCGATCGGCTTCGAGCCGGGCACCGCGACGCTGAGCCCCCACAGCCTCCCGGTCCTGGCCCGGGTCAAGTCACTCCTCGATCAGCACCCCTCGATCCTGATGCTCCGGGTCGGCGCCCACGTGCCGGACACGGGCAACCCGGACGCCGACCAGGCGATGAGCGATGAACGAGCCATCGCAGTCCTCCTGCAGTTGATCGAGCTCGACGCTCCCCCCGAGCGGCTGGAGGCGGTCGGCTTCGGCTCCACCCGTCCCCCGGCCGAGGGGCAGCCGAGCGACCGGATCGAACTCCGCGTCATGGACCGCGCGGAGTAATCAAAGGATCCCCATCTCCGCTAAGCTGCCGCGCCGAGGAGACCCCATGAAGCTCTCGGTGGCATGCAACTTCGACGACGCCCTGATCGACGGCCTGGCCGGCTACCCGGTCTACGAGCTGTACGGCAAGCTCAACTCCGACCCGTTCGGCGGGGGGCGGCCGTCCTTCTATCTGCCCGAGGTCGACCGCAAGCGCCTCGTGGACACCGTGCGCCGCACCCACGCCGCCGGCATCGAGTTCAACTACCTGCTCAACAGCTCGGCGATGGACAACATCGAGTACACCCGGGCCGGCCAGCGGGCGATGGATGAGCTGCTGGAGTGGCTGGACGAGATCCGGATCGACTCGATCACCGTGGCCAACATCTACCTGCTGCACCTGATCAAGCGGCGTCACCCCCGCATCAAGGTGCGGATCAGCTCCCACCGCTTCACGGACAATCCGCGCAAGGTCCGCTTCTGGGTCGAGCACGGCGCGGACTGCATCGTCGTCTCCGAGGTGAACATCCACCGGGAGTTCAAGGTCCTCGAGGCGCTGCAGCAGGCGGCGGGCGACGTCGAGCTGTCCCTCATCGTGAACAACTGGTGCCGCCAGGACTGCGCCATCGCGGGCAACCACGCCGTCTCCCTGTCCTCCGGCTCCCGAACCGGCAGCAAGGGCTTCCCGCTGGACTACTGCTCGCTTCGCTGCAACTCGATCCGGCTGGACGCCCCCGTCAACTTCATCCGGGCCAACTGGATCCGCCCCGAAGATCTGCCCCGGTACGAGGAGATGGGCTTCCACAACTTCAAGATCGTCGAGCGCAGCACGCCGACGGCTGTGCTCCTCAACCGCGTGCACGCCTACGCCAACCGCCGCTACGACGGCAACCTGCTCGACCTCGTGCAGAACTTCGCCTACCCGGAGTCGGCCTACGAAGGCGAGGAGAAGAAGCGCTACCCGCTCCGACGCCTCGCGAAGCACTTCGGCCAGCCCCGCGCCTACAACCTGCTCAAGCTGCCGCTGCTGATGCGCTACGGCCGCACCGCGAGCGTGCTCCAGCCGCTCAAGGGGACCAACCCCATCCAGATCGACAACCGCGCGCTCGACGGCTTCCTGGACCGCTTCGACAAGAAGGGCTGCCAGGACCTGGACTGCGAGGACTGCCTCTGCCACAAGTGGGCCGACAAGTCGGTGACCATCGACCCGACGTGGGAGCGGGAGATGCGCGACGTGTTCGCCGAGCTGCTCGAGGAGATCGACAGCGGCGGGCTGTGGGAGCCCTACAGCAAGACGATCCGGGACCTCATCCCGCTCGGGGGTCGGCGCGCTCAGTCCTGACGGAGCTTGATCTCCCAGGTCTGGTCGGCCTCGCCCATCTTGTGGAACCGGGTGCTCGACGTGTAGCCGGGCAGCTCCGCAGTCACCCGAACGAGGTCGCCGGGGGCGGCCAGGATCACCACGGGTGCGGTCCCCAGCCGTCGATCGCCGACCGCGATGCTGGCGCCCGGCGGGCTGCTCGCGATCGTCAGGGCGAACCGGTCATCCGCCGGTGCGGCGGCGCGAACCGGGGGCTCGGCCGCCGGCTCCGCGGCCGGGCGGGGCTCGGGCTGCGCCGCGACGGTCCGGGCCGGCGCGGCGGACGGGCGGGGGGGCGTCCGCGGTGACGCCGAGGACCGGACGCGCGGCTCCGCGGCGGGGCTGGCCGCGGCCTTGGGGGCGCGGCTCCGCCGTTCCGACAGCTGGACCAGCGGGTCCCGCTCCGGCTCGACAACCGCGGGGGAGACGCTCGGCCCGGTCGCCGAAGGCTTCGCGGCGACCGGCTCCGGGCTGGCCTCGACCGGCGCCTCCTCCGTCACGGTGACCGCCGCCGGCGCGGGCTCCGGGGTCGCCGCTCGCTCCGACGCGGCTCGCAGGCCGACGTGCACGACGACATAACCTCCGACCGCGACCAGGGTGATGAACAGCATCGCGATCCACACCAGCCGGGTGGCTCGCTGGGGCCGGGCTCGGCGGCCGGGCAGCGTCGGCTCGTAGCCGGCCTGCGGCCGGCTCGGACCGACCTTGAGCATGCCCGACGGGGTCATCTCGTCGGTCGCGCGCGCCTCCGCGGGCACGGGCGCCGGCTCCAGGCGTCGCCACGGCCGCTCCGCGCGGGGCGCGACCGGCGGAGGGGAGGCCTTCGGAGCGGGCTCGTCGCCAGCGTCGGACGCCGGGCGGGCCTTCTTGAACTCGGCGGTCTCGACGTCTGCGGCCGGCGGCTCCGCCGGTCGATCGGTCGCCCCGTCCACGGCCGCCGAGCGCGGCACCGGAGGCAGCCAGGAGACCACCATCGGCAGCAGCGGGGGCCGGAAAAGCCCGGTGCGGTAGCCACCCCCGGCGCGGGGGGTGCCGAAGAGCAGCTCCAGCTCCTGGACCAGCGCCGGCACCGCCTGGCGCAGGGTGGAGGTGTCGAGCATCCCGCCGAGCGCGGCGAGGTAGTCGTCCGCCGACGCGAAGCCGCCCTGCTCGGGGGGGACGAGGCAGCGAGCGGCCAGCCGGTCGAACTGGCGGCCCAGGTCCTCGGACTCGTGGGGGGGCGGCCCCCCCGTCGAGCGCTGAGAGTCGGGCAGCGTGCCCGCCCGGAGCGTCGCGAGCAGCTCCCCGAGGGCCCGAAGATCGGCCTGCGCCGGCCGCGGCCCATCCGTGAGGGGCACGGTGTGCCCGTAGTCGACGAGCCAGCAGCCGCCCTCCGACGAGAGCACCACGTTCCCTGCGTTGACGGCGCCGTGGGCCATCGGGGCCAGGCCGTTGCCGCCCCGGTGCAGCGCGGCCAATGCCTCGCCGAGCCTCAGCGCGATCGGGAGGATCGCGAGCAGCCGCGGCCGGCGACCCCGGCGCTCGCACTCGACGAGGAACGCCAGCAGGTCCGGGCCGTCCAGCCAGGGCATGACGAGGGCGATGTCCCCGGTGCTGTTCTTGATCCTCCGAGCGTCGAGCAGGCCGGGACCGGAGACCCGGCTGGCGACCCTCACCTCCTGGGCGAACCGGCGCCGGGCGGTGCTGCGGTGAGCCTTGTCCGGGCGGAGCCGCTTGACCAGCTCGAGCTGGTCCCCGACGGGACCCGTCGGCGAGGAGGCGAGCAGGAGGTAGGAGGTCTGGCCCCGGGCGACGACCCGCTCTGCGCGCAGACCCGTAGGCGGCCGCTCGCCGGGCGACGTACGCCGACGTTTGCGACCCGAGCGCATCCACCCGGTCTTCATCCGGGGCATGCTCGTCGCCTTGTCCACTCGAGGCTCCTCGTGGGCTTTCCGCCCAGAATCAAGGATATCACGCGTGCAGTGCGCCCCTGACGATCTCCTCATCGGCGCTCTGCGCGCGCACACCAGGGGCGGCCGCCCCGGTCAGCCCACGACGCGGCGGAGGATCTCCTCGACCTGCCTCGGGTACCCCCCGCCGAACAGGTTGGCGTGGACCAGGAGCGGGTAGAGGTTCCACAGGTCGACCCGGTCGGCGAAGCCGGGGGCGAGCGGGAACTCCACCTCGTACGCCCGGTAGAACGACGGCGGGAATCCCCCGAACAGGCGGGTGAACGCCAGCTCCGCCTCGCGGCAGCCGTAGTGCACCGCGGGGTCGAAGAGCCAGGGGGCGCCGCTGTGGTCGCTCGTCCAGTTCCCCCCCCACAGGTCCCCGTGAAGCAGCGCTGGCCGCTCGTCGGCCAGCGGCAGGAAGTCGTCCACCCGGTCGCAGAACCGCTCCAGCCGCGCCAGCAGCGAGCGCCCGAGCCGGCCCGCCCCGAGCCGCGCCTGGGCGCGCAGCCGACGCTCGGCGAAGAAGCGGCCGGGCCCGCCCTCCGCCGGCGTCTCGGTGTTGTCCTGGGGCAGCGATCCGATCCAGTTGTCCTCGCTCCAACCCCAGGTCGGGGCGGTGTGGTGATGCAGCCGCGCCAGCCCCTCGCCGAGTCGCTTGCCCGGGCTCGCGCCGCGACCGCCGGCGTCGATCCACTCCAGGGCGAGGAACGTCTCGTCGTAGCCGAGGACCGCGGGCACTCGGAGCAGCCCGCCGTCCGCCTCGACGGCCTCCCGCAGGGCGCGCAGCCCATCCGCTTCGAGCTCGAAGATGCGCGGCAGCGGACGCTGGTTCAACTTGATGAAGAACGGGTCCCCGCCCGTCGGCTCCACCCGGAACGCCGCGTGGATGTCCCCCCCTTGCACCGAGCCGACCCGGCAGCGCTCGGGCTCGTGGCCGAGGCTCCGCAGGGCCGCGTCGATCACTCCTCGTCCAACACGTGCTGCAGCAGCGGTCCCGTCCCCGACCGCACCAGGTCCACGACCTCGCGGAACCCGTCGATCCCCCCGTAGTAGGGGTCGGGCACGTCCGGGCTGGTGGCGCCGGGCACGAAGTCCATGAACCGCACCACCGGCACGTCGCAGCCCGACGGCATCCGCCGGCGGATGTTCTGCTCGTTGCTCCGGTCCATCGCGACGATGAGGTCGAACCGGCGGTAGTCGGAGTCGACCAGCTGGCGCGACACCAGGTCCGACAGGTCGATCCCCTGCTCCCGGGCCGCCCTCACCATGTTCGGGTCGGCGCCGTCACCGTTGTGGTACGCCGACGTGCCGCACGAGTCGACCTCGACGCGAGCCTCCAGGCCGCGCTGCGTGACCAGGTCCCGCAGCACGCCGTGGGCGGTGGGCGACCGGCAGATGTTGCCCAGACAGACGAACAGGACGCGGATCAACGGCGCCTCCTCACCGCCGGCACCAGGAGCAGCAGCCCCAGCGCGCCCGCCGCGGGCCCGGCCGCGATCGAGCCGCTGCAGTCGGCGCAGTCGTCCGCGCCCGCCGCGGAGTCGTCGTCGTACCCGACGTCAAACTCGTACCACCCCTCGTCGTAGTCCGACGCGGCCTCCTCGG
>CAYQEG010000343.1:0-6559 GCA_964416435.1 uncultured Rickettsiales bacterium
CGCCGAGCGAGACCTGCACGCGGGTGGTGGCGACCAGGCGGACCGCCGGCGCGCCGGGGCCGATGAGCGCTCCCTCCTCGATCTCCACCGCCGAGATGGTGCCGTCCCAGGGGGCGCGGATGCGGGTGTGGGTCAGCGCCGTCTCGGCGAGCACCACGGCCGCCGCGGCCGCGTCGACCTGGGCGCGGGCGCCGTCCAGGGTGATGCGGGAGTTGAGGTGGGAGGACGACGAGGTCGCGCTCTCCTGGAGCAGCGCCTCGGCCTGCGCGAAGCCGGCCTCCGCCAGCTCGAGCTGGGACTCGGCGCCCTGCAGGTTGGCCCGCGCCTGGTCGAGCTGGGCCTGGGGGATGCGGGCGTCGAGCCGGGCGAGCACGTCGCCCTTGCGCACGCTGTCGCCCAGCCGGGCCCGGAGCTCGACCACCTTGCCCGAGCCCTCGGAGCTGAGCAGGACCTCCCGCCAGGGACCGATGGTGCCCGTGCCCTGCACCGGGACGTCGACCGAGGTCGCCACGGCGATCGTGGTGCTTACGGGCACGACGCGGGCGGCGGCGGTGGGGTCCTCCCCGGGGGCGGAGTCGCCGTCCTCCCCGGGGGGCGGACAGGCGAGCAGCATCGCGATCGCGAGCAGCGGGAGCAGAGCAGGGGAGGGGTGTCTCACGCGCGTGTCCGGGTCAGGGGCCCACACCCTGCGCACGCGACCGGGGTTTGGCAACCCCCGGAATTGGATCAGCGGGTTCCGGTGATGTTCCAGCTCTGGTTGACGCAGTCGCCGCACAGCAGGCCCGTGCCCGACGCGTCCGAGAAGGTCGCCGTCAGCGTCGCCGAGAAGTCGTTCGGGCCGGTGAACGAGCCGCTGAAGCCGTAGTCCTCGGTGCACAGCCCGGGGATGCTGTAGGTGGCCGAGAAGGTGTCGCCGATGCCGAGGGTCCCGCTGACCGTGCCCGGCTGGGTTCCGCCGATGAACGTGAAGCTGATGTTCGGGTCGCTGTCGACGATGGAGACGCTGGCGAAGTCGATGACGACCGAGTTGGAGGCGCAGTTGTAGGCGATGGCCGGGCTGGTGTCCCACAGGCCGTCCCAGGTCGGCGGCGGGCAGTCGGCGTCGAGCGTGTCGCAGTCCTGGTCGATGCCGTCCTCGCAGATCTCGGGGGCGCCGGGGTAGCGCAGCGGGTCCTCGTCGTCGCAGTCGAAGCAATGGATGAAGCCGTCGGTGTCGAAGTCGTCGCCGTCGGGGGTGACCTCGTTGCAGTCGTCGTCCAGCCCGTTGCACTCCTCTTCGACCGCCGCCGGGTTGGCCTCCGGCTCGTCGTCGTGGCAGTCCTCGCACTCGGTGTAGCCGTCGCCGTCGGCGTCCTCGCCGTCGGAGGTCGCCTCGTCGCAGTCGTTGTCGAGTCCGTCGCACAGCTCCTCGGTCTGCTCGGGGCCGACCAGGGGCTGGCTGTCGTCGCAGTCGCCGTCGCACGGGGTCGCGCCGTCCAGGTCGTCGTCCGGGTCGTCCAGCGTGGTCGGCTCGCAGTCGTCGTCCAGCTCGTTGCAGGTCGCTTCGACCATGCCCGGGTTGATCTCCGGGTCGATGTCGTTGCAGTCGAGCTGATCGGCGTCGTACGTCTCCTGGCATTGCTCGTTGCTGGCGTCGAAGTAGCCGTCGCCGTCCTCGTCGAAGGCGTCGTCGACGGTCGTCTCGGTGGAGTTGAGCACGCCGTCGCAGTCGGCGCTGTCGCGCAGGCCGGCGTCGGAGCCGCAGCCGGCCAGGAGCAGGGCGGTCAGCGCGGCGGCGAGGAGGAGGGCAGGCGTTCGGCTCATCGGGTCCCCGTCACGGTCCAGGTCTGGTTGGAGCAGCCGCTGCACCCGCTGAAGGTGCCGGTCAGCGTCGCCGAGAAGCTGTTGTCGGTCAGGAAGCTGCCGTTGAAGGCGAAGGTCTTGCTGCACGCGCCGGGGTAGCTGGCGCCGGCGCTGAAGGCGTTGCTGCCGTCGATGGTGCCGACCAGGGCCCCCGGGTGGGCGCTGCCGACGAAGATGAAGGTGATGTCCGGAGTCTCGTCCGACACGGTGACGGTCGAGAAGTTGACGTCGACGTTGCCGCCGCCGCAGCCGTAGGAGACGGCGTTGGTCGACCAGTTGCCGTCCCAGGTGGCGGCGGCGCAGTCCTGGTCCACGCCGTCGCAGTTCTGGTCGATGCCGTCCTCGCAGACCTCCGGGTTGCCGGGGTAGCGGTCCGGGTCGAGGTCGTCGCAGTCGAAGCAGTCGGTGGAGCCGTCGCCGTCGACGTCTTCGCCGTCGATGGTGAGGTCGTCGCAGTCGTTGTCGAGTCCGTCGCACACCTCCTCGGCGACGCCGGGGTTGATGTCCTCGTTGGTGTCGATGCAGTCGCCGTCGCAGTCGGTCCAGCCGTCGCCGTCGAGGTCGTTGCAGTCGCCGGTGGCCGGGTCGCAGTCGTTGTCGAGGTGGTCGCAGGCGACGTCGGCGAAGCCCGGGGCGACCAGGTCGTCGTCGTCGTCGCAGTCGTCGTCGCACAGGCTGTAGCCGTCGGTGTCGGCGTCGATCTCGTCCGGCGTCGTCTCGTCGCAGTCGTCGTCGATGTCGTTGCAGGTGGTCTCGTCGGCGTCGGGGTGCACGTCCGCGTTGGAGTCGTTGCAGTCCAGGTCGGCGGCCTCGTACGCCTCGATGCACTCGGGGTTGCCGCCGTCGACGAAGCCGTCGCCGTCGACGTCGAAGAGGTCGTCGATCTCGACCTCTCGGGGGCTGAGCTGGCCGTCGCAATGCGCGACGCCGGCGGTCGTCGTGACCTGGCCTTCGCAGCCGACGCAGGCGAGCAGGACGAGCAGGGGGAGGCGGCGCAGCGGACTCATGTTCCGAGCACGATAACAAGCGGGTCGGCCGGCCGGACGGGCGCGGGGCGGCCTACTGGGCGATCGCCTCCACCAGGTACCCGTCCGACTGGTTGCCGTCAGCGTCGCGGATCGCGAACAGCACC
This sequence comes from uncultured Rickettsiales bacterium, assembly GCA_964416435.1. GTDB lineage: Bacteria > Myxococcota_A > UBA796 > UBA9615 > UBA9615 > CAYQEG01. The sequence goes on from CAYQEG010000343.1 coordinate 2,975, forward strand.
GAGTAGGTCTGGCCGGTGGTGATGCCGCTGAGCTGCACGTCGAACACCGCGATGCCCTGCAGCGGCACGGAGCCGACGCTGACGGGGGTCTGGGCCACCGAGTCGACCGACCACAGGAGCAGCGGGACGCCGAAGTTGTCGTCGGGGTCGTACGCCTCGATGGTGAACGTGAACATGCCGACGCCGTCGTAGAGGTAGTCGACGGTGTCGATCCAGGGGGTCACCCCGTCGTCGCTGCCGTCGTCGTCGTCCGATGCGTCGTCGTCGTCGTCGGCCGAGTCGTCGTCATCCGACGCGTCGTCGTCGTCGGCTGCGTCGTCGTCGTCGCTGTTGTCGTCGTCGTCGCCGTTCTCGTCACACGCGGGGGCGCCCCAGCAGTCCCGGTCCTCGCAGTCGAAGTAGCCGTCGGAGTCGTTGTCGGCGCCGTCGGAGCACTCGTTGGGCTCATTGCCCTCGATGTCCTCGGTGCACCCCGGCGCGAGGGCGAAGGCGAGCAGCGCGGCGAGCAGCGTGAGCGGGGCGAATCGCGTCATGGCCCGCATGATAGCGGGCATGATGGTCGGCGATGTTCCGGGTCTGGGCCCTCATCGCGGCGATCGTGCTGCCGTGCGTCGCCGTGGCGGAAGAGCCGGCCGAGGAGTCGACGGCGTCCCGGGGTCGGACCGAGTGGGGGATCTTCCCCGAGGCGTCGTTCGACACGGACGTCGGCTTCGGGGTCGGCGTGCTCGGGAACGTCGCGCGCCTGGAGCCGGGCATCCAGCCCTGGAAGCTCAAGGTCACGGCCCAGGTGTTCCTGACCCTGGGGCGGGGGCCGGACGGGCGGTTCCGGATCCCGTACACCAACGACTACCTCGACTTCGACCTGCCGGCCCTCGCCGGGGGGAGGGTCCGAGTGTCCGGGCGGGCCTACTTCCGGCGCCAGACGAACACGCCCTGGTACGGCATCGGGAACCGGTCGGAGGCCCACGAGGAGCGCGCCGCCGGCCGCTACCACGAGTACGACCACATCTTCCCCGGCGTGCGGACGGACGTCTGGATCCGGATCACCGAGGCGTTCGCGGTCATCGCCGGGGGCAAGCTCCAGTGGAACTGGATCCTCGCCCCCGAGGGCTCCCTCGTCGCGACGGAGGGCGCGGCCCTGGTGGGCTCGGGGCGACACGGGATCCTGCAGGCCCAGGCGGGGCTCCTGTTCGACACGCGGGACGACGAGCCGGCGCCCACGCGGGGGGTGTTCGCGGAGCTCACCCTGCGGGCCGGCGGAGTGGTCGAGGAGCCGAACGCGTACGGCGGGCTGAACGTCACGCTGCGGGCCTACCAGCCGCTGATCGCGGATCGGCTGATCGTCGCCGTCCGGGGGATGGCGGACGTACTGGTGGGGGACCCGCCATTCTACGAGCTGGGGCGATACGCCGGCACCCGGCCGGAGGAGGTGTTCGGCGCGTACGGGGTCCGCGGGGTGCCGCAGCGTCGCTACGCCGGCAAGGTCCGCGTCCTGGGCAACGTCGAGCTGCGGGCGCGGTTCGTCACGGTGCGGCTGTTCAAGATCAAGTGGACGATCGGGGGGCTCGGGTTCGTCGACGCGGGCCGGGTGTGGTGGGGCCTGCAGACCCGGCCGGAGCTGGACGGGCGGGACCTGGGGCTCAAGGTCGGCGCGGGCTTCGGGCTCAGGATCCGCATGGGGACCAGCTTCGTGTTGCGGGGTGACTTCGCCTGGTCGGCCGACGGGTCGGGCGCCTACATCGACGTGAACCACATCTTCTGAGCGTGCCCCCGGTCCTGGCGCGGACCCTGCAAGTCGGTCCGCCCGGACCGTCTGCAACCTGGAGGACCCCCATGCACCGATCCGCCCTGTCGTTGGGCTTCGCCGCTTCGTTCCTGCTGCCTGCCGTCGCGCTGGCCGGGGCCACACCCGAGGAGATGCTGGAGGCGTGGGACGTCGACCCGGACTGGATCGTGCCGGGGAGCGCGTCGACGCCCGGCTCTCAGCCGGGGATGTTCGACGTGGACACCCAGCACGGCCTGCTCCAGCCCTGGGAGGGCCCGACCTTCGGGATGATGTACACGGGCAACTTCGACCAGGGGAACATCTGCCAGGACTTCGACTGGTGCGCCGATGGCCTGCAGGACTGCGACGTCGCGACCCTCACGGTCGAGCTGGACGTGCCGGAGACGGCGAACAGCCTGTCGTTCCACGCCTACTTCCTGTCGCGGGAGTACCCCGAGTGGGTCGGCAGCCCCTACAACGACACGTTCGAGGTCGCGATGGAGGCGAGCAACCTCAACGAGTCGATCATGTTCGACGCGTTCGGCAACCCGATCACTATCAACAGCGCGCTGTTCGCCGTGACGAACCCCGCTCAGCTCGCCGGTACGTGCTTCGGCGAGGACGGGGGGACCGGTTGGCTGTCGGTGCAGGCGCCCGTCATCCCGGGCGACCGGATCCGGCTGACGTTCAGCCTGTGGGACGTCTCCGACGGCATCTACGACAGCATGGCGATCGTGGACGACTTCCACTTCTCCGAGAAGGAGGTCGAGGACCCGATCACCGACCCCGTGCCCACCGACCCGCTCCGCATCGCCTTCGTCAGCCCCAAGGAGGGGCCGCTGGAGGGCGGCGGCGAGGTCACGATCCACGGCTACGGCTTCACCGAGGCGACCGTGGTGGTCTGGAACGGCGAGGAGCTGGATGACGTCACCCTCGGCACCGGCGGCGAGACGCTGCGCCTGGCCGACATCCCCGGCGTCGACGAGCCGGGCTCCATCGACATCGAGATCCAGCGCGGCCCCGACACCGCTCTCCTCGGCGACGGCTACACCTATCACCAGGCGTCGGACGGGGTGCCCCGGCCCGAGATCCTGAGCGTCGCGCCGACGCTGCTGTGGCCCGACGGCGGCACCGAGGTGGTCGTCACCGGCACCGGCTTCCTGGAGGGCGCCCAGGTGCTCGTCCGGGACGAAGACGGACTCGCGCCGATGGGCGAGGCCGACCTGTACGCGGCCGACGACGGCCTGCAGGAGCTGTATGTCACGGCGCCGGCGCACGACGAGGGGTGGGTGGACCTGGTGGTCCGCAACCCCACCGGCGGCGATCAGCCCGTGGACTCCGTGCCCGGCTTCCCCGCGCTGTACACCTGGGACGCCGTCGACGCCGACATCGGCGATCGGGTTCCGGACTGCGCCTGCTCCGCCGCCGGCGGCAGCGCGTCGTGGGGGCTGCTCCTGTTGCCCCTGGCCGGGCTCGTGCGGCGCCGTCGCGCCTGACGTCTACAGCAGCGCGACCAGCGCCAGCAGGGTCAAGCCCAGCGCCACCAGCGTGCTGCAGCCGAGCAGGCCGCCGCTCTCCTCGGGGCGGCGCCCCGCGGTGTGGGAGCCAGCCGGCATGCGCGGCGGGTGATACGGCTCCGGCTCGCCCTCCGGCGGAGGGGGCTCCTCGACGGGCGGCGGCGGCGGCGCAGGGGCCTCCTCGGGCGCCGGCTTCTGCTCGGGCGCCGCCTTCTTGGCGGGGGCCTTCTTGGCGGGGGCCTTCTTCTTGGCGGGGGCCTTCTTCTTGGGCGCCGTCTTCTTCTCGGGCTCGTCCGCCGCGGC
>CAYQEG010000344.1:0-6548 GCA_964416435.1 uncultured Rickettsiales bacterium
CGGGCGCATCCGGTCCTCGGGGCGACAGGCGGCTATGCGCTCCAGGCTCCTAGAAACCGCCCCCCAACTGCACCCAGACCGCGCCGCCGCCGACGAGCAGCTGGCTGTTGAGCGGGCTGCCGATCGCGACGTCGTCCAGGCCGTCCCCGTCGATGTCGCCGGGGCCGAAGACCGAGCTCCCGACCTGGTCGCCGGCGAACAGCCCGGGGTACTGGCCCTCCGCGTCGCCGGCCGCGCCGCTGCTCACCGGGCCGAGGAAGAGCAGCCCCATGCCGTTGTTCAGGCCGTCCGGGTCCGCCCCGGGCACGCCCACGAGGGCGTCGCCGAGCCCGTCTCCGTCGACGTCCCCCGCGCCCGCGACCGCCTCCCCGAGCTCGTCGCCGGGGGCCGCGCCGACGAGGATCGCGCCGGCGTCGGCGAGGGAGGCGTCCGAACCGGGGGGGCCGAACCAGACGTAGGCCGCGCCGGCGTCCTGGTTCGCGCCGGGCGCGCCGATCATCACGTCGTCGAAGCCGTCCCCGTCGACGTCGCCGAGCCCGGCCACCGCCGCGCCCGCCTCGTCGCCGGCCGCCACACCGGTCCACTTCACGTCGGCGTCCACGAGGTCGACCGTCCCCGACAGCGGCGACAGGACCAGCCACGCCGCCCCCGCCCGGGAGCCGGTGGCGTCGTGGTCGGCGGCGCCGAGGAGCAGGTCGTCCAGGCCGTCGTCGTCGACGTCCCCGGCCGAGGCGAGCGCCTCCCCGACGTGGTCCGCGACCGACTCCCCCACGAGCACCGCGGACGCGTCGCCCGCCGACATCGCCCCCGCGGGCGCGTCGCCGAACACGTACACCGCGCCGGCGTCGAGGATCGCCAGGTTGCTCCGGGGCGCTCCGACGGCCAGCTCCCCGACCCCATCGCCGTCCACGTCCCCCGCGCAGGCGACCGAGTAGCCGAACCAGTCGCCCGCGGCGGCCCCCTCGATGATCGCGTCGGCGGAGGCGAGGGACAGCGCCCCGGAGACCGGCCCGTACAGGACATAGACCTCGCCGCCCGCGGCGGCCGAGGGCGGGTCGGCGGCCCACGCGCCGACCACCACGTCGTCGATCCCGTCGCCGTCCAGGTCGCAGGCCGCCACCGAGCGCCCGGCGGCGTCCTCGGCGTCGATCCCGCTGAGGGTCGCCTCGGCGTCGCCCAGGGGGATGACCCCGGTCGAAGGGGACGACATCACGTGCACCGCCCCCGCGAACGGCGCCGAGACGGAGCTGTCCGGCGAGCCCAGGAGCAGGTCTGCGAGCCCGTCGCCGTCGAAGTCCCCGCCCGCGAGGCCGGTGCTCAGCCCGCCCCCGACCGTGTCGCCGAACACGATCGCGTCGGCCTCGCTCAGGCTGCAGGCGTCGGTCGCTCCGTCGCAGTCGTCGTCGGCGCCGTTGCATTGCTCCGTCGCGCCGGGGAACACGTCGGGGGAGGTCGGGCCGCAGTCGACCGCGTCGGGGCTGCCGTCGCCGTCGTCGTCCGGGTCGGTGCAGTCGGGATCGCCGTCCCCGTCGAGGTCGTCGAACGTCTCGAGCAGGTCGCCGTCGCAGTCCTGGTCCAGGGCGTCGCAGAACTCGGGGGCGCCGGCCCCGAAACCCGGGTCGAGGGGCGCGCAGTCGGTGCCGTCGGGGTCGCCGTCGCCGTCGTCGTCCGGGTCGACGCAGTCGGGCAGCTCGTCGCCGTCGGTGTTGGTGAAGTAGTCCGCGAGGTCCCCGTCGCAGTCGGAATCGACCTCGTCGCACGCCTCCAGGGCCCCGGGGAACCGGTCCGGGTCGGAGTCGTCGCAGTCCTCGCACGCGGCCGCCCCGTCGCCGTCCCCGTCGACGAACGCGACCGCGCCGTCGCAGTTGAGGTCCTCGGTGGCGGAGCAGTCCTCCACCGCGGCGGGGAAGACGGCGGGGTCGCCGTCGTCGCAGTCGCCGGAGAGCACCGCCTCGCCGGCGTCGGCGAAGCAGCCCAGCACCGGCTGGGAGGCGTCGCCCCAGCCGTCCCCGTCGCTGTCGACGTAGAAGGTCTCGGAGTTGCTCGGCGCCCCCTCGTCGACGGCGGCGTCACAGTCGTCGTCCCGGCCGTTGCACAGCTCGGGGTCGTCGGGTGAGACCGCGTCGTCCACGTCGTCGCAGTCACCGACCGCCGACGCCGCGACGGAGGCGGACGGCTGCAGACAGGCGACCTGGGGTGATCCGGCGTCCCCCCACCCGTCGCCGTCGACGTCGGCGTACCAGGTGGGGGCGTCGACCGAGTCGTCCTCGAGCACCGCCCCGTCGCAGTCGTGGTCCACCCCGTCGCACGCCTCGGGAGCGCCGGGCCAGGCCGTCGGGTCGTCGTCGTCGCAGTCCGTCGCGTCGGCGACCGTCGCGGCCGGAGCGTCGCACGCCAGGACCACGCCGGCGGCGTCTCCGAAGCCGTCGCCGTCGCCGTCGGCGTACCAGGCCGACGCGTCCCAGGCGTCCGCGCCGTCGGCCTCCCCGCTGCAGTCGTCGTCGACCCCGTTGCAGACCTCCAGCGCGGCGGGGTTCACCGAGGGGTCGCCGTCGTCGCAGTCGTCCCCGTCCGCCCAGCCGTCCCCGTCCGCGTCCAGCCCGTCGAGCCCGTCGCAGCTGTTGTCGATGCCGTCACCCGGCGGATCCTCCAGCCCCGGGGCGAACGTCGGGTCCAGGTCGTCGCAGTCCCCCTCCGCCTCGCTGTACCCGTCGCCGTCGTCGTCCTCGGTGGCCCCCGTCAGCACGAGGACGCCCAGGTCGACGCAGGTCGAGGAGCCGCACTCCCCGGCCAGCCCCTCGGCCGGCAGGTACGCCACCGCGGCCAGGGCGTCGCTCCCGGCCCCCACCTGGGCGGTCACCATGGCGCTGCCCGACCGCATCACCTCGACGCACACCGAGCCATCGGCGGTCGAGGTGGTCTCGTAGCTGCCGAGGTAGCTGAGCCCCCACGTCTCCACCGGGACCCCGGCCGCGGGCGAGCCGTCGGCGAAGGTCAGCTCCCCCGACCAGCAGGTGGTGTCCTCGATCGGCAGGTCCGCGTTCCACCACGAGAAGTGGCTCACCTCGGCGACGAAGACGCCGCCGGTCACGACGCCTTCGCCCTCCCGCGTCCAGTAGCCGCCGTCCTCGTCGAAGCTCCACAGCGGCACGGTGGCGCCGTCGTCCAGGGGCGTCGTCGCGGTCACCGGGATGCTCAGGGTCGCGGTCCCCTCGAACGAGACCGGATCCCCGCTCGGGTCGCTCAGCTCGACGTCCACCATGCCGAAGCTCTGCAGCGCGACGACGTTGCCGTCCGCGTCGAGGCCCTGCATCGAGCCGGGGGCCGCGAGCATCGAGCCGGGCGTGTTCAGGAGGGTGGTGGTCACCTCGATCGCCCCGACCAGCTCCTCGCCCGTCTCGCGGTCGGTGAACGTGCCGTCGATGAACTCGATGACGACCCCGCCGTCGCCCTCCACCGTGCCGGGAGCGGAGACGTCCCAGATCGGCGCCACCGTCGCCTCCTGCACGTAGACGACGACGTCGGTCGTCTCGTCCACCGCGACCGGCACGACCACCTGGGCCGTCGACCAGCCGTCCCGCCGAGCGCTCAGCACGACGCGGGGATCGGCGGGCACCCCGGTCAGGGTGAACGCGCCGCCGGGCCCCGACGCGGTCTGCCGGTCACCCACGCGGACGAACACGCCGGAGACGCCGTCGCCGCCGGGCGCGCGGACCCGGCCGGTGATCGCCCCCGTCGGGGCCGGGGTGGCGTCGTCGTCGTCCTCGGGGGTGGCGTCGTCGTCGTCGACCGCGTCGTCATCGTCGACGGGGGGCTCGGTCGCGTCGTCGTCGTCGTCGACCTCGACCGGGGGGCAACCGGCGCACAGGACGGCCAGGGTGAGCAGCAGCGCCTGCAGCACGACGCTGCACCCGGTTGAGATCCTCTCCATCGACCTTCATCCTAGTGGCCGCGTGTTCGAACGGCTCGCCCGATTCGTGCTGCGGCACCGCGCCCTGACCGCCGCGACGTTGATCGGGCTCGTGCTCGTGACGCTGGGCGGCGCGGTCAAGATGCAGGCCGACTTCAGCGCGGTCGCCTTCTACGGCTCCGGCGACGCCGAGGTGGCGCACCTCCTCGACTTCAAGGAGCGCTGGGGGGCCGACGACTCGGTCGTCCTGATCCTGTTGGAGGCGCCCGACGGGGAGGACGTCGTCACCCCGGCCCGGCTCGCCGCGGTGGTGGAGCTGACCGACCTGCTGGAGCGACACCCCGACGTCACCAGCGTCGCGTCCATCACCGCGACGCCCCGCCTGGTCGGGGACGCCCCGGGGCTCATCGACCTGCAGAGCGTCGGCCAGTCGATCCCCGCGACGGACGATCCGGACGACCCGGCCTGGCAGGCGTGGCGGACCCGGCTGCTCGATCACCCCGTGGCTGTGCCGATGCTCCTGAGCGCGGACGGCGCCGCCACCGCGCTCGCCGTCGAGCTGGACGTGGACGCCGACGACATCGCGTCGCTCCGACCCACCGTCCAGCGGGTCCGGGCCGACGTAGCGGCGTTCGACGGGCGGGCATCCATGGACCTGATTACCGCTGGTATTCCAGCGGTAAGGACCGACTTCTTCGAGATGATCTTTGAGGACCAGGTCCGCGCTGTGGCGCTGATCTCGATCACGGTCTCGCTCCTGCTCCTGCTGCTCTTCCGGCGGCCTCACGGCCTGCTCGTGCCGGGCGCCGCCGCCGTGGTGCCGACGGTGATGGTGTTCGGCCTGATGGGCTGGACGGGCGAGACGATCGGCATCCTCAACCAGAGCTACTTCACCCTGCTGCCCGTGATCGCGATCGCGGACTCGATCCACATGGTCAGCCGCTTCCACGAAGAGGCGCGCCGGCTCGCCCCGCCCGGGCAGCGGCTGAGCGACGAGCAGCGCCGCACCGCCATCCGTCGGGCGGTCGGACGCATCGGGCTGGCCTGCCTGCTGACCAGCACGACCACCGCCGTCGGCTTTGCCTCGCTGCAGATGGCCGACATGCCGATCCTGCGGGGCTACGGCCTGTACGCGGCGGTCGGCATCGGCTTCGCCTACGGGACCGTGCTGCTGATCCTCCCGCTGATGCTGAGCTGGAGCCGCGGGGCGGTGCCCGAGGCGACCCGGGAGGGCAACTTCACCGCCGCCGACCGCCTGCTCCTCGCGTGCGGCCGGTTCTCGGTCCGCCGCGCCCCGCTCGTGTTCGCGGTGACGGCGCTCGTCATCGGGCTGTCGATCTGGTTCGGGACCAAGGTCGTCGTCGACAACACCCTGACCGGGCTGCTCGACGCGGGACACCCGACCACGATCGCCAACCGCGTCGCCGACGACCGGCTGGGCGGGATCCTCGCGCTGGAGATCGACCTCGTCGGCCCGCCCGACGCGATGAAGGATCCCGCGGTCCTCCAGGCGCTCGTCGACCTGGACGAGTGGGCCCTCGCGCAGGATCCCTACCGCACCTCCAGCGGCCCCCATCGCTTCGCATCCGCCTTCAACCAGGCAGTACGGGGTGACCACTCAATACCCCGAACCAGAAACGAAATTGCGCAGCTGTACCTCCTTGGCGAGGGGGCCGGCCTGACCGAGGTGATCGACCTCGACGACTACTGCTGCGGCCGCGCGATGATCCGAATCAAGGACGGCGGCGGGATCGTCACCGAGGAGCGCTGCGAGGCGGTCAAGACGCAGCTCGCCGAGCGCTTCGACGGGCTCCCCGTGACCGCCCGCCTGACCGGCACCCCGTACGTCGCGTACCGGGGGATCAACCGCGTCACCTCCGACCTGCGGGACAGCCTCGCCCTCGCGTTCGTCATCGTCACGCTGACGATCCTGCTGCTGTTCCGCAGCCCCCGGGTGGCCGGGCTCGCGCTCGTGCCCAACGCGCTGCCGCTGCTCGTCGGCTACGGCACGATGGGCGCGATGGGCTGGCTGCTCGACCCCACCCCCGCGGTGGTGTTCACCGTCGCCCTGGGCATCGCCGTCGACGACACGATCCACATGGTCGCCCGCTGGCAGGAGGAGCGCCGGGCCGGGCGGCGGAACGGCGAGGCGATCGAGGAGGCGGTGCTGCACACCGGGCGGGCGGTCACGGTGACGACGATCGTGCTGATCGGCGGGTTCGGGGTGAACGTGCTGAGTTCGTTCCCAACCATGCGGATCATGGGGATGTTGGGCGCCACGGTCGTCGCCGTCGCGTGGGTCGCGGACCTGTTCCTGCTGCCGGCGCTGCTGTCGCGCTTCGGCGGGGAGGGCCCTCCGGTCAGCGCCGCCGACGCGGCCGCCGGCTGAGCCCGCCGCCGACCAGGAGCAGGAACAGCGCCGCCTGGGTGGGCGCCTCGGTGTCGCCGCCACAGTCGCAGCCGCTGTCCCGGCGGATCGGCAGCGCGGAGTCGTCGTCGTCCGCCAGGTCGTCGTCGTCGGTCGCGTCGTCGTCGTCGTCGTCGTCCGTCACGTCGTCGTCGTCCGTGGCGTCGTCGTCGTCCGTCGCGTCGTCGTCGTCCCCGGTGGTCAGGTCGGAGCCGTCGCAGTCCTGGTCGA
>CAYQEG010000345.1:0-6541 GCA_964416435.1 uncultured Rickettsiales bacterium
ACGGCGGGCCGGCGCGGCCGCGGCGGCGCCGGCTTCCCCACGGGCCTGAAGTGGGAGTTCCTGCCCAAGGGCAGCGACAAGCCGGTCATCCTCGCGGTGAACGCGGACGAGTCGGAGCCGGGGACCTTCAAGGACCGCGTGATCATGGAGGAGAACCCCCACGTCCTCCTCGAAGGCATCGTCTTGTCCTGCTTCGCGATGGGCAGCAACGACGCCTACATCTACGTGCGCGGCGAGTACGTGCCCTCGCTCAAGCGGCTGACCATCGCCGTGGAGGAGGCGTACGCCGCCGGCCACCTCGGGGCGAACATCTACGGCTCCGACTTCCGCTGCGACGTGACCGTGCACAGTGGCGCCGGGGCCTACATCTGCGGCGAAGAGACCGGCCTCATCGAGTCGATGGAGGGCAAGAAGGGGCAGCCGCGGATCAAGCCGCCGTTCCCCGCCGTCTACGGCGTGTTCGGCTACCCGACCATCGTCAACAACGTCGAGTCCATCGCGTCGGTGACCTACATCGCGGCCGAGGGCGCAGACGCCTACCGACAGTGGGGCACCGAGAAGTCGGCCGGCTTCAAGCTGTTCAGCGTCAGCGGGCCGGTCAAGCGCCCCGGCGTCTACGAGGTGCCGCTGGGCATCTCGTTCGAGACGTTCCTGAACGACCACCTCGGCGGGATGCTGGACGGTGTCGACCTCAAGGCGCTGATCATCGGCGGCTCGTCCGTACCGATCGTCGACGCGGAGACCGCGCTCAAGATCGACATGGACTACGAGTCCACCGCCGAGCACGGCACGCTGCTCGGCAGCGGCGGGGTCATCGTGATCGGCTCCGGCACCTGCATGGTGCGGGCGCTCATGGTGCTGCTCCGCTTCTATCACCACGAGAGCTGCGGCCAGTGCACGCCCTGCCGCGAAGGCACCGGCTGGATCGAGCGCATCGTCACCCGCATCGAGCACGGCGACGCGGTGATGGGGGACATCGACGAGCTGTATCGGATCGCCGACAGCATGGAGCTGAAGACCATCTGCACCCTCGCGGACGCGGCGGCGTGGCCGACCAAGTCGTTCATCGAGGTGTTCCGGTCGGAGTTCGAGGACCACATCAAGCAGGGCTGCTGCCCCTACGACAACCAGTTCCCCGACCACCTCAACCTGCGCGGCGGCGGCGCTCCGCAGCGGCGGGACGACCCCGAGCACGCGTTCATCGCGTAGGAGCCGCTCCATGACCGACACAGTCACGCTGACCGTCGACGGCCTCGAGGTGACCGTCCCCAAGGGGACGAAGGTCATCGAGGCGTGCAAGGACGCCGGCAAGGCGGTCCCCCACTTCTGCTACCACCCGGGGCTGCCCGTCGATGGCAACTGCCGGATGTGCATCACCGACATCCGCACCTGGAACCCGCGCGCCGAGAAGCACATGGCGGCCCGTCGACCGGCGGTCGCCTGCTGGGTCGACGCCGAAGAGAACATGCAGGTGTTCACGGACACGGAGGACGTCCGCAAGGCCCGCGCGTCGGTGATGGAGTTCATCCTCCTGAACCACCCGATCGACTGCCCGATCTGCGACAAGGCGGGCGAGTGCATGCTGCAGGACTACTACATGCAGCACGACCGGCAGGCCTCGGCGGTCCGCGAGGAGAAGGTCCACAAGCCGCGGCTGGTGAAGTTCGGTGAGCGCATCGTCTACAACGGCGAGCGCTGCATCCTGTGCAGCCGCTGCACCCGCTTCACGACCCACGTCACGAAGAGCCACGAGCTGGGCATCGTCAACCGCGGCGACCGCGCCATCGTGGAGGTCGTCGAGGGCGGCGACTTCGCCAACGCCTACACCGACTGCGTGGCGGACATCTGCCCCGTCGGCGCGCTGACCAAGACGGACTTCCGGTTCAAGAAGCGCGTCTGGTTCCTCAAGCACACCGAGTCGGTCTGCGGCGGCTGCTCCCGCAACTGCAACACCGTCGTCGACCACGACCGGGCCGAGGTCATCCGGATCATGCCGCGCGAGCGCATGGACGTGAACAGGTGGTGGATGTGCAACGAGGGGCGTGATCTCTACAAGGTCCACGCCGGGATGAGCCGGCCGGAGCGGGCCCGCGGCGACGCGGCCTCGGTCGGCGAGAAGATCGCCGGGTACAAGAAGGACAGCGGCAAGGTCGCGGTCCTCGTCAGCCCCTGGATGAGCAACGAGGAGGCGTACGTCCTCTCGTTCGCGCTGGGCAAGCTGAAGGTCGGCAACGCCGACGTCTTCACCGGCGTGGTCGACGGCTACCCGGCCGACGACCTGCTCCACACCGACGACCACAACCCCAACCGGGCGGGCGTCGCCGCCGCGGGGGTCAAGCCCGGCAAGAAGGACGGCAAGGACCTGGCCGCGATCAAGGAGGCGATCGACGCCGGCGACATCGAGCTGCTGATCGTCTGGGGCGCGCACCTCGCCAACGACTTCGAGTCGGTCGAGGCGCTGCACGCGGCCCTCGGCAAGGTCGCCCACGTCGTCCAGTTCACCGACGAGGTGGACGCCGTCAGCGAGGTCGCCAACGACCTGATCCCGATCCGCTCCTGGCTGGAGCGGGACGGCAGCTGGACCAACTGCGACGGCCACATGAGCCGCTTCCGCAAGGCGCTGCGCCCGCACCCCGCCGCCGCCGACGGCTTCGCCGCGCTGCAGGAGGTGCTGAGCGGGGCCGGCCTCAAGTCGCCCGCCGCCGACCTCGCCGCGGCCCGCAAGAAGCTGAAGCAGGCGCCCGAGCTGCAGGCGCAGCAGGTCGCCGACGGGAAGTTCAGCTTCCCGGAGAACCAGACCCTGTTCCGCCACACCAGCGGCGCCCTGGAGGTCTGACATGGACTGGGCCTTCTTCGTCGTCGCGCTGCTCAACCTCGGCTTCGTGCTCGGGCTGCTCATCAACATGGGCGGCATGCTCACGTGGGTCGAGCGCAAGCAGGGCGCGATCATGGCCAACCGGATCGGCGCCAACCGGGCCTACATCCCGCTCCCCATCCCCCAGAAGGGGGGAGGCGTGCGGTGGACCCGGAAGTTCACCTTCATCGGCCTGTTCCACACCATGACGGACGGCCTGAAGATGCTGACGAAGGAGGACTACACGCCTCCCTTCGTCGACAAGTACATCTACAACGTCGCCCCCTGGTTCGCGGTCATCCCGGTGCTCGTGACCTTCGCGGTCATCCCGTTCGGAGGCCCGTTCCAGCCCGGCGTGATGATGGCCGACGTGTTCGGCTGGGTCGGCCTGTCGACGCTCGCCGAGGGCAGCCTGACCTTCTTCGGGGAGCGCACCTTCCAGATGCAGCTGGCGGACCTGAACGTCGGCCTGCTGTTCATCTTCGCCGTCGGCAGCACGGGCATCTTCAGCGCCGCGCTGGCCGGCTGGGCGTCGAACAACAAGTACTCGCTGCTCGGCGCGCTCCGCGCGTCCGCCCAGATGATCTCCTACGAGGTCTTCATGGGCATGGCCATCCTCGGCCTGCTGGTCTGCTACGGCACCGTCGACATGAACGAGATCGCCCAGATGCAGGGCGACCTGTGGTTCGGCTTCATCCCGTCGTGGGGCATCTTCCTGCAGCCGCACATGTTCTTCGTCTTCCTGGTCGCCCTGATGGCCGAGAACAAGCGCGTCCCCTTCGACATGGCGGAGGCCGAGTCGGAGCTCGTCGCGGGCTACTTCACCGAGTACAGCGCCATGAAGATGGGGCTGTTCATGATGAGCGAGTTCATCGAGATCGCGATCATCGCCGGCCTCGTGGTCGCGCTCTTCTTCGGCGCCTACCACGTGCCCGGCGTGCACGGCGTCGGCGACGCGATGTACTGGGCGGCGCACCCGGACCTGACCCCCGCCAACGTCGTGTTCGGCATGGAGGTGCCTCACGCCGTGGTGGTGATGCTCCGGGTCGGCGCGTTCCTCGGCAAGCTCGTCTTCTTCTGCTGGCTGCAGATCCTGATTCGCTGGACGCTGCCCAAGTTCCGGTACGACCAGATCATGCGGCTGGGCTGGAAGATCCTCCTGCCGTTGTCCATCGCCAACCTCGTGCTGACGGCCCTGGTCGTTCAGCTGCTCGCCTAGGAGCCGCCCGTGTCCGACACTCCGATGGGCAAGAACCCCGGGTTCAAGAACCTGGTCGAAGGGCAGCTGCTGCCGCAGCCGGCCTACCAGGGCGAGTTCACCGAGGGTGAGATCGTCACCTACTACAACCCCGAGCGCATGACCTGGGCGGAGCGGATCTACCTGCCCGCAGTGTTCGGGGGGCTGAAGATCACCGGCGGGATCTTCCTGCGCAACATGAAGACCTGGCTGGTCTGGCTGACCTACTGGCTGCGGGGCAAGAGCGCCGACGCCAAGAAGGGCGCGACCACCATCTACTACCCGCACGAGCAGCGCGCCGATTTCAGCCCCATCAACCGCGGCAAGCACATCCTGACGAAGCGGGCGAACGACGACCCCCAGTGCGTCGCTTGCTACATGTGCGCCACGGCGTGCCCCGCCTTCTGCATCCACATCGTGGCCGGGGAGCACCCCGACCCGGCGATCGAGAAGTACCCGGTGCGCTTCGACATCGAAATGGACAAGTGCATCTTCTGCGGATACTGCGAGGAAGCCTGCCCCGTCGACGCGATCCGGCTGACTCCCGATGTCCACCTGACCGACTACAAGCGGGAGCGCATGGTCTACGACCGTGACTACCTGCTGAGCTGGAACCCGACCTACGTCGAGGACGAGCACGTCTACCCCGGCGACCGCCCCCGCAAGGCTGATTAGGAGCCCCTCCAATGGCTACCGCAATGCTGTACTTGCTGCTCGTGCTCGCCGTCGTCGGCGGGCTCGCGATGGTGGTCCAGCGCAACCCGATTCACGCCGCGCTGAGCCTGCTGGGCTCGATGCTCTGCCTCGCGGCCGTGTACGCGTTGTTGCAGGCCCACCTGCTCGCTGCCCTCCAGGTGATCATCTACGCCGGGGCGATCGTCATCCTGATCGTCTACATCATCATGCTGCTGCAGATCGGCACGGACGACGTCGCCGTCGCGTTCCGCCGCCCCTGGCTGTGGAGCCTGCCGGTCATCGTCCTGTTCGCCATCCTGTTCAGCAAGGCGCTGTTCCCCGTGGACACCGCGTCCGCGGCGGGGTTGAGCGCCGGGGAGATCGCCTGCGTCGGGGGGGAGTGCGAGCGCGACTGCACCGACGGTAGAGACACCGACGGCGACGGGATGACCGACTGCGCCGACGTCGACTGCGGCTCGCACGAGGCCTGCTACGGCACCGTGCGCGCGGTCGGCGCGCAGCTGCTCGGGCCCTACGTGCTGGCGTTCGAGGTCAGCTCGCTGCTGCTCCTGGCCGGCATCGTCGGCTCGGTGCTCCTGACCGGGCGTCGACCGAAGGAGTTCGCGGACGAGATCACCGACCCCGAGGTCGCCGAGCTCGACCCGACGGTGGCCCAGGCCGGCGGCCACGTGCGAGAGCAGGGAGGTGACGAATGATGCCCCTCGAGCACCTGCTGGGGATCGCCTTCGTCCTGTTCAGTATCGGCGCGGCGGGCGTGATGGTCCGCCGCAACCTCATCGTCGTGCTGATGAGCATCGAGCTGATGCTCAACGCGACCAACCTCGCCTTCGTGGGCGTGAGCCGGGCGCTGGGTGACAACGCCGGCCACGTGATGGTGATGATGATCTTCGTCGTCGCAGCCGTCGAGGTGGCCATCGGCATGGCGATCGTCGTCAACATGTACCGCCAGCGCGACAGCATTTCGGTCGACGTGTTCGGCACGATGCGCGGATAGGGGGCGGACGATGCACGCACACGAAGGAGCCTGGCTGCTCGGGGTGATCATCGCCCTGCCGCTGCTCGGAGCCATCTTCAACGGCCTCCTGGGCCCGCGGCTGCGCGAGCAGGTGGTGACCGCCGCCGGCGTCGGCAGCGTCGCCCTGGCCGCCGTCCTGTCCTGGGTCTGTTTCTTCCAGCTGCTCGGCGAGAGCGCCCACGACCGGGCGCTGCAGCTGACGCTGTTCGAGTGGATCCATGTCGGCACGTTCGAGGTCGACTTCAGCCTGTGGCTGGATCCGCTGTCCGCGGTGATGCTCCTGATCATCACCAACGTCGGCGCGCTCATCCACCTGTACTCGGTCGGGTACATGAAGGGCGACCCGGGCTACTGGCGCTACTTCAGCTACCTGAACCTGTTCATCTTCGCGATGCTCTGCCTGGTGCTCGGCGAGAACCTCGTCGTGCTGTTCCTGGGGTGGGAAGGCGTCGGCCTCTGCAGCTACCTGCTGATCGGCTTCTGGTACGAGAACAAGGACTTCGCGAAGGCAGGCAAGAAGGCGTTCATCACCAACCGCGTCGGCGACTTCGGCTTCGCGCTGGGGATGATGCTGCTCTTCAGCCTGTTCGGCACGCTCGAGCCCGCCGCGATCAACGGCGCGCTGGCCGAGGGCCTGCCGGTCGGCGTCAAGCCGATCTACATCGAAGTCGCGGCGCTGGCCCTGTTCGTCGGCGCCACCGGCAAGTCGGCGCAGATCCCGCTGTTCGTCTGGCTGCCC
>CAYQEG010000346.1:0-6538 GCA_964416435.1 uncultured Rickettsiales bacterium
CTCGGGCCCGTGCCCTCTCCGGTGTGAGGCCGCATATGAGTGATGGGCCGTTTAGCCGACCCTCGCGTACGTCGACGAGGGGAGGCGGCGTCGGCGGCGTCGAGGGCCGCCGGAAACCGGTGCGGGACTTGTGCCGATGGCATCTAGTCGAAGATCCGCCCGAAGTCGATGTCCTGGGCGGCGAGCACGTACGCCGTCGCGCCGAACTCCTCGGTCTTCTCCAGCAGGTCGGTGTAGTAGGCGGCGTACGCCTCCTCCGTCTCCTCCTCGTCCGGCGGCCGCAGCCCCAGGAACGTCATGTCGGCGCCGGCGGAAGCGGCCCGGATCACCTCGAACGGGCTCCGGTCCCCCTGCAGCACCACGCCGGGCGTCGCCTCGATCCGGCCGCGCTCGATCAGGGCCTGCAGCCGGGCCAGCGCGTGGGGGCGCTCCTCCTCGGACCGGACAATGGTCTGGATGCGCAGGCGCGCCCCCGACCACTCCTCGCTCGTCTGGAGCAGGTAGCCCAGGGCCAGCATCAGCCCCGCGTTCTTGCGTTGGCCGCCCCACCAGACGTCGATGCGGCGTCTCCCGGACGCCTCGTCGCCGCTGGCCGCCCGGATCAGGATGAGGTTCCGCTGCAGCCGGTGGCCCTGCACGATGAGGCGCGCGTAGCCGGCCAGCCGCTCCGGATCGCGGGACAAGCCCAGGATGACGGTGTTGGGGTACAGCGGGCCCACGCCGCTGGACTGGACGAGGTTCCAGGCGCCCGCCATCACGTCGTCGGCGGCGTGCACCTCGACCAGGGCGGCGATGCCCTGCTTGTCCAGGTAGACGCCGATCGACTCCTCGATCTTCGCGATCCGGCCGCCCGTCGCCTGGTCCTCGGGGAGGACCGCGGCGACCGTCAGGAACCCGGCCCCGTGGCTCACCGAGCGCGCGAACTCCACCAGCCGCATCCGGCCCTTCGGCGCTCCGGTGAGCACCAGGAAGTTCGGTCGCCACGACCGCGGGTCCGGCGGCACCCGGGCCAGCCGGTAGATCGCGAACCGGGCGAGCAGCATCAGGATCCCGTGCCGCGCGTCCCCCCACCACGCCTTCATCTGCCGCTGACCCGCCGCGTAGTAGACGCCGCCGCAGACCAGCGCGGCGAGGAACGTCGCCCCGGTGTTGAGCATCAGCATGATGCCGATGCACGTCGCCGCGCCCAGCAGCGAGACCCACCAGGGCGTGCGGAACGACGGTCGCCAGGAGGGGCTGCCGATCAGCCCCTCGACCCCGGCCGACAGGTTCAGGAACGCATACGACGTCAGGAAGAACATCGACAGGATCGGGGCGATGAGGTTGAGGCTGCCGGCGAGCACGCCGACCAGCGCGACGGCGAACGACACCGCCGTCGCGATCCGGGGCTCCTGCGACGGACCCTGGCCGCGCCCCAGGAACGACGGCACCACCCGGTCCCGCGCCAGCGCCTGGAGCGTGCGCGGCGCCCCGAGCAGCGCGCCGAGGGCCGAGCTCAGCGTCGCCCCCCACACGCCGGCGACGATGGCCGGTCCCCACAGCGCGACCCGCTGCATCACCAGCGAGTCGGCGAGCAGCACCTCGCGGGGGATCCAGGCCGCCATCACCACCGGGATCGCCATGTAGACGACCCAGCCGACGCCGACGGCGGCCAGGGTGCCCCGGGGGAGCGACTTCGCGGGGTCGGCCAGGTTGCCGGACATGGCGACGCCGGCTTCGATGCCGGTGACGGCGGGGAAGAACACCGCGAAGACGACCCAGAACGGCTCCAGCTCGGCCGGCACCGGCGGCGCCTCGGCGAAGCCCGCCTCGGGGGGGCCGCCCGCGAAGAAGCAGACGAGGGAGAAGACGATCGTCGCGAGGATGACGTACTGGCTCTTGAGGGCGAGGTCCGCCGACAGCCACGCCAGGGCCCCGAGCGCGCAGAGCGCCGCCACCCCGATCCAGGTGATCGGCAGCGCGGGGAAGACGTTGTTGACCGCCTCGGCGAAGCCGACGACGTAGAAGGAGATCCCGAGGGCCTGGGCGAAGTACAGCGGCACGCCGACGGCCGCCCCCGCCTGCAGCCCCAGGGAGCGGGAGATCATGAAGTAGGCGCCGCCGATGCCGACCCGCATGTTGGTCGCGGTGGCCGCGATCGACAGCGCGGTCAGGAACGTCACCGCCGACGACAGCGTGACGATGACGAGCGTGCCGGTCAGCCCCGCGTTGCCCAGCACCCAGCCGAGTCGCAGGTACATGATCACGCCGAGGATCGTCAGGACGCTCGGCGTGAAGACGCCCTTGAACGCGCCGAAGCCGGCGCCCGCTTCGGTGGCGGGCGAGTTGGGGGTGGCGGTGCTCACTCGACCCGCGGCGCCCCGGCGGTCCGGAGCAGCTCCTCCAGCGGGCGGACCCGGGGGTAGGGGAGCAGCGTCATCATCCGTCGTCCGAGCAGGCGACCGACCAGCAGGGAGAGGGCGAAGGAGCCCCACAGCGCCGCGTCGGCCCAGGCGGCGTCCTCGTGGGGGATGACGATCGCCGCCGCGAGCAGGAGCACCGGGAGCGTGCCCAGCATGATCCCCATCCACTGGATGGCGGCGACGGCGAGGCCCCGCCCGGACATCGCCCGGAACAGCTCCAGGTTGTCGTGGCGCGCCGCCGTGGTGCCCCGCCGCGACGTGATGCGGCGAACGAGCTGCTCGTGCGTCGGGGCGACGTCCTCGGGACGGGCGACGTACACCTGGTAGAGCCCCGCCCGGGGGTGGTTCACCCGGAGCGGCCCGAAGAGCGCCCGCTTCCAGCCGCGATTCCTCAGCCGGGTCTCGACCAGCGCGCCGTCCTGCAGCGCGGTGCGCGCCGACATGAACACCTGGCCGCCGTGCTTCTCCGCTTCACCGAACGCCGTCTGGGTGGCGTCGACGAAGACCGACGAGACGAAGCTCTTGCGGTCGTCGACCCAGCACCGCAGGAGCGCGAGCTGGCGGAAGCCGGCGCCCTCGAGCACCGCCCGGTGGGCGGGGTTGTCGATGCTCTCGGCCAGGGCGCTCGGGTCGCCGGTGACGTCGTCGATGCGCATGACGTCCGAGTCTACGGGGGATGCCCGGTCCGCATTGCGGCTTCGGTCAGCGGGTGAAGTTCAGCCCGCCCGGGTACAGGTAGCTGGTGAAGCTGGCGTAGCCGTAGGTGGTGATGCCGAACCCGGTGCCCGAGGCGCTCTCGATGTGGTGGGAGCCGGCGCTCAGCGACACCCGCGCGACGTCGAAGCCGGTGCTCCCGATGGCGGTCCAGCCGCTGACCGGGCTGCCGTCCAGGTCGACCGCGGTCCCGGTCGGCGCGACGACGTTGACGTAGTTGGCGGTGTAGGTCGTCGGGGTCAGGAAGTCGTACTCGCTGCGCACCTGCAGCCACGGGATGCCGGAGCCCATGGCGGGGTCGCCGCCCCCCTCGCCCAGGGCGGTCTCGCCGAGCATCGTCTGGGTGACGTAGAAGCGGTCGGTGCCCTCGACCTTGAAGTCCTGGTCGGTCTGGAACTGGACGAACTCGCCCGCGGACAGGGTGACCGACGGGTTGACCGACGGCTCGAAGGTCAGGGTCGTGCCCGAGTTCTCGGCGACGATGCGGTACAGCGTCGGCGCGACGCCCGAGGACGACGGGTGCACCGGGGCGGACATCACCGAGGTGGTGCCCCAGGTCTCGACCGGGAACATCATCTCCTCGAGGTGGTCGCAGGCCCACTCGTAGTACGGCATGAACGTGCACATGTGGCCGGCGAACACCGCGACGGGCTCGGTCGCGGTCACCGTGGAGCCGGTCAGGTCGCCGCCGGTGACGGAGCAGTAGCCCTCGCACTCCTGCAGGAACGCGGGCGGGCAGTTGATCATCGTCGCGTCCCAGCCCTGATCGCTGCAGTAGTCCTGGTCCTCTTCGTCCCCGGGGCGGTGGCTGAAGATCTGGACGACGTCGCCGCGGTCCAGCGTGATGTTGGTCGTGCCCCCGGGGCTCAGCGCGCCGGGGTTGCCGCCGGCGGTCTGGGTCGAGCTGTCGAACGTGACGACGGTGCCGTCGACGGTGGCCGCGACGGTGACGAAGCCGGGGTACCAGGAGTCCCATTCGCCGGTGACGATCGTGAAGATCTCCTGCCACTCGCCGCGCCCCCAGGTGGGCCACGTCGACACCATGTAGTTGCCCGACAGGGTGTGCTCGGGGAGGAGCAGCGAGGCGTCGTTGGTGTACGAGGGGGTGCCGCCGATGTCGAAGTGCAGCGGGTTGTACTGGTAGGCGGCGACCGGGACGGTGCTGGTGATCTCGTACGCGCCGCCGGTGACGGTGACCGACTCCTGGGCGTTCTTGAGGGTGGCGTCGTAGGCCAGCGTGATGGCGGACGTCTCGCCCGCGGCGATGGTCTGGGTGGTGACCACGACGCCGCCCTTGCTCACCTGGACGTCGGCGTCCTGGCCGCCGGCCGGCACGCCGATGACGACGGCGAAGTCGCTGTCGAACTCGGGGCCGACGATGTTGGCGGTGCTGACCGCCATGAACTCGCAGCCGAGGTAGCTCATCTGCTGCTCGGCGAGGTCGCACTGGTCGAGGCACTCGCCGGCGACGCAGATGGCGCCGGGGTCGCACTCCTCGACCACGCTGCTGCCGCTGCCGTCCGGCAGGCACTCGACCACCGTGTCGCCGTCGCACGTCCGGGTGGACGGCTGGCAGGCGAGGCAGCCGAGGCTCACGTCGCAGAAGGGGGTCGGCTCGACGCACTCCTCGACCAGCGTCCAGAGGCTCTCGTCGCACTCCACGAAGCTGGTCCCCCAGCAATCCGTCTCGCCCTCGACCTCGCACTCCAGGTCCTGGGTGTCGTCGTCGTCGGTCGCGTCGTCGTCGTCGTCGTCGTCGTCGTCCGTGGCGTCGTCGTCGTCGTCGTCCCCGGCCGAGTCGTCGTCGTCATCGGCCGCGTCGTCGTCGTCCTCGGCCACGGGTCGGCGGCCGAGCCCCTCGTAGCAGGCGGCCAGGAACGTCAGGGCGAGCAGGAAGAGGAGGAGGCGGCGCATGGCGGCGCGAGGGTAGTGGGGGCCACCGGCGCCGTAAAGGGTGGATTGAAGCGGCGGTGTCCGTCCTGCCGGGCTGATCTCCCGCTCGGATACGATGGGAGCGATGCCGACCTCCTCCGGGAACCGTCCGTCCGAACTGGTCGCCCCCGGCGGCCGGGTCCTGCACCTCGGGCTCGCCCCGGGCGAGCTCGCCAGGCGCGTCGTGCTGGTCGGGGACCCCGCCCGCGCGCTGCGGGTGGCGGCGCGCTTCGAGCGAGTCGAACACGAGGTCCGTCGGCGCGAGTACGTGACGCTGACGGGGACGCTGGGGGGCGAGCGGGTCTCCGTGATCGGCACCGGCATCGGCACCGACAACGTCGAGATCGCCCTCATCGAGGCCCACGCCGTGCTCTGTCACGACCTGGCCACCGGTTCGTCGCTGTCGGCGCCCCCGACCGTCACGTTCCTGCGGGTCGGGACCTCCGGCGGAGCGCACCCGGACATCGAGCCCGGCACCGCCGTCATCGCCGCCTACGCGCTGGGCCTGGACAGCACCGGCCTGTTCTACGAGGGGCCTCCCGAGGACGACGTCGTCACCGATCTGGAAAGGCAGGCGACGGACTTGCTGCGCGAGGGCGAGGACCCGGGCAGCCGGTTCTGGGGAGCGGTCCGCCCCTACGGGTCGAGGGCGGACCGCGGGCTGGTCGAGCGGCTCCGGTCGGCGGCCGAAGGGAGGGGCTTGCCCAACCGGGTCGGCGTCACCGGCTCGCTGCCCGGCTTCTACGCCCCGTCGGGCCGATTCGTGGAGCGGCTCACGTCGACCGTGCCCGACATCAAGGCGCGGCTCGGGGCGGTCCGGTCGGGCGCGTGGCAGCTCCTGAACTACGAGATGGAGTCCAGCCTGCTGTTCCTCGTCGCAGGGCAGCTGGGGCACCGCGCCGGCACGATCTGCCCGATCATCAGCACGCCGGGGCAACACGGTCGCGTGATCGACTACCGGCCCGCCGTCGAGAAGGCGATCGACGTCGGGCTGGACGCGCTGCTCGGCGCCTGACCCCCCGCCTGCGGTCCGGGGACGACGCCACGACGACCGTCCCCGGGGGTCACGGTCGCGGCCTCGCGGCCCGGCGGGGCGGCGTATAGTCGGCCGATGCCGCGCTCGCGCCAGGCCAGGGGGGGCTCCTGGCTCGCTCTGCTCCTGCTCCTGTCGCCCGGCTGCGATCCGAAGTTCGACTTCGACGGCGACGGCTCCCTCGACAACGACGACTGCGCGCCCGAGGACCGGACGATCTACCCGGGCGCACCGGACGAGTGCAGCGACGGGATCGACAGCAACTGCGATGGGTACGACGGCCTCCCGGTGAGCGACTGCGACACGGACGGCGCCACCGCGGCGGTCGACTGCGACGACTCGGACCCCACCATCTACCCGGGCGCCGACGACCCGGTGGGCGACGGGATCGACAGCAACTGCGACGGCATCGACGGCATCGACCGGGACGGCGACGGCTGGGTGCTGCCCGACGACT
>CAYQEG010000347.1:0-6448 GCA_964416435.1 uncultured Rickettsiales bacterium
ACGACGACGCGGCGGACGACGACGACGCGGCGGACGATGACGACGCGGCGGACGATGACGACGCGGCGGACGACGACGACGCGGCGGACGACGACGACTCCGGGGACGACGACGACGCCGCGGATGACGACGACTCCACCGTGGAGACGTTCGGCTGCGGCGACTCCCTGGAGTGCTACAGCGGCCTCGAGTACTGCCTGATCGAGTACCCCGGCGTGCCCGGCGACCCCGCCTACTCGTGCAACGCCCTGCCCAAGGCGTGCCTGCCCGACCCGGACTGTCCCTGCGTGACGGGCGCGCTCGGCGACCCGTACGCCGACTGCAGCGAGCTGACCGAAGACGCGATCGTGGTCAGCGTCTACTACCCATGAGTCGGACGAGGGCCCACACCGCCAGGCCGATCCCCAGCAGCTCGACCATCAGCAGCGGGATCCCGATGCCTCCGGGGGGCCCCTCGACGGCGATGGAGAACAACCGGCCGAAGGACAGCCCGCCCATCGTCGCGAGCGTCATGATCAGGCTCGCCCGGAGCCACTTCGCGCGGGACAGCCCGACGTAGTGGAGCAGGGCGATGCCCAGGGACAGCCCGCCGTACTCCGCCCGGAACTCGTAGCGCCCCAGCTTCGTCTCTTCGATCAAGAAGCCGACCCCGTCAGCCATGCCGATCGGGTCTGCGAGCGCGCCCGCCCCGATGCCCAGCCAGATGGTGCCGACGAGCCCGAGCACCAGCCGCGCGAAGTTCGCCGGAGACAGCGGGCTGCGCTTCTTGGCGTCGGGCGCGTCGGTGCCCGGCGTGGCCGGCTCGGGCGCGGGAGGCGTGACAGGCGGGGTTGCTTCGCTCATGGGCAGAACCTACCGCGCGCCGATCGGAGGCGCGTCCCCCATCGGACGGTTGCTGCCTTTTGTTCTGGCCCGCCTCTTGCTTTGGGCACTATCGTTTCCAAACCACCACATCTGCCTTTCTACGGAGACCCGAATGAACCGACTCCTCAAATTCGCCGCCATCGGCTCGGCCCTCGCCCTCGCGGCGGGCTGCGCCCCGGAGCGGCCCGACGCCACGCCCGGTACCGAGGGCGTTCAGCGCATGGCGATCCTCGCCAGTGGGGCCTACGGCGGCGACGCCGAGATCCTCATCGTCGATGCCCGCACCGGCAACGAGCTGGACCGGATCGAGACCGAGCTCGGCGACTGGGTGGTCGGCCTGGCGCGTCACCCCGACGGCTTCTTCCTGGTCGGCTCCGACCAGTACGTCTGGGCTGTCGAGGACAACGGCGACACCTGGCGCTTCTCCGATGAGCCCCAGTGGGGTGGCATCTACGGCATCACCGCCTCCGAGGAGGGTGAGGTCACCATCGGCAACGCCGAGGACGGCGTCACCAAGCTGGACGAGGACGGCGAGGTCATCCTCCACGCCAACATGGGCGGCACCTGCTTCATGGACAGCGCGCCGATGCCCGGCGAGTCCGGCCAGGATGCGTCGATCGACATCTACGGTCCCCGGATCGTCGTCGCCGACTCGGACACCGGCAACCTCGAGACCATCGCCAGCAACATCGGCATGAACACCGGTCACCTGGCGGTGGACAACAGCGGTCGCTTCTACGCCGGCTCCTACTGGGACGACGACTCCCTGTGGCTGGTGGAAGACGGCGAAGCCTCCCAGCTCGGTCGCCTGAGCGACGGTGGCGTCGAGGCCCAGTGGATCACCGCCATGGCGACGGCCAGCCGCGACTCCGTCTACGTCCTGTACGACGGCATGAACGGCTCGGGTGTGGCCGAGGTCGACGCCCACGGCAACGTGACGGACCGCTTCGGCGCCGAGAACGAGCTGTGGAGCGACCTGGTCCTCTTCTAGGAGCCTGGAGCGCATAGCCGCCTGTCGCCCCGAGGACCGGATGCGCCCGATCCCGGCGTTGCTCCTCGTCGCGCATTCCCGATGCATCTCCTCGTCGCGCCTTGGCCTCGGACGCCCCGGTCTCACGGGGCTCGGGCTCCAATGCGCTCCAGGCTCCTAGCCAATCCCCTGTAGCCCGCCGACAGGCGGGCGGACCCGGTACAGACCCCGGCTCCCCTCGTGGGAGCCGGGGTCTGTCACCTGGCGAATCGCTCCGGTGGGTTCACAGCCATTGCTTGCGGCGGAACCACAGCAGCAGCCCGGCGGAGACCGCGGCCATGACGAGCAGCACGGTGGGGTAGGCGTAGGGCCAGGCCAGCTCCGGCATGTGCTCGAAGTTCATGCCGTACAGCCCGGTCACGAAGGTCAGCGGGATGAACACCGCGCCGATGACCGTCAGGACCTGGGCCACCTCGTTCATCCGGTGGCTGGCCGCGGACAGGTAGATGTCCATCAGCCCCGACGTCAGGTCCCGCCAGTGATCGACGAGGTCCCGGACGCGGATGGCGTGGTCGTGGCAGTCCCGCAGGTAGGGGCGGGTGTCGGCGGAGATGTGGGGGTTGGTCTCCCGGCGCAGCATGGCGACGGCGTCGGGCAACGGGGAGACGGTCCGGCCGAGCTCGAGCAGGTTGTGCCGCAGGTCCCGGATCTCGCCCAGCACGCTGCGCTCGGGCCGCTCCAGGACGACGTCCTCCAGCGCCTCCAGGCGCACGCCGTACTCCTCGAGCACCGGGAAGTAGCCGTCGATGACGGTGTCGAGCACCGCGTAGGCGAGGTAGTCGGAAGGGCTGGCGCGGACCCGGCCCAGGCCCTCCCGGATCCGCCGACGGAGGGGGTCCAGGCAGTCGCCGCGATGCTCCTGGAACGTCAGCACGAACCCCTGGCCGAAGAACAGGGAGATCTGCTCGACGCAGAGATCGCGGTCGAGCGTGCACATCCGGATGACGACGTACTCGTGGTCGCCGTAGTCCTCGACCTTGGGACGTTGGTGCACGTGCACCACGTCCTCCAGCGCCAGGGGGTGCAGCCCGAAGAGGGCGCCCAGGTCGCGGATCAGGTCGGCGTCGCCCAGGCCGTCGACGTTGACCCAGGTGACGTCCCACCGGTCGAGGATCGGGGCGATCTCCTCGGCCCCCTGCACCCGCTGCTCCACCAGGCCGTCGTCGCTGAACGCGATGATGTCGATGACGGGGGCGTCGTGCTCCGCGCCCGGGTCGACCGTGCCGGGGGCGGCGCCGGTCTTGCCTCCCTGTCGCGGCTGGAGCGACGACCGACGGAGCGTCGAGTCCGGCATCGGAGTGCGTCCGCCTACAGCAGCGTGAACACGAAGGTCGCCGACGTGGTGGTGTCGACCGGCTTGAACCCCTCGGGCGGCACGAAGTCCCAGGTCAGCGCGAAGCCGAGCTTGATGCCGAGCACCTTCGTCAGGGTCGCGGTCAGCCCCGTGACGGCGGCGAGGCTGCCGTCGAAGCGGGCGTCCACGTTGTCCGTGCCACCGAGCAGGGCTTCGATGGACTGGGAGATGCCGAAGTTCCCGTTGACGTCCAGGGCGTAGGAGCCGAACAGCCGGGCGCCGACGAAGTTCTGGGACGACGGGTCGGGCACCGGATCGCCGGTGTACTCGTCGTGCGTGTAGTTGAAGCCGCCTTCGGCCGTCAGCGTGTGGTTGTCGGTCTGGATCAGCAGGTGGCTGTAGCCGAGGTTGCCCTGGATCTTGACCAGGGAGCCGGCGAACGGGTCGTGGGAGCCGGCCGCGCCCGCGTAGATCGAGTTGACGTCCGAGAGCATGCGGTCGTACCGGACCCCTCCGAACACGCGGCGGGCGGTCTCGGTCCACTCCTCCTCGATGACGCTGCGGCCGTACGAGCCGCCGAACTCGAGCCCGAACCTGTTCCTGGCGTGCAGCACGCCGAACGCGACCCGGCCGTTGGCGGTGATGGACTGGGTGTTGCCGGCGAGCCAGACGGCGCCGGCTTCGCCCACCAGGCTGTACTCGGGCTTGGGCTCCTCTTCCTCGGCCTCGCCTTCGGCTGCGGGCTCTTCGGCCGCGGGCTCTTCGGCCGCGGGCTCTTCGGCCGCGGGCTCTTCGGCCGCCGGCTCCTCGACCGCCGGCTCCTCGGCCGCCGGCTCCTCGGCCGCCGGCTCCTCGTCCGCGGGCTCCTCGGCCGCGGGCTCTTCGGCCGTCGGCTCTTCGGCCGCCGGCTCGGCCTCCTCGGCCGCCGGCTCGGCTTCGTCGCCCTCCTCGGCCGGGGCGCCCTCGTCCGCGGCCGGCTCCTCGTCGGAGGTCTCGGTCCCGCCCTCTTCGGTTCCCTGAGCCAGGGACACCGCAGGGGTGGCCAGCAGCAACGCCAACACGGTCATGAGCAGCTTCATGGTGTTCTCCTCCACGGTAAACTCTGCCATATGTGGCGGACTCCGCCCAGGAGGAGGCCCCGGAGCGGTGTGTCGACCGCCCCGGGGGGCGTCCGGTCAGCGAGCGGCGGCTTCCCCGGGGAAGGGGACCGGCACCGAGTAGAAGCTCACGCCGTGCTCGGTGTCGGCGAAGCCCTGCTCTCCCTCGATGACGTGCACGGGGGAGGGGTCGCCGGGGTGGTGGTCGAACCGGACCGTGAACGTGAACGGTCCGGGCACCCAGGAGTCGCTGATGGGGCCGTCCACCTCCACCGCCGGCCCCGCCCCGCCGGGCTCCACGGCGTGGGGGGTGTTGGTGTTGGGCGAGCCGGCGGGGGAGCCCTTGAAGCCGCCCCCGCGCGGCCCGGCGATCGTGGCGACCAGCCCCTCCTCGGTGTGGTCCAGCCGGGTCAGCGACACACCGCTGCGGTCCTTCGTCGACGCTTCGAGGTGGCTCGAGGGCACCGACTCCAGCAGCGTGAAGCTGAACTGCGAGGTGCACTCGTCCAGCACGCAGGCGGACTGGACGGAGACGCGTCCCGTGCCCTTCGGTCCGATGACCCGGGTCGAGAAGACGGCGTCCTCCCGCGTGCCGCCGTTGCTCTCGAACTTCGTGAGGCTGACGGCGCCGTCCTGCCGGACCGGCCAGCCGAGCTCGGCGATGACGGCGGGATCGCTCGCCACGTCTCGCATGGCGGTGCTGTAGCTGATCCGGTTCTGGATGTTGAACGGGTTGTTGCAGGCGCCCAGCAGCGCGACGGTGGTGCCGACGCAGACGATGGTGATCAAGCCGCAATGACGGGCGGACATTTCGTTCCTCTCGGGGCGCTCTGTTGAAAGGAACTACGCAGCGGGGCCTCCCCCATTTCGGAGGCGCCCGGTCGGCTGGTTCGGATCGTGCAATCGCCGGGGGATGCCGAAAAAACCCTGTGTCCTGCGGCTTGCAGGCACCACAATGATCGGCAGAGAGCACCAGGGAGGACCCACCATGACCCGGAAGACCTTGATCGCCGTCGCGGCGCTGGCCGCGTTGAGCACCCTGACCGCGTGTGACTTCTTCGGGGGACCGTCGCTCCGAGGCGTCGGCTTCGAGGAGCCCGAGGTGGTGCCCGACGAGCAGCCGGACGAGCAGATCGACGACGAGGCCGGGTTCCGAGTCAACGAGTCCGCGTTCCGCGCCGCCAGCATGGCGACCCTGGCCGCCAACGACAGCTGGGAGCTGGTCATCACGCTCCTGGACATGGGCGGCAACGACCGCGGCACCATCGAGACCGGCATCGAGAGCTGGGGCGAGGCGACCTTCGCGCTGGCCGATGACGGCTTCCTGGTGCAGACCGGCTACGACGTCTATGCCGTCTCGTGGGAGGGCGTCGTCTCTCACATCACGTCCCTCGACGCGTCCTACGTGTGGCGCATCGAAGAGGGCCCCGACGGTGAGATCGCCATCTCCGAGGAAGAGGAGATGGAGGAGGTCGACGAGGACGGCGACGTCATCTACACGGTCACCGACTACGACGCCTGCTTCATGGACGTCGACTACGCGGCCGACGGCACCGTCACCGCCGTGAACACCTACGGCCCCGACGTGGTCAGCTGGGACCGCGACACCGGCGCGGTCTCGACGCTGTTCACCTACGCCCCCGAGAGCTGGGGCGTCGACGTGCTCGGCATCGACGGCGACGGCATGGTCTGGGTCGGCGAGGAGTACGGCGCCCGCCTCCACGTGCAGTCGATCGACGACCCCTCCGCCTCGGTCTCCCTCGGCTCGCTCAACGACCTGGGCGTCGCCTCGGCGTGGACCATCAACGGCGTGGAGCGCGCCACGGGCGACTCCGTGTTCGTGCTGTACGAGGGCTACAACGGCAGCGGCATCGTCGAGGTGGACCGCGACGGCAACGTCGCCCCGCTGGTCGAGACCGACGCCGTCTGGCTGGACCTCGTCCGCCTCTAGACGACCCATCACCCACCTGCAGCCCACACACCGTCGGTCCACGAGCCCGATCCCGGCGTCGCTCGTCGGTCACGATGGCCCGCATCGCTCCCTCCTCGCTCCTGGATCTCGGGCCCGTGCCCTCTCCGGTGTGAGGCCGCATATGAGTGATGGGCCGTCTAGATGTCCTCGGCGTAAGTCCCGACCGGGAGTCCGGCGAGCAATCGGCGTCG
>CAYQEG010000348.1:0-6440 GCA_964416435.1 uncultured Rickettsiales bacterium
GACGGCGATGACCATCTCGACCCCGGCGGTTCGGACTGCGACGACGAGGACGCCACCATCTACCCCGGCGCCGAGGAGATCCCCTACGACGACATCGACCAGGACTGCGACGGCCTGGACGCGGTGGACGGGGACGGCGACGGCTACGTCGACATCAACTCCAGCGGCGACGACGGCGACGACGACGACGACAGCGTCTACCCCGGCGCACCGGACGACTACGGCGACGGCGTCGACCAGGACTGCGACGACGCCGACGGGGTCGACGACGACGGGGACGGCTGGGGATCGGTCTCCTCCTTCGGCTTCGACTGCGACGACACGGACGCCGCGGTGCACCCCGGCGGCTTCGAGCAGGCGGACGACGGCGTCGACGCCAACTGCGACGGCTTCGACGGGATGCCCTACGACGAGTTCGAAGGGACCATCACCAGCAACTACGACCAGGTGAACGCCGCCGGGGACTGCGACCTGGACGGCGACGGCCAGGCCGACCTCGCCATCGGCGAGACCTACGCCGACTGGGCCGGCGGCGACGAGGGGGCGGTCTGGATCTTCTTCGGCCCCCTCCCCTCGGGCGTCTCGGTGGAGCTCGCCGACGTGGTGCTGTTCGGGGCGGACGACGGCCTCGGGCTGGGCAGCGTCGTCGAGTGCGCCGGGGACGCCGACGGCGACGGCTTCGACGACCTCTACGTCGACAGCCGCGGCAACGGCGGCGCGTTCCTGTTCCTCGGACCGATCCTGGGCGACCTGGGCAGCCACGACGCGATCGCGCTCGACTGGGTGAGCGAGGCCCGGTTCCCCGGCGACCTCGACGGCGACGGCGTCGGCGACGCGGTGCTCTGCTACCACGACGGCATCGCGTACTGCGACGTGCACCCGGCGCCCTGGGCCGACGTCGAAGCCAGCACGCCCCCGGTCGCGTCCCTGCAGCTGGGGATCACCTACGCCCGGATGGACACCGGCGACTTCAACGGCGACGGCGACCCGGACCTGCTGGTCGGCGCCTCCGGGGAGGACTTCTCGGGCCCCAACTCCGGCGTGGCGTGGCTCTTCGAAGGACCACTCTTCGGCACGGTCGAGCCCAGCGACGCCGACGCGACGTTCGTGGGGCCGGGCTGGACCAGCACCGGGGTCTCGGTCGGCAGCCTCGGAGACCTCGACGGAAACGGCCTCGACGACCTGTTCGTCGCCACGGGATGCACGGTCGACTGCGAGTGGAGCCAAGCGGACCCCGAGCCGGCGTACGACTCCGGCCTCGTCTCCATCCTCCTGGCGCCGTTCTGGGGTTCGATGCCGCTGGCCAACGCCGACAACACGCTGACCCTGGACGACGAGGTCCAGCGGGCCGTCGGCTGCGACCTCAACGGCGACGGCGCGATGGACCTCACCGTGTCCACCAACGACCAGGAGTACTCGCCCTACACCTACTTCCGGGGCCTGCACCACGTCGCAGGCCCCCTGCACGTGGCGACCGGGGTCGGCCCGGAGCACCTGCTGCACACCGGCCAGACCTATCCGTCCACCGGCACCGACCTGCCCTCGGTCCCCAAGTGCGCCGGCGACCTGGACGGCGAGGGCGAGCCGGACCTGCTCCTGGACGGCTGGGAGAGCGTCGTCTGGATCGTGCCGAACCCCGCCGAGGCGGTCTGCACCACGTCGGACGTCGACGGCGACGGGACCCACGCGTGCGACGGCGACTGCGACGACCTCGACCCCGACGTCGGCCCGGACGCGGTCGAGAGCACCGGAGACGGCGTCGACAGCAACTGCGACGGGGTCGACGGCGTCGACGCCGACGGAGACGGCGAGGCGTCGATCGCCACCGGCGGCCTCGACTGCGACGACACGGACGTCTACGTCGGCCCCGAGGCGATCGACGTGTTCGGTGACGGCGTCGACCAGGACTGCGACGGCGTCGACGCGCTTGACGCGGACGGGGACGGCGAGGCGTCGATCGCCACCGGCGGCCTCGACTGCGCCGACGCGGACCCCGACCGCAACACCGGCGAGACCGACCTGTGCGAGGACGGCATCGACCAGGACTGCGACGGGCTGGACACCTGGTGCCCCGCGCCTTCCCTGTCCTTGTCGAGCGACGCGACGCTGCTGTTCGTCGGCACGGTCGAGGACGACGAGGCGGGGGAGCGCGTGGTCGCGGGCGACTTCAACGGCGACGGGGTCGACGACCTGGTGATCGCCGTGCCCGGTCGCGACGGCCCCGGTGGCCTACGCGCGGGGATCCTGTACGTGTTCAACGGACCGCTGGGCGCGGGCCCGCTGACCGCGGCCGACGCCGACGCCAGCCGGTGGGGCGACGGCCAGTTCTACGGCGTCACCATGACCCTCGCGGTGGCCGACGACGTCGACGGCGACGGCGACGACGAGCTGCTGGTGGGCATGCCCCGGCTGGTGAACTCCTCGGGCCTGAGCACGGGGGGCGCCGCGCTGCTCCACGGTCCCATCACGGGCAACTCCGCGATCGTCGCGAGCGCCGCCGCGGTCCTGTACGGGGAAGCCGAGTGGGACCTGGCCGGGATCTCGGTCGCGAGCGGCGACTTCGACGGAGACGGGATCGGCGACCTGGTCATCGGATCGAAGGTCAACGACACCAACGGGACCCAGGCCGGCAGCGCGTACGTCGTCTACGGGCCGGTGACGGGTGCCGTGGAGCTGAACGTGGCGGACGCGCGCCTGCGCGGGGACTGGCCTCACGACTTCGCCGGGGCGGTGGTCGCGTCGGCCGGGGACACCGACGGCGACGGCGTGGACGACCTGCTGGTGACCGCCCGCGAGGACGACACACTGATGGTCGACGCCGGCGCGACGTTCCTGATCCTGGGGCCGATCACCGGCGAGCACGACCTGTCGGACGTGGCGGACGCCCGGATCCTGGGCACCGCCCCCCAGGACATCGGCTACGCGGGCACGGTGACCGCGCTCGACGTGGACGGCGACGGGCTGAGCGACGTCGTGCAGGGCACGCCGGGCCTGGCGATCTCGGGCTCGGTCCGCGTCTTCTACGGGCCGCTGGCGGGCGACCACCCCATCGACGAAGCCGACGGCGTCCTGACCGCCCCGTCATGGGGTGGGGCCGAGATCGGCACGGCGATCGCCCCCGTCGCGGACTACGACGGAGACGGATTCGACGACCTCTTGATCGCGGCCCGGTCCGCCCCGTCGACCGCGGTGGTCTACGGCGCCGGCGCGGCCTTCCTGGCCCGCGGCCCGGTCTCGGGCACGATCGACCTGGTCGCGTCCTGCCCGCGGTGGGAGGGGACCGCGGAGTACGAGTACTTCGGAGAGGTCCTCGGCTCGGGGGACCTGGACGACGACGGGGTGCCCGACCTGCTCTTCGGGCAGCCCGACTACTCCGAGTCGATCGACGACCGGGGCGCCGTGTACGTCGTCTTCGGCTCCTCCCTGTAGTGCCGGCCGTGGTCGCGCGGCTGCGGCGGTCGGTCCCCCCCTATGATGCGAGGGGGCTCGCCTGGCGCCTCCTGCCGATCGCGCTGCTCGCCGGCCGATGCTCTTCGAGTCGGAGCGGGTGCTCGGCGCCTGGGCAGCACTGGATGACGTGGGCGACTACTTCCACCCCGAGCTGCCGACCCGACTCACGCCCTTGCGCGAGGCCCTGGACGCCTATCGGAGCGCCTGCGAGGAGGCGTGAGCCTGACCTACAGCTCGCAGGTCTGGTGGCTCTGGGGGCTGCTCTTGTACTCGTCGGAGTTGATGTCCGGGCAGTTCTCGTAGATCGCCTGCTTCAGGGCGCTCACCTGGTCGTGCTCCAGCGCCATGCTCGGGAACACGATGGGGAAGTCGTCACCGCTGGTGATCTGCGCCATCAGGCTGTCCAGCTCGCTGCCGGTGCCGGTGTCCCAGATGGACTCGAAGTTGTCGACGAAGTCGGCCACCAACTGGGGGTAGGCCGAGGCCTCGTAGAAGACCATGTTCTCGACCGTGTCCAGCTCGGCGTTGTTGCTCATGTTGTACGAGCCCGACGCCACCGTGGTGCCGTCGACGACGAGGTACTTGTGGTGCATCTGGACCGCGTAGGAGTAGTGCCAGCGGTAGGAGTAGTACTTGTAGCGGAGGTCGATCCCGGTCTCCGCGAGCAGCCAGCCGAAGTGCAGCCCCTTGTCCTCGCACTTCTGCGCCTGGATGGTCGTGCTCGCCTCCTCGGTGCACTCGACGTAGTCGGTCACCTCGTCGGCCCAGTAGCCGTCGCTGACGTACTCCTGGCCGTCCAGGTAGACCTTGATCTCCAGGTCCGGGTTGGCCGCGTGGGCCGCCACGAGCGCGTCGGTGATCTGGCGGCTGCGCAGGTGGCCGCTGGCGATCCAGATGGACTCGTCGGCCTCGGCGATGAGCTGGGCGAGCGCCTCGCGGACCTCGCCCGAGCCGCTGACCGTCTTGAAGGTCGGCCCGTAGGTGCTGCTGACGTAGGTCGTCATGTTGGCGGTCGTGAAGACGACGTCGCTGCCCTGGGCCTCGTCGACCTGGTCGTCGCTGATCGGGGTGACGTCGGCCTCGGGGATGTCCTCGTGGCCGTCGACCAGCCGGCTGTTGTCCCACAGCAGCTCGTACTCCTGCTGGAACGCCAGCATCAGCCGCTCGTCGCCGCTCACGATGACCGTGTTCTCGTCGTACTTCGTGCCGGCGCTCCAGCTCCAGTTGCCCGAGCCCGTCACCAGCGTACCCGTCGCCGCGGCCGCCGCGTCGGTCCGCGGGCCATCGATGATCGCGAACTTGTGGTGCATGATCTTGTTGACCCACCGCACCTCGACGC
Organism: uncultured Rickettsiales bacterium; assembly: GCA_964416435.1. GTDB lineage: Bacteria > Myxococcota_A > UBA796 > UBA9615 > UBA9615 > CAYQEG01. Next base: position 4,790 of record CAYQEG010000348.1, read on the forward strand.
CCATGTCCTCGAGCTGGCCGGACTTGGTGCCCTCGGGGTCGTCGTGGTCCTTGTGCGCGCTCTCCAGGATCGCCCTCACGCTCACGCCCCGCTCACGGGCCCGGCCGATGGCCTCGAGCACGCCGTTGTCGCGGAAGCTGTACATCGCCAGGTCGATGGAGACCTCGGCCCCGTCGATCAGCTCCGCGGTGCGCGCCAGGTGGCTGTCCTCGTAGGGCTGCGGCGAGAAGATCACCTCGGCCGTGGAGGTGGAAGACGGCGGATCCGGAAGGTCACCGCCGTCCTCGCTCCCCGTGCACTCCAGCTCCGCGTCGAACGCGCCCATCGCGCCGTCGAAGCCGTCGACCACCAGGAAGTACGTCTTGCCCGCCTCCACCTCGAAGCTGACATCGTTGAACCCGCGAGCCACCGCCGACGCCGCGACGCAGGTCCCGTCGCCCTGCTCCAGCACGAACAGGTCGTGGTTCAGTTCGGTGGGGTCGGGGTCGATCAGCTTGAACGTCGCGGTCTCGGTATGGGTCGGCCGGAACGCGTAGGCGATCTCCGGGCCGCTGTAGTTGCCGACCGCGACCGGGTAGCCGTCGATCGCGTCCGTCGCGCCATCGTTCCAGTCGCCGGTGTCGCCGCCGACCGGTACCCCGCACTCCAGCCACGCCACCGGGGCGCACTCGCCGGCCAGGTCGGTCAGCTCAGTCCCGGTGCCCTCGTCGTCGTCGTCGAAGAGGTCGTCGTCCCCCTCGTCGACCGGGGGCGGCGCGTCGCCGTCGGCCGGGCACTCCTCGTTTCCGAGGGCCATCGGCGTGAACAGGCAGAGCATCAGGGCCAGGGTGCGGCGGTTCATGGCGCGTTCCAATCGGTCGTGTCGCGACGGGCCGCCCGGCGGGGACGGCGCGACCCTGTTGTCTCAAGGCGCGTTTGTGGAGCCCGTGGCCCACCGTGTTTGTTCGGATGAGCGCCTGTTGCGGCTCGGTGGTCGAGCCGGCCGTCGCAGCGCCCGGACATCTGGACCTGGTCTCCGGAGTGACCGGACGGGGGCGGGAGCCCCGAGACCCCGTAACCGGGATTTCGCTTTCCGGGGGGCCGTTTACGCTCCGGGGAACCGAACGAAAGCAGGGCCCCCATGTTCACCTGGTCAGACGACTACACCGTCGGCAACGACGAGATCGACGCACAGCACAAGACCTTCTTCGGCATCGCCGACCGCTTCGACACCGTGGATCCCGCGGACAAGGCAGCGGTGGAGAAGCTCTTCGACGAGCTGGACGACTACACCGAGACCCACTTCAAGGACGAGGAGGAGCTCCTGGCGGAGCGCGGCTTCCCCGGCCTGGAGAAGCACAAGGCGGTGCATCGCGTCTTCGCCGACCAGGTCCGGGACCTCCGGACCCGCTTCCGGGACAACGAGCTCGAGCCCGGCTTCGCCGGCGATCTCGTGATCCGGTGGCTGTCCATCCACATCAAGGTGATGGACAAGACCTGGGGTGAGTGGATGCGGGTCCAGGAGCTGGCGAACCAGGCGCCGCCCGCCGTCGCCCAGGACGCCCCGCCGGCCTAACGCGTCTAGGAGCGTGTAGCGCATTGGCCACCTGTCGCCCTTGGACCGGATGCGTCCGATCCCGTTGTTGCTCCTCGTCGTGCATTCCCGATGCAT
>CAYQEG010000349.1:0-6367 GCA_964416435.1 uncultured Rickettsiales bacterium
GCAGTCGCTGTCGATGCCGTCGCAGAGCTCCGGGGCGCCGGGGTAGATCGACGCGTCGAAGTCGTCGCAGTCGATGATGTCGTCGAACAGGTCGTTGTCGTCGTCGAGGTCGATGCAGTCCGGCTCCAGGTCCCCGTCGAAGTTGGGGTAGCCGTCGATGAGGGAGCCGTCGCAGTCGCTGTCGATGTTGTCGCAGAGCTCCGGCGAGCCGGTGTAGATGCTGCTGTCGAACTGGGCGCAGTCGTTGGTGTCCGGGTCCCCGTCGTTGTCGTCGTCGAGGTCGACGCAGTCGGGCTCGGCGTCCCCGTCGAAGTTGGGGAAGCCGTCGACGAGGGAGCCGTCGCAGTCGCTGTCGATGCTGTCGCACAGCTCGGGGGCGCCGGTGTAGACGCTGGTGTCGTAGTCGTTGCAGTCCGACGCGTTGCCGTCGCCGTCGCCGTCGATGTCCGGGTCGGCGCAGTCGGGCAGGGAGTCGCCGTCGAAGTTGGCGAACGCCTCGAGGATGTCGCCGTCGCAGTCCTGGTCGATCGCGTCGCAGATCTCCGGCGCGCCGTTGTAGATCGTCGGGTCGCTGTCGTTGCAGTCCGTCGAGTCGGGGTCGCCGTCGCCGTCGGAGTCGGGCTCCTCGTGCTCCACCTCCAGGGTGGCGACGTGCCACGCGAGGCAGTCGCTGGAGCGGTCGTAGGCCTTGAGCGGAGCGCTCACATCGCCGCTGGGGAGGCTGACCGTGAAGGTCTTGTCGTCCCACATCGGGCCGTCCGACCCGGTCCAGGTGTTGCTGGCGATGGTGGAGCCGTTGAAGGTCGTGGTGCCGTCGGGGAAGTTCTGGCTGTCGCCGATGCCGATCGAGACCTGGGTCTGCAGCGGGGTCGACGTGTTGCTGTAGCCGGTGAAGGTGTAGGTCCGGCCCGAGGGGTTGTTGCCGTTGTAGACGACCGCGCCGTCGGCGATCTGGATCTGCCCCTGGTCGGGGTCGTTGGGGTCGTCGAACACGACGATGAGGGTCGCGCCGTTGGCGTCACTCGCCGGCGAGGCGCCGATGCTCGAGATCGAGTAGCTGCCGTTGCCGGTGACGTACTGGGTGACGTTCGCCCGGTAGCCGAAGGTCTTGCTGTAGCCCCAGCAGGTGCCGGGGCCGTCGCCGATCAGCGTGCCGCCGACGTTGTTCCCCTGGAAGGTGGCGGTGGAGTCGCCGCTGCTGCTGCTGCCGGTGTTGGACCAGTACAGCCAGGCCGCCACGATCGACGAGCCGGAGGGGATCCCGGAGATCGAGATCGACGAGGACGACGGGCCGCCGGCCCGGGTGGCCATGCCGCGGCCGTTGCTGACGACGCCGTAGCCGGTGCCGGTGTAGGTGTTGCGGAGGACCAGGGGGCCGGCCGACGCGATGGCCGGGGCGAGCACGGCGACGGCGGCGATGATGCAGAGGAGGCGCTTCATCGGACCACCTCCTTCCGGGCGATGACGCCGCCGTCGAGCCAGTCGAGGCGAACGGTGTCGTCGTCGAGCCGCTGCAGCGTGACCGCGGTCTCGTCGACCGTGAGGCGACGGCCCTGGCCGATCACGAACAGACCGTCGGGGGCGATCTCGAGCGCCCGCCAGGTGCGTCCGTGGACCCGGTTGTAGGCGGAGCGGAGGTCCTCGTCGTCCGGGGTCGCCTCCATCGCGGCCTTCGCGGCGTCGAGCTCCGCCTGGTCGGCGTCGCTCAGCTCGAAGACGTACAGGCCTTCGGCGAGGGGCAGGGGGTCGGCCTCGGCGGCGTCGAGGGTGCAGCCCGCGAGCAACGCAGCGAGCACGAGGAAGAGAAGATGGGGCTTGGGCAAGGTCAGTCTCCGAATGGCCCTCTCCGTATACCGGGTCTGGGCGCTGAAGTCCTTGGTGTTTGAGACCCGATCAGGGGTCTCCGGGGGCGAGACTCAGGGCACCGACGTGACGGCGGCCCGCCTCGCGCGCCGGGCCGAAGGGAGCGGGGGCGCTGATGTACCTCGAACGGAGGTCGCTCACGATCGTATGGTGGCGCACGGAGGCGCTCATGTCCGCTCGGTTCCTGCTGCTCGCCCTGCTCCTGTTCGCGACCGGCTGCCCGCCGGCCGTGGAGGGGACCGCGGGACCTCGGGGAGAACCCGGGGCGGACGGCGCGACCGGCCCCCAGGGGCCGGCCGGCCCGACGGGCGCAAACGGTGCGGCAGGTCCGCAAGGAGAGACGGGTCCGCAGGGAGAGGCTGGCCCGGCCGGAGAGATCGGCCCGGCGGGTCCCGAGGGTCCGCAGGGTCCGCAAGGCGCACAGGGTCCCGAAGGTGGGCAAGGCCCCGAAGGCCCCCAGGGGCCCGAAGGTCCGCAGGGCCTCGCCGGCGGTGCGCTGAACTGGCTCGGCTCGTTGGCTGCGCCGCCCCCGCTGCCCGCTGAACTGGACGCCTACTACGACAGCACCGACGGGATCGCCTGGATGTACGACGGCGCCGATTGGCAGGTCCTCGCGATGGACGGCGTGGCCGGCCCCGAGGGTCCGGCCGGCGCGGACGGAGCAGACGGAGCAGACGGGGCGATCGGCCCGCCGGGGCCCGCCGGGGTGGACGGCGTCGATGGCGTGGTTGGTCTGGACGGCGCGGACGGCGCGACGGGGCCCGCGGGGCCGACCGGACCGGCGGGCCCGCCGGGGCCCGCCGGCGCGGACGGCGCGGACGGCGCGGACGGCGCGGACGGCGCGACGGGGCCTCAAGGTCCCGCCGGTCCCGAGGGTCCCACCGGCGCCGAAGGTCCCACCGGCCCCGAAGGGCCGGGAGGACCCACCGGCCCGGCGGGGGCGGACGGCGCCGACGGGGCGGTCGGTCCCGAGGGGCCGGCGGGACCGGAAGGTCCGCAGGGGCCCCAAGGCGCCACCGGCTCGGCCGGCCCGGCGGGAGACGCCTGGGGCGAGGAGGCGCCGTCGTTCGTCGGCTTCACGACCGCCACGTTCACCGGCGCTCAAGGGGGTCGCTCCTACGCTCACGCGGCCTGCGACGCGGAGTACTCGGGCTCGCACCTGTGCCACGCGTCGGAGTACTGGTCCAGCCGAACGGCGAGCCCCGCGCTCGCTTCGGGCGCATGGATCGACACCAGCTGCGGACGGAGCGGATCGTCGGTCTACAGCACCTCCTCGGCCTCGGGGCCGTCGGCCGGCCGCTACACCGGCGCCGGGCAGTATCAGAACTGCGGGGGCTGGACGATCGACACGTCCCCATACAACTACTACGGCACCGTGATCCTCCCCGAAGGGACCGACACCGTCCTGTGCACGGAGTCACGCCCCCTGGCCTGCTGCGACAGCCCCTTCATCGAGGTGTTCGCGGGCTTCACGACCGCGACGTTCGACGGCGCGCAGGGGGGCCGGGCGGAGGCCAACTTCAGCTGCGGGCAGGAGTTTCCGGGGAGCCACCTGTGCCACGCGGCCGAGTACTACCGCAGCCAGACGACGACGCCCCCGCCGGTTGATGGCGCCTGGCTGGACACCAGCGCGTTCTTCAAGAGCAGCTCCAGCGGCGTCTACTCCACCTCGACGTGCGCGGCTGAGGAGGCCGGGATCTACACCGGCGCTGGGCAGTATCAGAACTGTGGTGGGTGGACCATCAACACCAGCCCGTACAACTACTACGGCACGGTGATCCTGGCCGATGGCACCGATACGGTCGACTGCGAGGAGTTCCGCTCGCTCGCCTGCTGCGAGTAGCTCTACTCGAGCGCGCCGACGCGCTCGCGGCGGCTGACGATGTCGGTGATCCGCACGCCGAGCCGCTCGTCCATCACGACCACCTCGCCGCGGGCGAGGACCTTGTCGTTGACGACGATGTCCAACGGGTCATCGGCGCCCTGGGTCAGCTCCAGCACCGAGTTCTTGTCCAGGCGGAGCAGGTCGCGGATCAGGATCCGCGTCTGCCCGAGCCGCACGGTCACCTCCAGCGGGAGGTCGAGGATCATGCCGAGGTTCGGGTTGCTGCTCTCGGCATCCATCGCGGCCGCCTCCAGGGGCGAATGATTGGGCTTAGTTCGCATGCTCGATCACCTCCGCGATCCGGATGGCCTTGCTGCCGTTCTTGCGTCCGGGGATGCCGATGAACTTCGGCACTCCCTGCACCATGCCGATGGCGCCCTGGCGGCTCCCCTCCAGGAAGAGCACGTCCCCCTCGCCCAGGGCGAGGAGGTCGCGCACCGACATCCGCTTGCGGCCGACCGTGACGTGCACGTCGACCTCGAAGCCGCCGAGCTCCTCGGCCATCGGGCCGTGGGCTGCGTCCTCGTCGTCCTGCTCTTCGGTGGCCGTCGGGTCCGCGAGCGCGTCGACCGCGCCGCGCGGCAGCACCACGCCGACCATGCCGAGCAGCCGGGTCCCGATCGCGATCTCGATCAGCCCCGCCACCACCGGCGTGTTGTCTGCGTAGACCTTCGCCACGACGCCGGTCGTGTCGGCGCCCGTGATGGACGTCTGAAGCGGCTCGGCCGGGTTCCAGGCGAGGCCGAGATCCTCCAGGAAGGCGACCATCACCCGCTGGCAGACCCGCAGGTCGAGCTGGGTGACGGAGCGGAAGGCCCGCCGGCCGCCGCCGGAGCGGTTGCGCGCGCCCACCTCGGCCCCGCCCATCAGCCCCTCGACGACCCGCTCGACGACCTCCGGCTCGAGGGCCAGCAGCCCCTGGCCGGGCTGGCCCGCGATGCGGAAGCCGAGCATCGCCAGCTCCCGCACGTCCACCTCGAAGGTCTCGCGGAACTCGGAGAAGCGGGTCACCTGCAGGAAGGTCACGCTGCTGGTGACCGCCAGCTCCAGCACGTCGGACAGCCGACGCTCCAGCGCCCGGGCAGCCCGCTCGAACACGAAGGAGAGGCGCTCCTCGCGGCGCGCGCCGCCGATCCGACCTTCGCCGAACCGGAACCGGGGGAGCCCCTCGCCGTCCAGCAGCACGCGGCCCGACCGGTCGCCGGCGCCCGCCGGGTCGTCGTCGTGCGCCCAGACGTCGCCGCCGCCGCCGGCGCCAGCGCCGTTGTCGGGCACGGTGTCGTGCTCGACTGCGTTTCGCAGCGCCTCGAGCTCGCCGGTGGTGAGGATGCCTTCCATTACTGCACCACGAACTCGGTGATGTAGACGCGGGAGACCTGGCCCTCGGGGAGCAGGCGGTTGAAGCGCACCAGCAGCTCCTCGCGCAGGCGACTCTTGCCCTCGACGCCCAGCACGTCCTCGTAGCTCTGGTTGCCCAGGAGCGAGATGACGGCGTCCTTGAACTGCGCCTCCCGGCCGGTGATCTCCTTGACCGTGGCGCTGTCCTCGACCTCGACCTCGATGCGGCAGTTGATGTATCGGAGGTTGCCGGGGTCGAGCAGGTTGACGACGAAGTTGCCCAGCGGGTGGATGACGCCGACCTCGCGGGAGGGATCCACGCCGGCGATCGCCGGCTCCTCGCCCGAGTCGATCTTCGCCGCCACCTCGCGCACCGACGCCATCTCGGCGGCGGTGGAGCGGCTCGTCATGAACGCGAAGCCGCCGCTGCCCAGGGCGAGGGCGAGCGCGACGACGAGCAGCAACGTCAGCTTCTTGCTCTTGGCTTGCAGGGCTTCGAGCTGATCCGCGATCGGATCGCCCTCGAGCATGAGGTCTTCGTTTTCGGCCATCAGTTCGCTCCGTCGTCGGGCGGGGCCGACTGCACCTCGCGCACGGTCCGCTCTTCTCCGTAGAAGTAGCGGTCGGTCGCGGAGGTCACGGTGAAGATGATCTCGACGCGGCGGTTCCGAGCCCGCCCCGCCGCCGTGGTGTTCTCGAACGCCGGCTGGAACTCGCCGTGCGTGGACGCCTTGAGGCGGTCCCCTTGCACCGGGCCGGCCCGCTGCACGTACAGCAGCACCGACAGGGCGCGCGCGGCGGCGACCTCCCAGTTGGTGTCGTAGTAGCCGGTCGGGTTGGAGTCGTCGGCGTGGCCGATGAACTCGGCGCTCGCCTTGCCCTCGACCATGGCCGCGGCAAGGTCGTCCAGGAACGGGTAGGCAGACGGCAGGATGTCGGTGCTCCCGGGCGCGAACAGCATCGAGTCGTCGATCGCCATGAAGACCTTCTCGTCCTTGTGGCCGATCTGGATCATGTCGTTGCTGACGCGGTCGACGTTCTGTTCGACGGCCCGCTCGATGGTCGTCATGAGCTTCATCTCGCCCTGCGCGATGCGGGGCATGCTCGACAGCTCCTTGCGGCCTTCGCGGGGCTGGCCGCCGCCCTCGAGCACGCCGAGCGCGCCGCGGAGGGAGCCGAGGGCGAGCTTGACCTTCTGGTTGTCGAGGGTCGACATGGAGAGGAGGAGCACGAAGAAGGTCAGCAGCAGGGTCATCAGGTCAGCAAACGTGACCATCCATC
>CAYQEG010000350.1:0-6216 GCA_964416435.1 uncultured Rickettsiales bacterium
CGACGACACCGACGACGACGACGACGCCACCGACGACGACGACGCGGCCGACGATGACGACTCCGCGACGAACACCCCCGAAGGCTGCACGTGCGACGCGTCGCTCGCCGCCGGGCCGGCGGGCGCCTCGGTGCTGCCGCTGCTGCTGATCGCCGCGATGCGGCGACGACGCGCCGCCAGGTGAGGCCGAGAGGCTCGCGGAACACGTCGACGTGAGGCCCGGCGCGGCCCTCCCGGCCGTGCCGACCGTCGCCGCCGCGCTGACCCTCGTCGCCCCGCCAGGCGGAGCAGCACGATCGTCCGAAGGGACATGCCTCGCACCGAAGCAAGCCGTATCCTCCCCGGACTGGAGGGCCTCCATGAGCAACCCCGCCCGCGCCGTGGTGATCACCGGCGCCTCGACCGGCATTGGCCGAGCCTGCGCCGAGCACCTCGACGGGCTCGGCTGGCGCGTCTTCGCGGGGGTCCGCAAGGCCGCCGACGCCGACGCGATCTCCGCCGCCGGGAGCGACCGCCTGACCCCGCTGACCCTCGACGTCTGCGACAGCGCCTCGATCTCGGCGGCCGCGGAGCAGGTGCGGGCGGAGCTCGGCGACGCCGGCCTGCACGGCCTCGTCAACAACGCGGGGGTCGCCATCGGCGGGCCGATGGAGTTCATCCCCATGGACGACCTCCGCCGCCAGTTCGAGGTCAACTACTTCGGCCTCGTCGCGACCACCCAGGCGTTCCTCCCGGCGCTGCGCGAGGCGACCGGCCGGGTGGTCAACATCAGCTCGATGGGGGGGCGCCTCGCCACGCCCTTCTACGGCCCCTACTGCTCGACCAAGTTCGCGGTGGAGGCGGTCAGCGACTGCCTGCGCCGTGAGCTCGCCCCCTGGGGCATGCGCGTCGTGGTGGTGCAGCCCGGCTCCGTCGCGACGCCCATCTGGGACAAGGGGCGGGCCCAGGCCGACCGGGCCGACGACACGCTCCCGGCGCTGGCGCAGGAGCTGTACGCGAAGCAGCTGGCGGGGCTGCCGGCGAAGATCCAGGAGACCGCCGCCCGGGGCATCCCGCCGCTGCGGGTCGCCGAGGCGGTCGCCCACGGCCTGACGTCCAGGAAGCCGCGCCTGCGCTACGCCGTCGGCCTGGACAGCCGGATCGGCCAGTGGGTCAACAAGTGGCTCGGCGACCGGGCGATGGACTGGGTCATGAACCGCCAGTTCGGGGCGAGCTGAGCGATGGCCGCCCAGGTCTCGTTGACCCCCGTCCTGCGCCGCCACGTCGACGTGCCGACCACCGCGGTGCAGGGGGGCACGGTCCGCGAGGTGCTGGACGCCGTCTTCGCCAGCAACCCGCGGCTCCGCGGGTACGTGCTGGACGACTCCGGCGGGCTGCGCAAGCACGTGGTGGTCTTCGTCGACGGGGAGCAGGTGACGGACCGCGCGGCGCTGAGCGACGCGGTGATCGAGGGGGCGGACGTCTGGGTGATGCAGGCGCTGTCGGGAGGTTGAGATGAGCCGACTGTTCGTGGGGACCCGCAAGGGGCTGTTCATCCTGGGCCGCGGGGCGGCGGGCTGGTCCGTGGACTCGGTCCATTTCATCGGCGACCCGGTCAGCCTGGTGCTGCCGGACGCGCGCGACGGCGCCGTCTACGCCGCCCTCAACCTCGGCCACTTCGGCGCCAAGCTGCACCGCAGCGACGACGGCGGCGCGACGTTCCGCGAGGTGGCGGCGCCCGCGTTCGCGCAGGACGAGCCCCCGGACGAGGGACAGGACAAGGGGCCCTCGGTGGAGGACCTCTGGGCGCTGCGGCCCGGCGGCACAGACCAGCCGGGCCGCTTGTGGGCCGGCACCATCCCCGGCGGCCTGTTCCGCAGCGACGACCGGGGCGACAGCTGGACGCTGGTGCGCAGCCTGTGGGACCACCCGTCGCGGCTGAAGTGGTTCGGCGGCGGCCGCGACCGCCCCGGCATCCACTCCGTCTGCGTGCACCCCGATGACAGCCGCCGGGTCGGCGTCGCGATCAGCTGCGGGGGCGCCTGGCAGACCGACGACGACGGCGTCACCTGGACCAACCGAAGCGCCGGCATGTACGCCGAGTACATGCCGCCGGACCGCCGCGACGACCCCGAGATCCAGGACCCCCACCAGATGGTCCGGTGCCCGGCGGCCCCGGACCGGCTGTACGTGCAGCACCACAACGGGGTCTTCGGATCCCGCGACGGCGGCCTGACCTGGACCGAGCTTCATCCCCCGGTCAGCAAGTTCGGCTTCGCGGTGGCGGTGCACCCGGTCGACCCCGACGTCGCCTGGCTCGTGCCGGCGGTGGAGGACTCCTGCCGCGTGCCGGTGGACGGCCACCTCGTCGTCACCCGCACGCGGGACGGCGGCGCCACCTGGGACGAGCTGAGGGCGGGCCTGCCGCAGGAGCACGCCTACGACATCGTCTACCGCCACGCGCTGGACGTGGACCCGACGGGCGACGTGCTCGCGTTCGGCTCGACGACCGGGTCGCTGTGGCTCAGCGAGGACGGCGGCGACGGCTGGCAGACCGTGTCGGCGAACCTGCCGCCGGTGTACTCGGTGGCGTTTGGCTAGGAGCGCCGTCGGCGCAGTCCCACGCCCAGGAGCAGGAGCAGCAGCGGGCTGAGCGGCGGACCGTCGGAGGCCGAGCAGAGGCAGCCCTGCTGCCACTCGCCGCCAGCGGACCAGTTGCCGCCGTCGTCGTCGTCGTCGTCCCCGAGCACGCCGGAGCCGTCGTCGCAGTCGATCTCGCCGTCCCCGTCCTCGTCGGCCTCTTCGTTGGGCACGAACCCGTCGCAGTCGTCGTCCAGCCCGTTGCAGATCTCCTCCGCCTCGGGGTGCACGTCGGGGTCGCCCTCGTCGCAGTCGCCGGCGCAGGGATCCCAGCCGTCCTCGTCGACGTCCGGCAGCTCGTCGGTGGTGCCGTCGCAGTCGTTGTCGAGCCCGTCGTCGCACTCCTCGTGACCGTCGGGGTTGACGTCGGGCAGCTCCGGCTCGCAGTCCTCGGGGGCGCAGTAGCCGTCGCCGTCGCCGTCGTTCGTGGCGTCGAAGGGGCAGGCGTCGCACGCGTCACCGGCGTCGTCGCCGTCGCTGTCGAGCTGGTCGGGGTCGGGGATGAGCGGGCAGACGTCGCACACGTCCCCCGCGCCGTCTCCGTCCACGTCCGACTGGTCGAGGTTGGGCACGCCGGGGCAGTTGTCGAGCGCCTCGGGCAGACCGTCGCCGTCGCTGTCGGCGATGCGGGCGGTGTCCAGCAGGGTGTAGTCGAACGCGAGGTACGGCTCGTTGGGGGCGTGCACGGTGATGATGACGACGCCGTCGGTCATCGTGTCCCAGGGCACGCCCGCGAACGCCGCCTGCACCAGGCCATCGTTGCCCCCGCCCTGCACGTCGAGCTCGACGGTCAGCCCGTCGATGTCGATCTCGGTCGGGAACACGTCGTAGTCACCGAACACGAAGTTGATGAAGTGGCCGACCCCGTAGTCGAAGTCCCCCTCCACCGGCACGTCGAAGCTGAAGTGGAACTCCGCCCCGTCGGCGACCCCGCCGCCGCCCTCCACGGCGTAGTCGGTCCACTGGGCGCCGTTGGTGGCGGCCAGCTCGTCGGCCTCGCGGAAGTCGAAGGTGTCGCCGCTGCCGACGGCGCAGGAGCCGTTGAGGTTCCAGTCGGGCAGGAACTCCTCGACCTCGATGATGCCGTCGCCGTCCGCGTCGGCCGGGTCGGTGTGGGTGCCGTTGGCCCGCATCAGGCCAGCCGGGTCGATCCCGAAGCCGTCGGGGTCACCGACGACCTGGGTGACGGCCCAGGCCGGCGTCGCGAGGAGCAGCGAAGAGACGATCAGCAGGGCGCGCACCTCCCCAGACTATCGCGATCCGGCGTCTCCGGCCGCTCTTAGTCGCCCGGCGGGGGGTCGGGGGTGCCGGGCCGGGGCCGCCACCGCGACTCCAGGGCGGCGAGCACCGCCAGCACCGCGAGCACCAGGGCGGCCGACCAGACGATGTCCGTGAACCAGTGTCGCCCCCCGACCATCCGGAACCAGCCGATCAGGCTGCCCCACACCAGCCCGCCGACGAGGAAGCCGCGGGCGAGCGTCGGCCGCTTGCGCCGGTAGACGAAGAACGGGGTGCAGACCAGGAAGCCGAACCCGGCGGCGCTCGACGGGAAGGAGACGCAGCGCTTGCACCGCTTCTCCGAGCCGAAGGGGGGCGTGAACGCGTACTTGCCGTCGAACTCGGTGACCTGCTCGGGGCGGGGACGGAAGGTCTCCCGCTTGAGGTTGTGCACGCCACCGAGCACCGCGATGAGCATCGTGACGACGAACAGCGCGGCGACCCGGGAGAAGTCGGGGAACCGCCGGCGGGCTCGGGGGATCGCGAGCCAGATCAGCAGGCCCAGGGCGATGAAGAACGACGCGGCGGCCAGGTCGAACGCCAGGAGCGCCACCTCGACGCCCTGGAACTCGCCCGTGGCGGCGTCGTAGGAGCGGGCCGCGATGCCGCGGTCGAGGTCGAAGATCAGCGCGACGAAGGTGAGCAGCGCCGCGCCGCCCAGGATCGCGGCGAGGTCCCGGCGCACGATCCGGGGCAGCTCCTCCAGCAGCGGGGCCGCCTCCCGCAAGCCGGCCTGGCGCCGCCACAGCTGGATCTGGATCATCGCGATGGGCGCGCCGTAGTCCCCCCACCGCTCGATCGTCTCGAAGACGTCGAGCGCCGACCCCGACAGGGGGTACAGCAGCTCGGAGACCACCTTCCAGCCGAGCACCAGGAAGAGCGTGCCGACAGTGGGCCGGAAGAGCACCGCGGCGGCGAGCACGAACTCGAACACGCCGACGCCGGCGACGAACGCCGGGTCCGCGTCGATCCCCAGGGCCCGATAGTGGCCGACCAGCATCGCTTTGCGCTGGAACAGGCCGAAGCCGGCGTGGCCGACGAGCAGCGTCGCCACCGCGAGCCTCAGCATCCAGTGGAGCACGTCGATCCGGGGCAGCGTCAGCCTGGGCCGGGGCAGCTCCTCGAGCCACGCCCCCCGCGTGCGCCAGGCGAAGCCGCCCGCGAGCACGATCAGCGCCGCCGGCGGCACGTAGTTGCCGGCCCGCTCCAGGAACTCCCAGCCGCCCATGCCCGCGAGCGGCCGCAGCGCCGCGGTCCAGACCGCCCAGACGACCATCCACGCGGCGATCGCACGGCGAGGCTTCACGAGCAGGGCGAACCCCATGGCGATGTCGAACAGCCCGATGACGGGCATCATCTTCCAGGCCACCGCGTGGGGGATTCCGACGACATCGAAGAAGGGCAGCCAGCCCTCCTTGGTGATGACGCCCCAGGCGCCGTGCCCGATGAAGCAGAGCGCGGCGGTCAGCCGCAGCGTCCAGTGGAGCTGCGCCTCCAGGCGGTCGAGGCTGCCCTCCCCGACGGGCAGGAAGTCGCGCAGCGTGGGGGCATCGGTCTCGGTCGTCATGGCGAGGGTCTCTACCTCACATGCTCATGCGATGTCTTTCCGACGGGCTCGGAGCGACCCTGGAGGTGCGCACCCCGAGGAGCCCGACATGACGACGAAGCCCGCCCCCCGGCGGTCGGCCACGGCGGCCGCGCTGGCGCTCCTGGTCGCCGGCGCGGCGCTGGCGGCCGGCCCGATGAGCCGCGCCGAGTGGGCCCGGTTCATGCGGAGCGAGGGGCGGGCGCAGGCCCACCTGTGTCACGACGAAGCGTGGCTGCGCGTCTGCACGTCGGAGTTCGACGACGTGGGTGGGCGGACCCGGCTCGGCCGGCCGGCCTGCGAGCGGACCGTCACCCGCGTGGTCGACGAGGCGCTGGACGACGGCGGCGGCGACCGCCCGGTGGGCGCCCTGTTCGAGCGGCTCCCGGCCAACGTCGGGGCCGGCTACCAGATGGACCACTACGCGGAGGTGCTGGGCCAGCTCGCCGGCGACGCGGTGCTCGACGAGATCCGCGCCAGGGGCGGGGGGGAGCTCGGCACGCCGAAGTGCCTGCTGAGCAAGGGGGCGGCCTGGAAGATCCCGGGCAACCCCTGACTCATTGCGCCAACCGAGTTTGATGACCCGACAATCCGAAGGCCCCGGGGTCCGAGGTCCAGGAGCGACGAGGGAGCAAGGTCGCTCCCTTTCGACCGAGGAGCGACGCCGAGATCGGGCCCCGGGGACGAGGAGATCGGGTCAGGCAACTCGGTTGGCGCAATCAGACGAGCCCCTC
>CAYQEG010000351.1:0-6182 GCA_964416435.1 uncultured Rickettsiales bacterium
ATCGCCGCCCAGGCGCCACTCCTTGTAGGGCACGCCGGGATCGCCTGCGCAGAGTTCGATTTCAGCCGTATCCGGATCGTCGCACAACTTGGGATCGCAATCGTCTACCCCGTCGTCTGTTTCATCCATGCAGCACACGGACGGGGTGCCGTCGGAGCGCAGGCCGGGGAAGTAGACCGGCATGACGTCCAGCTTCTGCTTGGTCTCGCCCCAGTCCTCGGTCTTGGTGACGTTCTTGCGGAAAATCCCGCTTTCGCTGATGCCGGTCGCCAGGTCGGGGGGGGGCGGCCCCCGCCCGCCCCCCCGCCCGGACGCCCCCCCCCCGCCCCCCCCCCGCCCGGCCCCCCCCCGCCCGGGGGGGGGCCGCCGCCGCGCCCCACGAACCCGGTGACCTCGTGGCCCAGGGCGAGGGGCAGCTCGGCGCGGGTGGGCACACCGTCGGCCCAGAACCCGAGGTCGGTGTGGCAGACGCCGCACCCGGCGACCTGCACGAGCGCCTCGCCGGTGTTCAACGTCGGCGCGGCGCTTCTGACTTGAACGAGTGCTTCGCCTGGGGTCTGCATGACCCAGCGGGTGATCTCCACAGTGCTCTCCCGATGTTGCTGGCCCTTGCCGGGACCGGAGCAAGAAGCGCGCCAGCGCTCCGCGGCCCGGTTGAGCCCATCGGGAGGGCTGGGGGGTGTGTCTACAGGCACACCCCCTAGCGTCTCATCGCACGATCAAGACCGGCACCTCCGCCAGCCTCACGGTGCGCTCTGCCACCGAACCGAGCAGCGCTCGCCGAAGTCCGGTGCGTCCGTGCGAGCCCATCACGACGAGGTCGATCTCTCGCTCGTCGGCGATGCGGGCGATGGTCGAGGCCGGCTCGCCCTCCTCGAACAGCACCTCGAACTCGACGTCTCCGAGGTAGGGCCCGATCTCGTCGTCCATCCGTCCATGCGCCGCCGTCCGTCGTTCGCGCAGAGCTTCGGTGAAGCTCCAGGCCTGCATCGCGGTGCTCTCCGGGATCGGCGAGACGATGGCCGGGATGTCGGGCGCCACGTGCAGGATGGTGACGTGGCCCTCGTTTCGGGCAGCCATCGACGCGGCGTACTTCACCGCGTGCTCGCTGTGCTCGGAGAAGTCGGTCGGGACCAGGATTCTCCGTGGTGGGAACCTGTACATGCCGATCCTCCTTTCACCCTCTGGTTCAAGCACCTTTCATGCCGGCTCAACCGCCGGGACGCGACCTGAAGGGCCGTCAGCCGATCGGTCGCACGCCCCCGTGGCCGTGGGCCTCGTCTTCGGGCTCGGTGTGGATCGTGAACAGACCGCCGGGGTACCGCGCCTCCAGCGCGGCCTCCATGGCGTCGCAGATGCTGTGCGCCTCGCTCACCGTCATGGCCCCCGGCACGACGAGGTGCAGCTCGACGAACACGCGGTCGGACGCCGCGCGGGCCCGAAGGTCATGGGCCTCCAGCGCCCCGCCGAGGTGGTCCTCGATCAGCGCCCGGAGCTCCTCCATCTCCGCCGGCGGCAGCCCTGCGTCCATCAAGCCGCGCACGGCGGTCCGGATCTCCCCCACGCCGACGCGGAGCACGTTGAGCGCGACGAACACCGCGAGCACGGGGTCCAACCACCACCAGCCGGTGACCCAGGCCGCGGCGAGTCCGGCTACCGCGCCGACGGTGGTGACGACGTCGCTGAGCACGTGTCGCCCGTCGGCGACCAGGGCAGGGGAGCGGAGCCGCTTGCCGCTGCGGACCAGCCACAAGCCGAGCACGAGGTTGACGACCGCCGCGCCGCTGGAGATGGAGAGCCCGGCCCTCAGTTGCTCGAGCGGCTGGGGATCGGCGGCGTGGGCGAGCACCTCGAACCCGATGGCGACCGCCGCCATCGCGATGAGGCCGCCTTCGATGCCCGCGGCGAAGTACTCGGCCTTGCCGTGCCCGAAGGGGTGTCCTTCGTCCGGGGGGCGACGCGCGATGTCGATCGCGACGAAGGCGATGATGGCGGCGAAGACGTTGACCGCCGACTCGAGCCCGTCGGCGAGCAGCACGACCGAGCCGGTCATCCGCCACGCGACCCACTTGGCGGCCATCACGGTGGCGGCCACGACCAGGCTGACGAGGGCCGCCCGGCGCGCAGAACCGAGGGGCCGGGGGGGGGGGGGGGGGGGGCGCCCCCCCCCGGGGGGGGGGGGGGGCGGCGCCGCGCGCGGGGCCGGCCGCGGCCCCCCCCCCCCCCCCCCCGGGGCCGGTAGGGGTCGAATCGAGCGGCAGCGCTCTCGCACGTCCCTGCGGGACATGCTGACGCAGGTCGCCCCGCTGGGCCTCGCGGCTCAGAAGGAGACGGCTACGACCTGCTTCAGTTCCCAAGCGGTCTGCAGGTTATCGGTGTTGCCGTTGATCAGGTAGCCGGCTCCATCACCGGGCAGGAAGACGCCGAACAGGGCCTTGTAGACGACGCCCGGCCAGATCTTGATCGTCAGGTTGGCGTCGATCTCGTGGCCGATGTCGTTGCTGGAGGCGTCCAGGATGGCGCCGGTCTCGTCGAACGCGTGGATCGGCTGGACCGAGCGCAGGAACGTGTAGCTGACGTCCAGGCGGATCGGGTTCCACGGGCTGATCCCGAAGCGGCCCTGCAGCGCCAGCGTGTTCTCGAACTCCCGGTAGCCGCGGGAGACCGGGGAGCCCAGACCCTGCGGCGAGATGCCCGAGATGTCGGGCATCACCGAGTCCTCCCAGACGTTGGTCAACGGGAAGAAGCCCATCGTCTGGATCTTGTTGATGTTGCCCTTGCCGCTGGTCGGGTCGTCGTCGCCCGAGCCGAGGCCGAACGTCAGGCCGACGTTCAGCCCGAGCGGGCCGGCGTTGAAGCCCTGGTCGGCCTTCACGTAGACGTTGAAGCCGGACAGGTTGCCGTTGTTGATGTCGAGGTTGCCGCCGGCGTGGTCGGTGTTCTCCAGGTTGTCGACGCCGACCAGGATGTCGCCCTCAGCGGCGATCTTCAGGCCCGCGGCGAGCGGGATGGTGCCGTCCACGGTGACGCCGAAGGCGCCGACGGCGCTCTTGTTGGGCTGATGGCGGGCGACGAGGTAGCCGTAGCCCTGGGGCAGGTACGTCGAGTCACCGGCGTCCGTGCGGTCCCAGTAGTAGGCGCCGAACACGCCGATCTTCATCGGGCCGGCGGCGATGGACACGTCGCCGCCGATGAGGTTGGCGTCGCCGAAGGGGTCGTCGTCGCTCATCAGCAGGCCGACGGGGCCCTTGTAGGAGCCGACGCCCTCGGAGATCACGCCCCACATCAGGCGGACGGTGACCTTCTCGTGCGGCTGGATCATCGTGGTGATGCCGTCGTAGTCCTGATCCAGGACCAGCTTGTGGCCCAGGCCGTAGTACTGGCGACCGATCTGGATGCGCCACTTGAACGGGGTCGGGATCTCGATGTAGGCGTACACGTGGTCGAAGTGCACCGTGTAGTTGGTGTCCTTGTTCCCGAACAGCTTGTACGTGTTGTAGCTGGCCAGCGTCCCCACGCTGCCGTCCTCGTTGGTGGTCGCCTGCTGCTGGACGTCGGGGGTGTTGTCGGCCCCCCACCAGCCCTGGCCGGCGTCGAGCCGGGCGACCACGCCGAAGCCGGGGGTGCCGGCCTTGAGGCTCAGCCGCAGCATCTGGACGACGTAGTCGGCGTCATCCAGGTGATGGTCCTTGCCGAGCAGGAAGCCGTGCTGGTTGAGGCCCCACAGCATGTACTTGCCGTGCAGCTCCACCTTCGGCTTGGGCGAGTCGGGTCCGGGCATGAACAGGGCGGGCCGCTTGGCGGGCGCGGGCGCTTCTGCCGCCGCGGCCTCGGGGGCCGGCGTCGCGTCAGCGGCGGGTACGGGCTCCTCGGCGGGGGCGGGCTCCTCGGCGGGAGCGGCCTCCTCGACGGGAGCGGCCTCCTCGACCGGAGCAGCATCCTCAGCGGGAGCAGCCTCCTCAGCCGGGGCCCCTTCGTCGGGGGCTCCTTCGTCGGCCGGGGCGGCCTCGTCGCCGGCTGCCCCCTCGTCGGTGGCAGCCTCGTCGTCGGACTCTTCCCCTGCGAACGACGGAACCGCGAGCAGGGCGAGGAGAAGGATCAAAACAGCAGAAATCAGCGAACGACTCACGTCGTACCTCCATTGTGGCGTCGGCTCGGAGGGGCGGACACAGTGGATGGCCGGGTCCGCAAAGATCGTGCCAGCGAGGCGGCGGGCCGACGTGTGCGTCTCCTTCCGTTGGGCTGTGCGGAACCCCCCACCGTGCGGGCGCCCAGCGTGCGGAAATGGCACAGGCCGTCGCATGGCCCGGCTCTTGCGTAGGACAGGCACAGGAGGCCTCCCCATGAAGCGACTACCGATGGTCCTGGCGGTTGCGGTCGCGCTGCTCAGCGTCGCCGTGAGCCCCACGCGCGCGGGTGACGACCTCACCGACTCGATGGCGCGAATCGTCAGCTCGCTCGGCGTGCTGCTCCCGCTGTCGTTCGACGAGGCGGCGTGGGCGGATCCTGCCAACGCCGAGGCGATCGGCGCCGCGCTCCGCCAGCTGGTGACCACGAGCGACCGGGTCCGCGACCACGCGACGGATCGGGAGGCGAGCTTCGATCACCTGGCGATCTCCCTCGCGGTCGACGCGGCCGTCATCGAAGGAGCCTGGCGCTCGGGCGCGTCGGACGAGGCCCGCTGGCGGATCCAGTCGATGACGGAGACCTGCATCGCCTGCCACAGCCGCATGCCCGACCTCGACGACTCCGAGCTGGGCCGTCGGATCACGGCCACCGTCGAGGTCCAGAAGCTGGACCCGCGCGCGCGAGCCGGCCTCCTGGCCGCGACGCGGAGCTGGGAGGAGGCGCTGATCCTGTACGAGGAGCTCCTGGCGCCCGACCAGACCGCCCGCCCCTCCGAGGCGTTCTGGCTCATTCCCGACTACCTGGAGCTCTGCGTGCGCGTGAAGCAGGACCTGGCGCGTCCGGCGCCGATCCTCCGGGCGTACGCACGGACCGAGGGACTGCCGGTGTGGATGCGTGACGCCACGATGCAGTGGGTCGCGGGCCTGGAGGACCTCGCCAAGCGGGAGGTGACGGCGGGCACGGAGTTGGCGGTCGGCCGAGCCCTGATCGCGGAGGCGCGGACCCTGGACCGATTCCCCGCGGACCGGACCGGGCTGCCCCACTACCTGCTGGCGTCCAGCCTGCTCCACCGGGCGACCGCGAGCGGAATCGAGGACCCGGAGTTGCTCGCGGAGACCTACTACCTGCTCGGCCTCGCGGAGTCGCACGTGGGCGTCCGCGGGTGGCTGTTCCAGACCGAGTTCTACCTGGAGAAGGCGATTCGGCTCGCGCCCCACGCGTCCTGGGCTCCGGTCGCGTTCGCCGCCCTGGAGTTCCACGCCGCCGTCACCTGGTCGGGGCCCGAGGGGCCCGAGCTGCCGGCCGATGTTCGAGCGACGCTCGACGAGCTGCGGCAGAAGGTCTCCGAGGGCCGCTGACCTCTGTGGGAGTTCGCTCCCGTAGTCGCCGCAGGGTGGGCGATATCGCACAGGCTGCGGGCACCGTTCGGCTGCGGGCGGCCGCTGGCATGGCGGTTGCTTGGCTCCTGCGCATCCGCAGAGGGCCACCTGTCGGATACCGAACCTGGAGATCGCTGGTGCAGCAGGACGCGCAGACTCCCACCTACGACGACTGGACGCCCAAAGCGTTCCTGGTCGCGACGGTCGTCTTCGGGGCTGTCGGCATGCTCGTCGGCCTCTGGCTGGCCCTCGAGCTGGCGTTCCCGGCCCTCAACCTGGACAGCCCCTACATCACGTTCGGTCGGCTTCGTCCGCTCCACACCAGCGCCGTGGTCTTCGCCTTCGCCGCCAACGCGGTGTTCGCCGGGATCTACTACTCGACGCAGCGACTGCTGCGCGTCCGCATGGCGAGCGACACGCTGTCCAAGGTCCACTTCTGGGGTTGGCAGCTGATCGTCGTCGGCGTCGTCATCACCTATCCCCTCGGCATCACCCAGGGCAAGGAGTACGCCGAGCTGGAGTGGCCGCTGGACATCGCGGTCGCCGTCGTCTGGCTCGCGTTTGCCGCCAACTTCTTCTGGACCATCGCGATCCGCCGGGTCCGCCACATGTACGTGGCCATCTGGTTCTACATCGCGACCGTCATCACCATCACGGTGCTCCACGTCTTCAACG
>CAYQEG010000352.1:0-6092 GCA_964416435.1 uncultured Rickettsiales bacterium
GGTCGTCTTCGTCGTCGGGCGCGTCGGCGTCGTCGGCGTCGTCGTCGTCCTCGGCGGCGTCGTCGTCGTCCGCCGGGTCGTCGTCGTCCGCGCACGCCGGCGCGCCCGCGCAGTCCGAGTCGTCGCAGTCGTAGGCGCCGTCGCAGTCGTTGTCCGCCCCGTCCTCGCACTCCCCCGGGTCGTCACCCTCCCGCTCGGGTCCGTCGTACAGCGCGATGTCGTTGCAGGCGATCGCGGCGAGGGACAGTGCGGCGGCCAGGGCCAGGAGTCGTCTCATGATGTCCGCCCGGGTCGGTGGCCTCAGTCTTCGTCGCGTGCCTTCGCGAGGGCCGCCAGGATGCGGTCGCTCGCTTCGTGCAACCGGAACGGCTTGCTCATCACCTCGACCTCGTCGAGGTCGACGCCGTGCGCCTGCAGCACGTCGTTACCGTACCCCGTCATCAGGAGCACCGGGAGGGTCGGGCGGGAGCAGCGCAGCTGCTCGGCGAGCGTCCAGCCGTCGACCTCCGGCATCACCAGGTCGGTGACGAGCAGGTCCAGGTGCTCCAGCTTGTCCGCGACGGCGATGGCGG
Organism: uncultured Rickettsiales bacterium; assembly: GCA_964416435.1. Taxonomy (GTDB): domain Bacteria; phylum Myxococcota_A; class UBA796; order UBA9615; family UBA9615; genus CAYQEG01. The sequence goes on from CAYQEG010000352.1 coordinate 573, forward strand.
CCACCGCCGTCGCCGCGTCGTACACCTGCAGACCATTGCGCCGCAGGTGCTCCACGAGGATCTGCCGGATCGCCTGCTCGTCGTCCACGACCAGCACGGTCCGCTTGCCAGGCAGCGGCCTGTACTCCTGCGAGCCACTCCAGACGCCGTTCTCCCCGAGCACCCGGGGGAACACCACCGAGAAGCAGGTGCCGACCCCGACCTCGGAGTCCACCTCGATCCGCCCCCGAGCCCGCTCGACCACCGCGCGAACGCTCGCGAGCCCGAGCCCGGTCCCCCGACCCGTCTCCCGGGTCGTGAAGAAGGGCTCGAAGATCCGATCGTGGAGCTCGGGTCGGATGCCTGGACCGTTGTCGGAGACCTCGAGCACGACCCGCTCCGTGCCGATGTCCGGCTCCGGCCCGTCGCCGCTCCCCACCGACTCCCCGGGCGGAACGACCCGCAACCGCACCCGGATGAACGCCCCCTCGCGCGCCTGGTCCAGGCAGGCATCGCGCGCGTTGGTCACCAGGTTCATCACCACCTGCTCGAGCTGGACCGGGTCCCCCTCCACCGCGAGGGTGACCGTCGGCACGTCGAGGAGGAGCGAGACCTCCTTGGGGATCAGCTGCCGCATCAACGGCTCGATGTCCGACACCGCCGAGCGGAGGTCGACCGCCGCGATCGTGCCGACGCTCTTGCGACTCAGGAACAGCAGCCGGCTGGTCAGCTCCGCCCCCAGCTCGACGGAGCGCTCGATCTCCGCGAGCCGTCGGATCTGGTCGGGCGACGCGACCTCGGCCCGCGCGAGCTCCAGGGCGCCCTGGATCTTGGTGAGCAGGTTGTTGAAGTCGTGCGCGACGTTGGAGGCCAGCTGGCCGACCAGCCCGAGCTTCTCGATCGTCAGCAGCTGGTCGTGGAGCCGGTCGCGGGCGGTGACGTCCCGCAGCTGAACCAGCTTGGCGGGGGCGCCCTCCCACTCGATCGTGCGCACCGACCCCTCGATGGAGCGGGGGCTGCCGTCCGGGCCGACGCCAGCGAGGCGCACGGCGGCGCGGTCCCCGCTCTGGGCGAGGCCGAGGACCGCCTCGGCCCCCGTCTCCGAGATTATCTCGCGACCGGCCGGGTTGGTGTACAGCAGGGAGCTGGCCTCGGTCCCGAACACGACCAGGCCGACGTCGCTCTCCTCGACCAGCCGGTCGGCGGCCGATCCCCGCTCCAACCGGCGGATCGCCTCCTCCGCCTCTCTCCGGGCGGCCAGCCGCTCGGAGAGGTCTTCGGTCACCGCCAGCACGTACGACTCGCCGCCGACCTCCACGGAGCCGAGGCCGACCGTCAGGGCCAGCTCCTGGCCGGTCTTGTGCTTGCCGCGGATCACCGGGCCGTCGCCCATCGACCGCGGGCGGGGGCGCGCGAAGAAGGCCTCCTGCTGGCGGACATGGTCCGGCGCGAACTGGTCCGGTACGAGGTCGAGGAGGGGACGGCCGCGGAGCCGGCCCGGGGAGTAGCCGAACAGCTCGTCCGCCCGTCGGTTCGCCGTGACGATGGCGCCTCCCCGATCGACCAAGAGGCAGGCGACCGGGGCCTCCCGGAGCAGGCCATCGACCAGGCTCAGCACCGCCGCGCGGCGTGGCTCCGTCCCGCCCGGGACGCCCGGGATGACGAGGAGCGGGTCGGAGTCGCCCCCCGGGGCTGGGGTCGCCGCCGGAGGCTCGACGGGCAGGCAGACCTCGAACGTCGCGCCCTGCCCCGGCGTGCTGCGCACCTCGATCCGCCCCCCGTGGCCGTCGACGATCCGCTGCACGATCGCCAGCCCCAGCCCGGTGGACGACTCACCGCTCGTCGGGGAGCTCTCGCCCCGCTCGAACGGCAGGAAGATGCGATCGGCCTCCTCGTCGGACAGCCCGGGCCCCTCGTCCGTAACCCGCAGGCAGCAGGCGTCGTCCTCCAGCGTCAGCGCCAGCCGAACCGCTGCGTGGGGAGGGGTGAACTTGATCGCGTTGCCGACGAGGTTGTGCACGACCTGGCGGACCTTCGCCGCGTCGACGCGCGCGGTGAGGGGGGCGTCGGGCACCTCCACGGTCAGCTGCACGCTCTTGCCGTGGGCGATCGGCTCCAGCTGGCGGCCCGCCGAGGCGACCAGCTGGCGGAGGTCCACCTCGGCGGGGTCGAGCTTCAGGCTGCCGGCGTCCAGGCTGGAGAACGCGAGCAGGTCATCGACGAGGTCGCGCATGTAGAGCGACGACTCGATGACGGTCTCCAGACCATCGCGCTCGCTCTGCCCCATCGTCGGCCGGCCGCCGATGAGGAGAGCGTCGGCGAGGGCGACGATCGTCGTCAGGGGGTTCCGCAGGTCGTGTGCTGCGACGCCGAGGAGGCGGTTGCGGTCGCGCAGGATCTCCCGGAGCCGTCCGTTCATGGCGGCCAGCTCGTGCACGGTGTCCTCGAGCTGTTGCTCGGTCCGACGGAGGGTCGCGATGTCTCGCACCACCGTGACGACGTCGCCGTGCTCCGGCCGGGGGGAGAGCCGCACGTCGACCGGGATGATCGTTCCGTCCCGCCGCTGTCCATCGATTCGGCGCAGCCCCATCGCTCGGGGAGAGGGGGCGCCGAAGTAATCTACGACGAAGCCCCGGTGTCGCGACTTCCGGTCGTCCGGGACGATCACGCCGATGCTCTGACCGACCAGCTCGTCCGGTGGCCAGCCCAACACCTGCAGGGAGGCGGCGTTGGCGTAGGTGATCGTGCCCGTCGCGTCGACCACGAGGACGACGTCGGGGATCTGGTCGATCAACCCCCCGGGCTCGATCGCTCCTGATGGCGGTCGCGTCACCAGAGCCGATGTTCCGACGTCAGTTGATCGAAGTCAACCCGGGTCAGGGGTCCGCTGAGTTCGGGCACGTCAGGGCCCGGCGCTCGGGCCAGCCCCTTGCCTGCACCTCGGGTATGCGAATCACCCTCTTCCTGTTGTTGTCGGTGATCCTGTGCGCCTGCGCGACCGTCGAGCCGATCGAGGTGACGCTCGAGAACGTCGACGAGGTCACCCGCTTCGTTCCGTCCTACAGCGAGCCCGACGTCACCCTGCAGGAGCAGGTCGTGGGCGAGTGGCAGAGCGTCGCGTCGAGCGTCGCGCTGCTCTGCATCGGCCGCTGCGGTCAGCCCGGCGGACCGGTCGTGTGCGCGGACGTCGCGCCGCCGGACGGCGTCTGGGCCCTGCTCCCGGGGCACGCGACGACGTTCGTCATCGAAGGCGAGCACTGGGTGCGGCGCCCTGCACCGGGAGGCGCCTGCGCCGCCCGCACCGGCGTGGTCGGCGAGGCGCGGTTCATCGTGTGCCACGGCGCCCAGGCCGAGACCTGGGAGGGTGTGCCGATCGACCCGCCCGCGGAGTCCGGGCTGGTCACCCAGCAGAACGACTTCGTCCAGCTGATCGACGGAACCTGCGACACCTTCGACGTCGACCTCGCGGAGGGGCGCGCGGTCACCCTGGAGCTCGCCGCACCCTGACGCTGACTTCGGTCAGCCCTCCCCGGCCCGCCTCAGGGCCAGGTTCCACCAGCGACGGCCCTTGTCGCGGCTCGTCGCCGTCACGTCGACCGCGTCCCCGAGCCGACAGAACACCGAGCCGTCCTGTCCGGTCACCGTCACCTCGTCCCGCGCCAGCCGGACCGCGGGCGTGATCGCCTTCAGGTCCACCTTCAGATCGACGGGGGGATCGTCGAGCAGGACGTAGGCCCGGGTCGGCGTGAGGCCGACCACGGTGCCCCGGTGGGGTCCCGGCCGGTCGCGCAACAGCTGGTCGAGGACCAGCAGGTTGGCCTCCTTGTCCAGGGCGCGCTGCAGGTTGCGCGCGCGGTTCGCCGACTCGACCACCTGCTCGCGGAGCTGCTGGTCGCGAGCGTCGTCCCGCCGGCCGTGCCCGAGGAGCTCCCACGTCTCCTTGTGTACGAACACGCCGACGATCTCCCGCATCGGCGCGCTGAACCGGGCGTACACCGGCGCGCCGACGCCGTGGTGCTGACCGGGCTCGGGGTCGTACTCCGAGCGGTAGTTGGTGATGACCGCCTGCCGGTGGATCGCCGTCGCCACCCGATCGTCCGGCAGCCCGCCGAGGAACCAGGCGAGGGAGCGGCCGCTCTCCGGGCTCCAGGTCCAGCGGTTCCGGTCGAGGTCCCGGGCGGCCGCGAGCGCGTGGAGGGTCCTCGACAGTCGGGCGATGCGGCCCTCCGCCGGAGGCGGGTGCACCCGAAAGATCGGCTGGACGCCGCCGCCGGGGCTCGCGCCCGCGAGCAGGCGCGCCCCCTCGACGTTGCACAGCAGGGAGAGCTGCTCGTTGTACTGCTCGACGGGCCGGCGAATCTCCTGGAGGGCCACGAATCGGGAGCTGGCCGGTCCCTGCAGTCCGGTCTTGAGCTCGGCGCGGCGGAACCGCACGACGCCACGGGACTCCGCGAGATCCATGCGCAGGCGACCGACCGCCGCCAGCCCGACGAGGCTGCTCCCGATCCCCGCGTCCCCGCGGGGGGGCGCGCCGCCGTCGAGGTGGTCCTGGACGGCGTCGAAGGTCAGCTTCGCGCGCGAGCGGATGCGCGCTCGAAGGACCCGGGTGCGGCGGACCCGCCCGCCGTCGTCGAGCTCGGTGTCCAGCACCATCGCTCGACGGGGCACGCCCTCGTTCAGGGAGATGACGCCCTCGGACAGGCTCCTGGGGAGCATCGGGATCGACCAGCCGGGCAGGTAGTAGCTGGCCCCCCGCGCCAGCGCTTCGGTCCACAGCGCGGTCCCCGGGCGGACGTAGTAGGCGGCGTCCGCCAGCGCATACCGGACCCTCCAGCCGCCCTCCATCGCCTCGACGTGGAGCGCCTGGTCGAGGTCCCGGGTGCCCGGGCCGTCCACCGAGACGAAGGGCACCGCCTCCAGGTCGAGCAACGCCGGGTCCCGCAGGCCCGGCTTGCGCACGAACGCGTCGGCCTCCGCCCGGGCCTCGGCCGAGTGCTCCTCGGTGAGGTCGTGGCGGTCGGCGAGATCGTGCAGGGCGTCGCGTGCGTTCATCAGCTCCTCATTCGACCAGGGAAGGGTGGCGGACCCTGACAGACCGCCCGAACCGGAGCCCCCTCCCCGACGACGAGATGAGCATCACGGTGTTCGTCGGCGTAAGCGGCCCCGGTCGACCCGATCGCCGTCAAGGAACAATAGCCCTGCATGTCGGGCTGAACGAGTGTCACGTCGACGAGGGCCATACCGCCGTCGCGAAACCCGAAGTGGACGCTGATCGAGTCCGTTCCACCATGAGCACGCCGCAGCGAGTAGACGGCCTCCGGGTCGCTACCGAAGAGGCGGCAGGCGACGGCGATCTGCTCGATCAGCTCACCGGGCGGAGCGTCGGCCCTGACCGCGTCCTCCATCGGATGCCAGCAGTGAATCCGCAACGCGCCGAGCGAGCCAAGCTTCCCCGAGGCGAGACTTTGCCGGACGACGTGCACCGCAGGCGAGTACAGCCTCCGGGATCCGAACATCAACGTGACCCCCGCACCGCTGCAG
>CAYQEG010000353.1:0-6079 GCA_964416435.1 uncultured Rickettsiales bacterium
TGACTGTGCCGCTCTACAGCGCCGCGAGCTTCACGGTGCCGGCGGTCTCCAGGTCCAGGTCGAGGTCGATGGTCACCGCCTTGCGTCGGACCGTACCGAGGAACCGGATGTCGACCGTCACTTCCAGCGCCTGGTAGGGCACCGCCGCGGACAGCGGCAGCTCGGCGGTGCCGGTCAGCCCCATGTGGGCCTGGGTGAACGTGCCGTCGGTGATCTCCAGCGGCACGACCAGGACATCGAAGGCGATCTGGCCGTACTCCACGCCGTCTCGATCGACGAGCCCGGTCAGGGTCGCGGTCGCCCGGGACGCCTCCTCGTCCAGCGTGAAGCGGTCCCGGCCCAGGTACTCGACGAACTGATCCATGTCGAGGGGCCACGTCTCGCCGACGGCCACGGCGTGCTCCGGCAACAGCAGCTCGACCGGGTCGTCGTTGCCGCCGTCTCCGAACTGCTGCTCCAGGAATCGTCGCGGCTTGCGCTTGACCCGCTTGCCGTCGGCGGTGCGGAACGAGCGATCCTCGCCCAGCCCGGTGGCCCGGTAGGCGCCGCCCGCGAGCTCCAGCTTCGTCGGCTCGCCGTCCTCGGACAGCGACGCCTCGGCGAACCGCAGCTCCAGCTCGCTCGGTCGGCCGTCTTCGACCGCGTCGACCTGAACGGTGCACGTGTAGGTCGTCTCCCGAACGCTGTCCCGATCGCGCACGGTGAGGCCGCCCATGACCGCCCGGGTGTGGCCGGTCGTCTGCCAGCGCACCTGCTCCATCCAGGTCCAGCCTTCGGCCGGCGTCGCCCGTTCGGCGAACTCCACCCCGGCCGGCGCGGAGCCGATCAGGAGGAGCGCGGCGACGGCGGTGACGGCGAGGAGCAGCGGACGCATCGGGAGAACCTAGATCAGGAACCCGCCATGTGCCGCGGGTATTCAGCCGGTACCCTTCGCGCCGATGAAGCACCACCAGGAGTCGATTCAGCTGCGCCCCGGGGGACCGGGCGTCTCGGACTTCACCTCCAGCGTGCGGGAGGTCGTTCGCCGGGCGGACGTCGGCCTGGGGCTGGCGACGATCTTCCTGCGCCACACGTCCGCGTCGCTGATCATCCAGGAGAACGCCGACCCGGACGTCAAGGTGGACCTGGAGGCGTTCCTACGTCGGCTCGTGCCCGAGGGCGATCCGCTGTACCGCCACACCGCCGAGGGGCCCGACGACATGCCGGCCCACGTCAAGGCGGCGCTGACGGCGACCACGTTGAGCATCCCGATCCGCGATGGCCGGATGGTCCTCGGCACCTGGCAGGGGATCTGCCTGTGGGAGCACCGTCGCCATCCCGGCCGGCGCGAGGTCGTCGTTCACGTCAATGGGACGGACTGACGGCCTCGAGCTCGGGATCACCGGGAAGCTCTACCATCGGGATCTCGCCCGGCATCGGGGTCAGGAGCAGGCGGCGGGACGCACACTCGCGCCGATCCGCCACGTAGAAGCCGGCGTCCATGCGGCGCAGCTTCTCCCGCTCCCGAGGGTCCCGCGCCACCGCCGGCACGCCGTCGGGGTCCGCCATGCGGGCGAATAGCGCCCACAGCTGGTCGAGATCCAACTCCTCGAGGTTGGGTTCCATGAACCCACCCTAGGCGTCGCTCGAGCAGAGTCCAGGGATCGCGCACGCCCGGTTCCGGGCCGTCCGATCGGATCGTCGACGCGAGACGGGGCTCGTCGGGCTCTGAAGCGCTCTACACTCCCGGGGTGAGGACGCTGGCGACCGAGCCGTTCCTGGTCGACTTCCACCGCCGCCACCCCGGGGCCACGGCTCGGGCGTTCGGGCGGGGCCGCACCGCGGACGGGGGCAACACCTACGACCTGCTGGCCGACGCGGTCTCGGGCGCCGGTCGGGTGCTCGACCTCGGCTGCGGGGACGGACACCTCGCCCGGCTGCTCGCCGACCGGGGGGCCGGCGTGGTGGGCGTCGACATCGCCGAGGCGGACGTGGAGCTGGCCCGCGCTCGGGGCCTCGCGAACGCGGAGTTCCACGTCGCCCGGGCCCAGGCGCTGCCGCTGTCGGACACCAGCGTCGACGCCGCGGTCAGCCACATGACGCTGATGCTGATGGACGAGATCGACGCAGTGCTCGCCGAGGTGGCGCGGGTGCTCCGACCCGGCGGCCCGTTCGTCGGCGTCGTCGGCACCCACCCCCGCCCCGACGACGCGTGGGGGCTGTACATCGCCCTCTTCCGCGAGCTGTTCGACGCCCACGGCACCGGCTACTTCGACCCGGGCGACGAGCGCGTGCGCGACGAGGTTGCCCTCGCGGCCCTGCTGTCCGGGATCTTCGACGCGGTGTCGGTGACGCCGGTCTTCGTGGATCTCGCGGGGGGCGTGGACGAGGTCTGGGAGTTCGTCTCGCTGTCCTACCTGCGTCGCCTCGTCGACGAGGAGGGGCACCGCGCCCTGGAGGCGCGCTGGCGGGCGCAGGTCCCGGGGCTGGCCGGGCCGGCGGGGGCGATCCCGTGCTCGCTCCGACTGCTCCGCTTCGACGCGCGGGGGCGGTGACCGTGCCGGCGCCTCTCCACATCGGGCCCTTCGAGCTGGTCGAACGGATCGGCCGCGGCGGCATGGGCAGCGTCTGGTCCGCGACGCACCGGGCCGGCCACTCCGAGCGCCCCGTGGCGGTCAAGTTCCTCAGCGGCGCCCGGGCCCAGGGGCCGGAGTACCAGGCCGCCTTCGACCGCGAGGTGCAGGCGGTGGCGGGTCTGAACCACCGCAACGTGGTCGCCGTCTACGACTACGGCCGCATCCCGGCGACGCCCGAGTGGGAGCGCCAGCGCCGCCTGAAGCCCGGCACCCCGTTCCTCGTCATGGAGCACGTCGCCGAGGGCACCCTGGCGAGCCGCCAGGGGCGGCTGCCGTGGCCCCGGCTTCGAGCCGCGCTCCTGGACGTGCTCGCGGGGCTGGCCCACGCCCACGCGCGCCAGGTCATCCACCGGGACCTCAAGCCCGCGAACCTGCTGGTCGCCGAGTCGGGCCTGGTGAAGCTGGCCGACTTCGGCCTGGCCCACGCCCTGGACCGCCAGGCGCCCCGCTTCGACCGCGAGAACGTCGTCGGCACACCCCAGTACATCGCCCCCGAGCAGCTGGAGGCGCGCTGGCGCGACCTCGGCCCGTGGACCGACCTGTACGCGCTCGGCTGCGTCGGCTGGGCCCTCGCGACGGGCCAGCCGCCGTTCCGGCACCACCGGGAGCTGAACGACGTGCTCGTCGCGCAGCTGACCGAGCCCCCCGGCGCCTTCGAGCCGCTGGTCCCCGTCCCCGGCGGCTTCGAGCCGTGGCTGCGCCGGCTGCTCGCGAAGCCCCGGCGCGAGCGGTTCCAGTACGCGGCGGACGCGGCCGCCGCGCTCCGGGCGCTCGGGTCGGTGGACGAGCCGGCGTCGGTGGACGAGCGGGGCGCGGAGTCCGCCGAGGCGAGCCGCTACGGTCACCTGCAGGGGGCCGGGCTGGGGCTCTTCGGTCTGCGGAGCGTGCCCCTGGTCGGCCGCGAGGCGGAGCAGGGACGGATGTGGGCCTCCCTCGAGGCGGTGCAGCGCGACGGCGGGTGTCGGCTGCTCATCCTGCAGGGGCCCGAGGGGACCGGCACCAGCCGACTGGCCCGCTGGCTCTGCGAGCGAGCCCACGAGTCGGGGACGGCGGAGATCCTCAAGGGCACCCACGCCGCGACGCCCGGGGCCCAGGAGGGGCTGGGCTCGGCGGTGGCCCGCCGGCTGCGTTGCCGGGGCCTGAAGCGCGGGAAGCTGCACCGGCGGCTGACCGGCCTGCTCGCCCACGAGCCCGACCTGCCGGCCGACGAGGCGGGCGCGCTGACGGAGCTGATCCGTCCCGCGGTGGACGCCGAGTCGGGGGCGGTTCGGTTCTCCAGCCCCAACGAGCGCTACGCCCTGGTCGCCCGCCTGCTGGGTCGGCTCGGCGGATCGCGGCCCGTCGTGTTCTGGCTCGACGACGCCGTGCTGAGCGCCGACACGCTGTCGTTCGTGGCCTACGTGTTGACGACCTGGCCGCGCCGCGGGCCCCCGCTCCTGCTGGTGCTCACGGCGTCGACCGACGCGCTGGCCGCGCGCCCCCGGGAGGCGGCCCTGATCGAAGAGTTCGGCGACCGCGACGAGTCCGACGTCGTGCCCCTGGACCGGCTCGACGAGGAGGAGTCGGAGCGCCTCGTGGGGCGGCTCCTGGGGCTCCGGGGCGAGCTGGTGGCGCGGGTCCAGCGCCACGCCGGGGGGAACCCGCTGTTCGCGATCCAGCTGGTCGGGGAGCTCGTCGAGCGGGGGCGGCTGGTGCCCGGCCCTCGGGGTCTGCAGCTGGTCGACCCGGCGGCGCGCCTGGCGCTGCCGGCCGATCTGCGCACGGCGTGGTCGGGCCGCATCGAGCAGTTCCTCGCCGGATGGCCGCCCAGCGACGGTCGGGCGCTGGAGCTGGCCGCGGCTCTGGGTCAGGAGCTCGAGGCCGCCGAGTGGCTCGCAGTCTGCCGGATCGACGGCACCGCGCCGTCGGCCGACCTCGTCGGCGCGCTGGTGGACGGGGGGCTGGCCCGCTGGGAGGAGGGCGACGACCGCTGGTCGTTCAGCCACGGGATGGTCCGCGAGGCGCTGGAGTCCCGGGCCCGGGCGCTCGGACGCTGGGAGCGGGTCAACGACGTCTGCGCCGCGGCCCTGACCGGGCGGGACGGGGTGCACGACCGGGAGCGGCTGGGGCTGCACCTCGTCGCGGCGGGTCGACCGGACAAGGCGCTCGAGCCGTTGATGGACGCCGCCCGCCGGCGCGGGAGCCGGGGGGACTACGCCCAGGCCGTGTTCGTGCTGGCGGAGCGGGAGCGGGCGCTGGTGCTCGCGGGGATCGCGCAGGACGACCCCCGGTGGGCCGAGGGGTGGCTCGCCGCCGCCTACCTGCGCCGCCTCCAGGGCGACGTCGAGGGGGCGCGGGAGCTGCTCGGCAAGGCGGCCGCCCGCCTCGGGCCCGAAGCGCCTCGGGAGCTGCGCGCTCAGCTGGCGATGGAGCAGGCGCGGGTCGCCTGGCTGGACTCGGACGTCGAGGCCAACGTCGACGCGCTGACCGAAGCGGCCCGCCTGTTCGAGGACCCGGCCGCCCGCGTGACCGCGCTGGTCGCCCGGGGCATCACCCTGCTGCGCCTCGGGAGGGCGGAGGAGGGGGAGGCGGACTTCCGAGCGGCCGAGGCGGTGGTCGATCCGGAGCTTCACCCGGCGGAGGCGGCGTACCTGCAGGTGGGGCTGTACCACGGCCACATGCACGCCGACCGCTTCGACGAGGCGGCCGAGTCGGTCCGGACCGGGCTCGCCATCGCCCGGGGCGCCGGGCTGCGGTTCCGGTGCGGGATGTTCCACGGGATGAGCGGGGAGATCCTGAGGGCGCGCGGTGACCTGGACGGGGCGCGGCTCGCCTACGGGCAGGCGCTCGCGGTCCACGAGGCGATCGGGAGCGGGGAGGTGCCGCTGATGCGGACCAACCTCGCCCTCGCGCTGATGCAGGCCGGTCGGTTCGACCGGGCGGAGCCGATGCTGGAGGCGTCTCTGGACGTCACCCCGCCTGGCCGCTTCGACCTCCTGCGGCTGTTCATCCTGATCGCGTTGCTCCCCTGCGACGCCCGCCGGGGCGACTGGTCGGCCTGGGAGGCCCACCTCGCCGAGGCCCTGGAGTTGGGGCTGAAGAGCCGGTTCGAGGTCGACTTCGCGGACGTGCTGGAGATGGCCGCGCGCGGCGCCGAGGCGTCCGGCCGCGACGTCGAGGCGGGCGCCGCGTGGGAGGTCGCGGAGTGCCAATGGCGAGGGCTGGGGAGAGACGGCCCGGCCGCCTCGGCGGCCACCGCGGCGGCTCGGTGCCTCGCCCGGGCGGAGGCCAACCGAGGCTAAGGTGCCCGCATGAACCGCGCGCTCCTGCTCGTCCTGCTCGCCCTGTGCCTGTCCGCCTGCCCGGACCCCGACGACGACGACAGCGCCATCGACGACGACGACGCGGCGGACGACGACGACGCGGCGGCCGACGACGACGCGACGGACGACGACGACGCGACGGACGACGACGACGCGGCGGAC
>CAYQEG010000354.1:0-6054 GCA_964416435.1 uncultured Rickettsiales bacterium
TCCCGATCCAGTCCGAATCCGCTGCCCCGTCGAGTTTTTACCCAGGCCTCAAGCTTGACGGTGAGCACCTCCAGCAACGCCGACGCCCGCGTCACCGGGTGCTCCACGGAGCGGACCGGGGACCGGTGCACCGGCCGGCCGGGCACCGCGAGGGACGACACCCAGTCTCCGTGCTCGTTGCGGGCCATCCCGATGACCGCGGCGTTGCGCACCTCGCGGCGCCTCCGAACGGGGGCGCCGTGGGGATCGACCACGTCGACGACGAAGTCCTCCACCCCGAAGCGCCCCTCTTCGACCCCCCGACGCAAGCCGGAGAGGCGCGGCGGGAAGGCCTGATCGGGCACGTCGTCCGACGGAACGAGGATCACGATGTAGCGGTGACGGCCCTCCGGAGGGCGCAGCCGGAGCGGAATGCGGTACAGCCCCAGCTTCTCACGGAACCGGTCCAGGGGCGCCCATCGGGCCCCCGGGGTGGGGAACACGAGGTCGGAGACACCCTCCACCTCGCGCAACACGACGGCGTGCAGCTCGGCCAGGTCGCGCTCGCTGCGCAGGCTCAGCACGTAGCGATCGCCGACGCGGCCGGCGGACTGGCCGAGCACCGCCTGGGGCAGGCCGTGCAGGCTGCCGATTCGAGCTCGCGCCGGAGGCAGCACCCAGGGGCCGACCCCCAGGTCGTCCGTCTGGCCGGACGCGGGGGCCGCAGGGCGGGCTTCGAGGTGGCCGACGGCCGCGGCGCCGAGATCGAACTCGGCCGGGAGCATCGCCACCGACGCCGGGTCCGGGGCACCCGCGGCGCCCCGAAGCAGGCGACGCCACGCGGACCGCCCGGACGCGTCCACCGCCAACATCGGCTCCAGCTGGCGGACGAGCCCCCCGCCCGTGCCGGCGTCGCGGGCCGCCGCGGCGACCACGCGGAGCAGCCGCTCACCCCCGTCCTCGTTCATCGGCAGGTGCATGTCGGCGAGGGCGGCGTCGGCGAGGATGAGCCGCTCCACGAGGCCGGCGAGCAGGCTCGGCAACACCGCCGCGCCGGTGCTCTCGACCAGCGCGGTCAGCTCCAGGCGCAGCTCCGCAGCGTTGCCGCCCGCGGCGTGCCGCTGGAGCAGAACCTCCGTGGAGGCCCGCAGGACCCTGTCACTCAGCGTCGGACCGATGTCCTGGTTCATGGAATCCCCAACCCCACCCTCAAGTCGTGCAACGTCCACGTACGTTCCGGCGAGGAGGGCTCCTCGCGCGACGCCAGCGCATCCGCAGCCTCGGACGCCTCGGTTGCGACGAGCTTCAGCTCGCTCGTCGTGCGTTTGCAGAAGTCGACCGCGTACAGGGTCCGCTCCCAGCTTCGCTCTACGGTCGTGCGCGACGGACCCGCCTTGCGGTGCTTGGCGACCTCCGACCTCAACCGCTTGTCCCGGGTGCTGCTCCGCACCGCGGCTATCTCCTCGGCGGCGCCGACCGCGGCGCTGAGCGCTTCGCTGGCCCAGGCCCAGGCGACCTCGCGACCCGCGGCGAGGGGTGGCCCGAGGGAGTCGCGAGCCTGCCGGGCGGCCACCGCCCAGCGCTGCGCAGCGAGCCAGGCCGCGGCGAGGCGATCCGCCTCGAGCTCGAGCAGCTCGGCGGTGAGGCGACGGACCCGCGCGACCTCGGTCGCGTGCTCGGGGTGGTCTGCCGCCGCTTCGAGGATCGCGAGCACGATCTCCGGGGTCCGGTAGAACCGGCGACCCGCGGTCACGCACATCGCCGACCGGATGAGCGACGCCGCCACCGGCAACGAGGGCGCCACGTCGGGCAGCTCGCGGCGCGCGATGTCCATGTAGCGGGCGGAGTGGTCCGGGAATCGGAGCGCCTCCCGGAACAACAGCAGCACCGCGTGGAGGTCCTGAGGGCGCGAGACTCCGGTCACGCTCCCGGCCCGCCGCGCCCTCACCTCGGCCGCCAGCACGTGCACCGCAAGCTCGATCACCGAGTAGCGCCGCAGCGCATGGGGGAGGGTCGGGAGCCAGTCCTCGAAGTACTCCGGAGGCACGTCATCGGGTCGCGGCCGGCTCGACTCCGGGGCCTGACGCAGCGCCAGCGCGAGGCGGCCCGGCGGATCGTGGGTCTGGCGCACGACCTCGGCCAGGGTGCTGGCGAGGTCCCCCTCCCCACGCGGCCCGGCGGAAGGACGGCACGCCGCCTCCATCGCGCGGTCGAACTGGCGGAGGCAATCCGTCGCCTCTGCCAGCCGTGCGCTTGACGCCCGCCCTGTCGCCCCCGTCGACAGGGCATCGATTACCCATCCCACCCAATCCATCACGTTGCAGTTCAACACATCTGAACGACGGCTTGATTACCGACCGACGCGAAGAGCACCGATTGAGCGGTCGGAACACGCGGGCTCGTGCAAGCTTGGCGATCGCGGTCGAGGTCGGCGGCGAGGTCCTGCAGGAGTTCTTCCTGTGGGCCCTCTGCCGTGTCGCCGGCGAGACGCTGCTGGACGGCCGCTTCCCATCGGGCTGCTACGACCTCCACGCCCGCCCCGACTCGCCCGGCTCGACCCGGGCGGGACACATGCCGGTCCTGGACCCGGAGGAGGCGCTCGCGCTGCTCCGGGGCGCGGCGAGCCCCCTGACCCGGGCTTCGACGGTCTTGCAGTTGCTGCCGTCGCTGCGGGACCGTCTCGCGCTCACCCTGCGTTTCGGCCTGGAGCTCGAACCCGAGGTCGTCATCTCAGTGCTGTGTGATTCGGATCCGGAGGGGGCCGAGTTCGGCTCGTCGGTCCGGGCGGATGCTGCGAGACGGGAGTCGGCGATGGCGAACCTGCGATCGATCTTCGAGCGCTCCCGGCGGCGGATCGAAGACAGCCTCAACGGCGGACACGCCGGACTGCTCGCCCTCGTGGACGGCGCGCGGTCCGCGAGGCTCCCGCCGTGGGCCAGCTCGGTGCTGGCCGACTGGACGGGGGCGTGGCGGCCGACGCCGCTCTGCTGGCGGCGCGCCGAGTCGATGGCGCGCCTCGTGTGGATGCGCGGGGCCGAGCGCCCGGCCGAGGTGCTTCGTCAGTCGCTCGTTCCCCCGGACCAGCTGGCCCCGGCGCGACACGCCCTGTGGCGCTGGGCGGCGGAGGACGAGTACCGCCTCCCGTCCCGGTTCGAGGCCCTCTCGGCGGCCGGCTCACCGGAGGTCGTCACCGCCTTCCTGCTGCGCTACGTCTGCTGGCGGCATGGCCGGGAGCGTCCCAGTCGAACGACGCTGGGGGCCGTGCTCCTGGGGCTGCCGCCCGACCGCGCCACCGGCGAGCGGGTCGGCCGGATGCTCGCCAACGCCCGGGTCGACGTGATCGCACACCTGGAGCGCGACCCGAACCATCGAGGCGGCCCCCCCGATCGCCGGCCGTTCGGCATCGACCAGATCCTCGGACGACGAAAGCGAGGCATCCGCCCGAGCACCTCGCCGCGCGAGCGGGTCGACTTCTCCCGGTCGCTGCGCCGGCGGCTCAGCGAGGCGCTCCCGACGCCCGCCCCCGACGGGGCGGCGTGGACCGCGTGGCAGCAGCTTCGAGATCGGGTGTCCCGGCTGCTGCCTCCCCGGTGGGCGGTGGGCTCCGCGGCGGGGCCCGGGCTCGACCTGGCGCCCGCGCCGGTGCTGCGGGGGCGAGCGCCGGGGGCCGGCGCGAAGGTCCGGCTCCAGGTCGCCTCGGCCGAGCATCTCGAGCCGCTGCGGCCGGTCGTCATCCGGGAAGCGAGGGGGCGGGTCAGCGTGCTCCACCCCACCGCACCGGACCGATTCCCGACCCTGGGGGAGTTCCCGGCCAGCGGCGCCGATCAGCGCGAGATCTCCGTGACGCTCGGGCCCCACCCCGGTCCCTGTCGGTACATCCTCGCGCTCGTCGACCGGAGCTTCGACGTCGACTGGGACGCCCCGGAGGCGACCCGTTGGGAGCCCCTGCGACGCAGCGTGAGCGCCGGGGAGGTCCCCGCAGGCGAGACCTGGGTGATGGTCGGCCCGGAGGGCTGAACGACCCGGGCCCCTCGACAGGATCGCGCGGTTGCGCTAGCCAACTTGCGTGAACTCGACGCTCCAGCCCGCCGCGCGGGTCACGCTGGTGATCGGAGGCGGCCCCTCGGGCGGCGTGCTCGAGCTGCTCGACGGCCGCTCCGCCCCCCTGTACGGCGATCTCCCCTGGGACGAGCTGCTCCGGGCGGGGGCCTGGCTGCGCTCCGCGATCGACACCGTCGACACGGTCGAGCTGCCGGAGCACAGCGCGGAGGTCGACCGGACCGAGCGAGCCGGCGCCGAGCGGCTCTTCGACGCGCTGACCGCGGGTCGGAGCCGGCGGGTTCTTCGCGAGCGGCTCATCGGGCTGCGGGGCGCGGCGGAGAGCGCGGGCCGGCCGTTCGAGCTCATCGTCGACGCGCGGCTGCCGGAGGCTCGGGACCTGCCCTGGGAGCTGCTCGCGGCGTTGCCCCCCGGTCACCCGATGGCGGGCGTCGAGGTGCTGCGGCTGGTCCCCTGCCCGTCGCCTCGGCCGGTGCCCGCCCCGGCCCTCCGGCTGGAGATCCTGCTGTGGGAGCCGGTGCCGACCGACCCGATCAGCGCCCGCCTGTCCGCCCACCTGGTGTCCCTCGTCTATCCCCTGCCGCGGGTCAGCATCGTGCGCCTGGACCCCCGACTGCTGGAGCTGCCGCCGCCGGCCGGCGAGGACGTCGCGCGGGTGCTGCACGTGATCGGCCACGGCCGCGAGGCGTCGGCCGGGGTGCTGCTCGAGCAGCTCCAGGGGGCGACGTCGGCCGGCGCGGTGGTGCGCTCGCTGGGTGAGCTCCTGCTGGACGTCCGGCTCGTGCTCCTCGCCGTCTGCTCGGCGGCCGCGGAGTCGGCGGGGCCGCTCGACACGCCGGCCTCGCTGTTCGCCGCCGCCGGGGTCCCCGTGTCGATCGGACCGCGCCTGGAGCTGAGCGAGGAGGCCGCCGCCGCCTTCGCCGAGGGGTTCTACCCGGCGCTGGATCGAGGACATCCCGTGTCCTACGCCCTCGCCGAGGGCCGGCGCCTGATGGCCGTGCGGGACGACCCCCATCCGACGGCCCGGTGGTGGAACTCCGCCTGCCACCTGTCGGACCTCCAGGCCGCCGCGACCGCCTGCTTGACCCGGCCGACGCTGCCCGACTGGCCGCCCGGCCGCCCCGAGTGCGAGGAGATCCTGGCCCGCGCCATCGAGCGGGCGACGGCCTGGGGCTTCGTCGGCGTCGAGCACCTGTGGCTCGCGATCGCGTCGACCGCGAGCCTGGGGCGGATCGCGACCGCGTTTCGGGCCGAGGAGCACCGGATCCGCGCCGGGCTGGATCACCTGCACCCCCGCACCGCGGTGCCGGCGATCCCCGATCCCACGCCGCGGCTGCGTCTCATCGGCCAGGGATTGGGCCCTGGCTACCTCCCGCTGGAGCTCGCGGAGCGGCTCCTGATGGCCCGGTCGGTGCTCACCGCGCTCGGCAGCCAGCGTGCCCGGCACCTCCGTGCGCTGATCCAGCTCGGCGCGGACACGGTCGATCCGGGTCCGACCTCGACGTCCCGCGACACCGACGACGAGCTGGCGCTCCCGGAGCAGCCCCAGGCCGGGGCGCCGGTCCTGGAGGGACCCGACACGGAGCTCACGGACCCCGGCGAGAACCAGGAGGGGCGGCTGATCCTGGAGGCGCTCGGCGGCCCCGACGACGGCCGACGCTTCGTCCTCGAGCCCGGCACGGTGCTCGGTCGCTGGGATCGGAAGCGGCCGGAGATCACCGAGGGGCGGCTGTACGTGCCTCCGCTTCCGGAGAACACGCGCGTCTCCCGCCGCCACCTCCTGTTCGTCGGCGGCGCGACGGTGCAGGCGGGCGGAGGCGTCCGGGTGCGGGCTCCCGACGAGGCCGGACCCGGACGCGCGTTGAACCCCGGCCAGCAGACGGACCTGCACATCGGGGATGTCGTGCTGCTCGACGTGCTGCTGCAGGAGGGTGGGGTGCAGCTGCTCGTGCGGTCAGCGCACTAGATGCCATCGGCACAAGTCCCGCACCGGTTTCCGCCGGCCCTCGACGCCGC
>CAYQEG010000355.1:0-6014 GCA_964416435.1 uncultured Rickettsiales bacterium
CGGACGCCCCGGTCTCACGGGGCTCGGGCTCCAATGCGCTCCAGGCTCCTAGTCGGCGCAGAGCGACGCGTCGGCCGGCTGCGCGCTGCAGGACGGCTCCCCCAGCAGGTCGCAGCGCACGACGACGGACTCGCCGTCGGCCAGCGGCAGCGGCAGGAAGCCGCGCACCCCGTCCTCGGCGAGGGCCATCGAGACCATCAGGCGGTCGGCGTCGACGCGGCGGCCGTGCGAGGCGCTGGACCGGGCCCGGTCCCGCTGGAGCACCCCGTCGAACCACACGAACGCGCCGGTGGGCCGGGACGCCACCGCGACGCAGGGCTTCGGCAGGGCCGCCGCGACCGGGGCCGGCTCGGTCGACTCCGTCGCCGGCTCTTCGAGCGGCGCGAGCTCGGCGGGGGGCGCGTCCGGCTCCGCGACCGGGGTCGGCGTCGGCCGGTCGGCCTCCGCCAGCTCCGGGTCGGGAGGGAGGGGGACCGCGGTGGGCGCCGGTGTCGGAGAGACGGGCTCCGGGTCGATCACCCGCGCGATCTGCTCTACCTCCGGCGTCGCTGTCGGCTCGCTCGCCACGACGTCGGCCGGCTCCTCGTCGCCGTCGGAGAGCAGGATGGTCGCCACCATGCCCGCCGTCGTGCCGACCACCATCGCGCCGAACAACGCGAGGGCGACGACCAGGGGGCTCACCCGCTTCTTCGACTTGCGGCGGCCGCGGCGAGGCACCCCCTTGAGCGTCGCCGACGAGACGACGTCCGCCGCGCGGGTCGCGGTCACGGGCGTCGCCGGCGCGGTGAACGGGGGCGGCGCCGGGGCGGGCGCGGCGGCCGGCTCGGGCGTCGCCACCTGCGCCGCCGTCGTCGGCTCGGAGGCCGCCGGTTTGACCGTCGGCAGCCGGTTGTACGAGGTCCGCTCGATCGCGGCCGCCACCGCGAACGGCAGCGTTGCGCTGTCGAAGCTCTCGTTGCGGTCCCTCGGTCCGAGCGCCTCGACCCCGGCGACCGGCTGCGTCTCCTCTTCGATCGACGCGACCTGCCAGAGCCTCGCCTGCCCCGACGGCCCCGGCACGAGCGGCAGCTTGGTGCCGATCGCCTCGAAGATGAGCTCCTGCCAGCCGATGTCCACGGCCGACGGCAGGGGGGGCAGAGACCGACCTCCGGCCGTCGCGATCTCCTCGAACAGCGCCACCGCGAGCTGCAGATCGCCGCTCCCGGGGAGCTGCCGGCGCACGTCCACGAGCTGATCGACCACCGCCTGCGCGTCATCGATCCGGTCGGCCGGGTCCCGCGCCAGCAGGTCGGAGACCAGCGGCACCAGCGGCGGCAGGAACGGCGCCACCTTCAGCGCGTCCTCCGTCGCGTCGCCATCGACGATGTGCCGGTAGGCGACCGCCATCGAGCCGGTGCCGTGGAGCCGGTCGAGGGTCACCATCTCCACCAGCAGCGTGCCCAACGCGAACAGGTCGCTCGCCGGCGAGTATGCGTGCGTGTCCTCCCACAGCTCGGGCGCGATGTAGGCCGTGGTGCCCTTGATCATCCCCGTCTCGGTGACGTTGGTCTCGCCCTGGGCCTTGGCGATGCCGAAGTCGCAGACCTTGGCGTAGCCGGCCCGGGTCAGCAGCACGTTCCCCGGCTTCAGGTCCCGATGGACCACGGTGACCGGCTCTCCGTCCGGGGACTCCAGCTTGTGGGCCGCCACGAGCGCGCGGGCGACGTGCAGGCCGATGTCGACCGCGACCGACGGCGGCATGGGCACGCTCTTGGCGCGCATCCAGCGGAGCAGCTGGGACAGGGAGCCGCCGTCGCAGTACTCCATCGCGAGCAGGAGCACGTCGTCGGTCTCCTCCACGCGGTGCACGGCGACGACGTGGGGGTCGTTGATCCAGCTGGTCAGGCGCGCCTCGCGGAGCAGCGCTTCGGTGCGCACCCCACTCTCGGGATCGGGCACCACCAGCTTGACCGCGACGCGACTGCGGAACCCGGCGGCGCCGCGGTGCTCCGCCAGCCAGACCTCGGCGAAGCCGCCCCGGCCGAGGCGCCGGACCAGGTCGTAGGAGCCAATCCTCTGCCCGCGCGCCCAGCTCATGGCCGATGACAGGCTACCAGTAGCCCGCCCTCGGCCGGGTCGGGATCAAGGCGGGCTCCACTCTCCGTGGTTCGCCAGCCGGGCGCGCCCGTCGAGGCCGAAGACCCCCGCGAGGGTGATCCCGAGGGCGCCCACGCCGGCCCCCGCCACGCCGACGCCGACCCACGCGCGCTCGGCGCGGGCGGCGGCGTCGTGCTCCGCGAGCCAACCGTCCGGCCCGTCGGGGTGCTCGGCCCCCGCCAGGGCGGACGACTGCGCGTCGGCCAGCGCCTGGCTGTTCTGACCCGCGGCGATCCAGCCGATGGTCGACAGAACCAGCCCTGCGGCCCCGACGCCCGCTCCCACGACCACGCCCGCGGTGGTGGTCTGCTGCAGGCGCTGTCGCTCGCCGAGCCAGGCGAGGTACTGGTCGCGCACCGCGGGGGCGTGCTCCAGGCCGCGCCAGTCCAGCTCCACCCGGTTGGACGCGCCCGGCTCGAGCACCAGCTCCGACGCCGCCAACCCGAGCGACGGGTGGCTCAGCACCAGGCTGCCCGGTCCGCCCACCACGGAGTCGATCGGGGTCGGCGGGGCGACCCGCACGCCGAACTCGCCGTCGATCTCGCCCACGTTTCGCGGGAGGGTGACGATCCGCTCCAGCGGGGGCTCGGTCCCCTCCAGGAACAGCCGCAGCTCGGCTCCCGCGGGGGCCCCGGTGACGGTCAGGAGGGTGGGCTCCCAGGGCACCGGATCGAACAGCGTCCGCCCGTCCGCCGGGACCTCGACCATCGAGCCGACGCGCCCGTGTTCCCCCGCCACGACGACGGGCTGCTCGCCCGCCGTCAGGCGCACCTGGCTGTCCGGGGGGACCGTGGTCCATCCATCGACGGTCAGCGCCTCCACCGTGGTGCCCGCGGGGGGGCGCGCGCTCAGCCCGAGCACGCCGATGCCCTTCCAGCCGGGGCTGAGGGTCAGCGTCGCCTCGTCGTCGACGAGGATCATCGGGGCCGGGGTGCGGACCTCTTCGACCCCGGTGCCCCGGACCACGATGGTCGGCCGGGTGCCGGGCTCGAGGTCGGGCAGCAGCCAGGTGCCGTCGGGCTGAAGCCGGGCCACCACCGGGTCGCCGTACTCGGGGTGGGCCTCCACCCGCAGCGGCGCCGGTCGGTCCGTGTGCACGGTCACCCTCAGTCGACCGAGGCGCTCCCGCAGCGTGCTCACGAGGGCCTCCACCGCGGGGTCGGAGCCGGCGAGCTCGAGGTAACGCGCGTACGCGAGCACCGCCGGCCGGGCCGCGCCGATGCAGCGCTGAGCGTCTCCGAGGGTGCGCCAGGCGGCCTGGGAGTCGGGCGCTTCGAGCACCTCCACGGCGGCCAGATCTGCGGCTTCGGCGCACCGGCCCTCGGCCAGGGCAGCCGCCGCCGTCACGTCCGACCCGCTCGCGCCCGCGGGCGCGAGGAGCAGACAGATCAACCAGCACGAGGAGAGGGGGCCGGCACGCACGGGGGACCACTATACTTTTGCTGCCCCGTGCCACACCGTCACTCAGCAGTCCTCGTCCTCCTCGCCGCGCTGGTGGCGCCGTCGGCGTGGGCGGACACCCTGACGGTCAACAGCCTGGCGGACACCGACGACGGCAACTGCAACGCGGCGAACTGCACGCTGCGGGAGGCGATCGACGAGGTCGACGACAACGACGTCATCAACTTCGACTTCAGCGCCGAGGCCGGCCCGCCCGTCATCGAGCTGCTGACCCCGCTGCCGATGCTGACCCAGGAGTCGGTCACGATCGACGGCTACGACTGCACCGGCTGTGACGGGGTGGGCGAGAACACGAACCTGCCGGCGGACGGCCTGAACCTCGGGATCGGCCCGACGCTGGACGGCTCGGCCTTCCCGGTGAGCGCCTCGTCCGACCTGCTCCGGATCGACGCCGAGGACATCGTCGTGCGCGGGCTCAACCTCGTGGGTGCGGGCGACGAGGCGATCGTGGTGCACGGGGGCGGTGACGGCGCCGTCATCGAGGGCTGCCTGATCGCCACCGACCGGACGGGCGCCGTCGCCGACGGCAACCTCAGCTACGGCATCTACGTCATCGACGGCGCGTCGGACGTCACCATCGGCCCCTACAACGTCATCGCCGGCAACTCCCTGCACGGCATCTACGTCGAGGCGTCCGGCGGGAGCTCCAACAACGGCGCGATCGTCGGCAACCTCATCGGCACCGACATCACGGGCACCGTCGCCATCCCCAACGGCGGCGACGGCGTGCGGCTGGAGACCACCTTGTGGACCGGCGGGATCCACGACTGGGCGATCGGCGACGGCACCGAGGCGGGGCGGAACATCATCTCGGGCAACCTCGGCTCGGGCCTGGGGATCGTCGGCGACACCAACGACCTGACCGTGCACCTCAACCGCTTCGGCACCGACGCCAGCGGCTCGTTCGTCGTCCCGAACCAGGGGTGGGGGATCTCGATCGAGGAGACCGCCAACGATCGGACCCAGGACGCGCTCTTCGAGGGGAACCTGGTCGGCGGCAACGCCCTGGGCGGTGTGTTCGCCGAGGCGCTCAAGCTCTCGGAGTTCTTCGGCAACACGATCGGCACCGACGAGCTCGGCGCGCTCGACCTGGGCAACGGGGGAGACGGCGTGGAGCTGGTCTCCGGCTCCTCTCGGAACACGGAGCGGCTCACGCTCGGCGGGCCGTCGTTCACCGAGGCGAACGCCATCGCCTTCAACGACGGCGACGGGATGAGGATCCACCCCGAGGGCTCCAACGCCCGGCGCATCGACGCCCTGTGGAACCTCTTCTGGGACAACGACGGCATCGCCGTCGACCTGGAGCAGCAGGGCGGGGGGGCCGACGGTCCCGACGACCCGGCGGTCGGCTCGTGCAGCAACAACGGCAGCTACGGCAACCGGGGCAAGGGGCCGCCGGAGATCACGTTCGCGGAGCTCAGCGGCACGACGCTGACGGTGGATGGCACCGCCTGTTCGGGGGACACGGTGTTGGTGTTCGGCGCCGACGGAGACGCGACGGGGTACGGCGAGCCGCAGGTCTACATCGGGGCGTCCCTGGCGGGGCTCGGCTCCTGGAGCGTCGTCGTCGTCTCGCCGAGCGTGGTCGAGGGGGACCTCGTGACGGCCGTCGCGATGGACTCGGACGACGAATCGTCCGAGGCGTCGGCCAACGTGGCGGTGGTCGACTGCGACACCGACGGCGACGGCGGCCTGGATCCGGCCTGCGGTGGGGACGACTGCGACGACGAGGACGCGACCGCCTTCGTCGGCGGCCTGGAGGACACGGCCGACGTCTGTGACAACGGCGTCGACGAGGACTGCGACGGGGCGATCGACGCCGCGGATCCCGACTGCCCGCCCCCCGTCGATGACGACGACGTGGCCCCGGACGACGACGACGTGGCCCCGGACGACGACGACGTGGCTCCGGACGACGACGACGTGGCTCCGGACGACGACGACCTCTTCCCCGACGACGACGACATCGCCCCCGACGACGACGACGTGGTGCCGGAGTGCCCGAGCGGGCCGGACACCACCGCCAGCGCGGCCGACCTGTTCGCCGCGGCGGACCTCGATCCCGCGACCGTCGTCGGCATCGACACCCCCGACAGCAGCCCCGAGATGTTCGCCGTGCGGGAGGGGCTGGGTGTGCTCTGTCCACCCTTCGGCGGCACGATGGGACTGGTATCCACCGGTGACGTGACGAACATCGAGGCGCTGGAGGACCACGACTACCCGAGCGAGGGGCCCGACGGACCGATCGACGACCAGGCGACCCTGGTGATCTCGGCCCAGGTGCCGGACAACGCCACGACCCTCCGCTACCACTTCCTGTTCCTCAGCCGAGAGGTGCCGGAGTGGGTGGGCTCGAAGTACACCGACGCGTTCGAAGCGACGATCGAGGGGAGCGCCTGGGCCGGCCCCATCGCCTT
>CAYQEG010000356.1:0-5976 GCA_964416435.1 uncultured Rickettsiales bacterium
GTCGTCGTCGTCGGTGGCGTCGTCGTCGTCGGTGGCGTCGTCGTCGTCCCCCGTCGCGGTGTCATCGTCGTCGTCCGGCACGACCAGGGGCTCGGGCTCCGGGTCGGGGCAGCCGACGGGGCCGAAGCAGAGCGCCACGAGGAGCGACGCGAGCCGAAGTCGGGGGAGCGCCATCGGTCCATGATAGGCGTTGTCGGGTCCGCCGCCCCGGGCATGCCGGGCGTGGCATGCTCCCGGGCCGGAGGCTCTGCCGTGTCGAACCAACGAAGACTCGCCCTCGTCACGGGCGCCACCCGGGGGCTGGGCCGCGCGCTCGCCCTCGACTTCGCCCGGGCCGGCTTCCGCGTCATCGGGACCGGCCGATCGGCCGAGGGACTCGCCGCGCTCGAGGAGGAGGCGTCGGCCGAGGGGCTCGTGGTCGAGGGGCTCGTCGCGGACCACACCCGAGACGCCGACAACGCCCGCGTCGTCGCCTACGTCGAGGCCCAGGGCGACCTCGACCTGCTGGTCCACAACGCCGGCATCCTCGGCCCCCGCGTCGAGCTCGCGGAGTACCCCGAGGACGCCTGGGACGCCGTGCTCGCCATCAACCTGACGGCGCCGTTCCAGCTGACCAAGGGGCTGGCCCCGCACCTCAAGCCGGGGTCGTCCGTCCAGCTGCTGAGCTCTGGGGTCGGCGTCGTCGGCCGGCCGAAGTGGGGCGCCTACAACGTCAGCAAGTTCGGGGTCGAGGCGCTGGGTCAGATCCTCGCCGCGGAGCTCGGGGAGCGGGGCGTGCGGGTCAACGTGATCGACCCCGGCGGCATGCGCACCGAGATGCGGGCCGCCGCCTACCCCGACGAGGACCCGATGACGCTGGTGGTGCCGGAGGACAACACCGGCGTGTTCCTCTGGTTGGCGCTGGAGTCCGACGCCCACGGTCAGCGCTTCCAGGCGAAGGTCTGGCGCGCGGAGAACGCGTAGACGTCAGTCGGCGTAGGGGTCCTCGATGGTGCCGGGACCGCCGTCGAGCAGATCGAGCACGAACGTCCGGGCCGAGCCCCACGCCTCCTCGCTCGTCATCAAGTTGTCGTGGGTCGCGGGCTCGACCTGGTCGACGTCGACGATCTCGTCGAACTGCTGGAAGCCGCGGCCGACCACCGGCCCGGGCACGAACTCCACGTCGGCGATGGGCCACACCTCCCGCCCCACGCCGTCCAGGCCGAAGCTCCGGACCAGTGGCTCACTCGTGCTGTTGGGCATCGTCGAGTCGAGGTGGGCGATCTGCACGAGCAGCGGCACGTCGTCCACATGCGGCGCCCACACCATCGCGTCGCCGGGGTCGACCACCGCCTGCAGGAGCGGGAAGAAACGCTGGATGTCGCCCTCGCTGGTGCCCTCCGGGGCCATCACGTCGATCAGCGGGCTGAACAGGTCGCTGTCCCGGATGATCCCCGTCGTCCGACCGCCCGGCACGTTGAGCACGGCGCCGTCGAAGGCGTCCGTCAGGGCCAGCAGCTCGGCCCCCATGATCGCCCCCAGGCTGAGGCCGAAGTAGACGAGCCGATCGCTGTCCAGGTCGACCGTGCCGTCTCCATCGACGTCGAAGCCGGCCTCGATCGTCTGCAGGAGCTGCAGCTTGTCGAAGGTCGACTGGCGCCAGTTGTCCCGGATCAGCCGCGCGTCGACCGACGGTGGGTCGAAGGCGATGCCGAAGAAGGTCATCTGGGCCAGGAAGTCGATCGCGACCTCGGTCTGGCTCGGGTGGTCGCCGTGCTCGACCGCGTCGATGGCGATGACCGCGACCCCGTCGCTCGCCGTGAGGCGGCCGCTCACCTTCGTCCCCTGGCTCCGGTCGTGGGCCAGCCCGTGGCCGTACAGCACGGTCGGGAAGGGGCCGCCGGCGCCGTCGCCGGGCAGCCAGACGCGGATCGGCACCTCGTAGGAGCTGACCGGGGCGCCGTCGCTGCCGGGGGTCCAGACGCGGTCGGGGCCGCGATAGTCGCGCACGGGGAGGGTGCCGTCGCACTCGGTCCAGCCGCGGGCGTCGTCGTAGGTGCACGCCAGGGGGGTGATCGGCTCGGGGGCCGGTCGACTCGCGATGTCGGCGGCGACGGCGCGGGACCAGCCGGTCGCGGACTGGGTGGTGAAGGTGACCATCGCGGCGACGTCGGCGGGTCCGAGCTCGAGGGCGGCGGTGGCGGCGACGTAGTCGGGGGACCGGGCGTCCGCGGGGATGCCGTCGTCCAGCTCCGTCTCGGGGGACAGCAGCGCGCGCAGGGCGGGGGAAGGGGCGACGCAGAGGCCGTCGTCGCCGAGCAGGTCGGTGGTGAGCACCGCCGCGACGGTGGTCGCCTCGGGGAGCGGCACCCGGGGGCGGAGGATGAGGGTGCGGTCGTAGTCGGTGATCTGCACGTCGGCGGCAATGCGGACCGGCTCGCCGTCGTCCGGCAGCGCGACGAAGGCGGCGACGTCGGAGGTGGCGGAGGCGACGTCGACCCGACCGGTCAAGCGCAGCGACACGCCGGCCGTCAGCCCCCAGCCGTCGAGCTCGCTGAGGTGGTCGAAGACGGACAGGTAGCCGCCGTCGACCTCCCCGAAGCCGCCGACGCCGGACACCTCGTCGGTCTCCAGGTGGATGCGCAGCCCGGTCGGCGTGTCCGCGGGCAGCGTCCAGAAGTCGTCGGGCAGGATCTCGACCGGGCCGTCCCGCTGCGGGCCGTAGGCGTACCGGGTGCCGCCGTCGCACCAGTCGGGGGGCTCGGGGGGCGCGTCGCACGCCGTCAGCGCGACGGCGAGCAGCGGGGCGAGGAGTCGCACGGGGCGAGGGTAGCTACTCGGTCAGCGTCGGGTCGAGGTTCTCGTCCCGGGCGACCGGCACCAGCCGCCAGTTGCTCGTCGTGCCGTCGAGCCCCAGCCACCACAGCGCCGCGGCCTCCTTCGAGCGCGTGTAGAAGCTCGGAGACCGCAGCCGCGTGTTCGCGGCGTCCCACGTCCAGGCCCCTCGGAGCCTCGGCGGCGGGACCGGGTCGAGCCACTTCGGGCTCAGCGCCGCGAGGGACTCGGGCTGCCCCTCGCCGGCGAACCGGGAGCGGTGCATCGCGAGCAGGATGCGCCGCGCCGTCGTCGTCTCGACCATCCGGTCCAGCGCGTCCGCCTCCCACCCCAGCGGTCTCGCGGCGATCTCCAGGACCTCCGCGTAGGGGCTCCGGCCCAGCTCGAGCGCCGGCGAGGTCCCCCGCGTCGCCGGATCGGCGGCGTAGAAGGCGCCCAGGTCGTGGCACCAGGTCGAGAGCGGCTCCGCCAGGTCCATGAACTTGACGCGGCCGCGGGGCCTCGCCTCGATCTCGTCGAACTCGTCCTCGGAGATCGACTCCAGCAGCACGTTCCGGTCCATCAGCGCCACGCCGTCGGCCATCCGGCGGCAGTCCCGCTCCACCGCGTAGGGCAGGCCCGAGGGGAGCGCTTCCGAGGCAGCGAAGGCCGCGTCGAGCGTCGCGAGCTGCTCGACGCCCAGCGCGCCCAGCGCCGTCAACTTCAGCGCCTCGTCCCCGGCCAGGCTGCGCAGGGTCGTCGCGGTGCGCACCTCCAACAGGCCGCCTGCGCCCTCGACGTGGTCCGCGAGCGCGAACAGCGCGGCCAGGTCCTCCGCGGCCGCGTCCGGCTCCTCGTCCAGCCCTCCTCGCCAAGCCCGGAGGGCGAGCTTTCGGGCGAGGGACCGGAGCAGCTCGCCGTCGGTGGTGGCGGGCGCCAGCCGGAGCCCGTGCGGCTGCGCGGTCCAGGCCACGAGCAGGTCCAGCCCGGCGTCGGCCCCGTCGAGGACGTCCAGCGGCGCCGGCGGCGCCTCCGCGCTCCATCGCTCGACGCCGCGGTGGACCCGGTCGGGCCCTCCGAAGGCGGAGACCACCCCGTCGAGCCCCGACAGCATCTCCGGGTCCTCGACCCACAGCGGCGGCTGGTCCGTCTCGGGGAGGGGGAGGGCGCTGCGGGCGGGCGACGCCGTCAGGGCGGCCAGTCCGAGCGCGGCGAGCAGGAGGTGGGTCCGTCGCACGGACCCAGCATGCGCCCCCCCGGCGCGGTTTAGAAGGCGTCGTTCATCCACGGCGCCGGCCCGGCGAACAGGGAGCTCGCGACGGCGAGGTCCCGCTCCGATCCGGTCGCCAGTCCGGCGGCGGCCAACTCCTCGGCCGACTGGAAGCCGGTGTACAGGGCGGCGAGGCCGCGCACGTCCAGCTCGAGGGCGCCGGAGCCGCCGGGGGCGACCAACGCCCGGCCATCGCCGACCTCGAGCGTCCAGCGGCCGTCGTTCTCCGGGAGCACGTCGTCGGCCACGCGCAGCTCCAGCCGCCCCGAGCGGCCCGGGCCCCAGCCGCGAGCCGTCAGCGCCTTCGGCACGTCGACGATGCGCAGCATCCAGGGCTGCGTGTGGGCCTCGCCGTAGCAACGGTCGGGCATCGCGTGGAGCAGGGGGTCGCCGGCGGGGCCGGTGAACGACGCGCGCTCGATCACGGAGCGGTGGTCGACCAGCAGGGTGAGCAGCCGACGCGCCGCCCGCCCCGTCGTCCAGGCGCGGTCGACGACCCGGAGCGACGGGCCGTCGGAGCTCTCCCAGCTCCCCTTGACCTCGGTGACGGCGTAGCCCTCGGGCCCGGCGTCGCCCTCGAAGATCCAGACGTCGCGGGTCTCCTTGCGGTCCCAGGTGCGCAGCACGCGTCGCCACAGCCACTCGTGCTTGTCGAGCTGTCCGGAGCCGCGCGCCGCGAACGCGTTCCAGAGCGCCTCCATCGCAGGCCGGTCGGCGTCGGTGCCGGGGCGGGCGGTCAGCTCGCGGTCGGTGATCGAGACTCGGTCGATCTTGAGCTTCCAGGTGATGCGGCCGCCGGCGAGCTCGTAGCCGGCGCGGCGGTAGACCTTGTGGGTCGCGGGGTACAGCGCCGACAGCGGGAAGCCGAGCTCCCGGTGCTCCACCAGGTTGCGGCGCATCATCTCCTGGGCGACGCCGCCGGCCCGGGCGTCCGGCCGGATCGCGACCGCCCGGGGGCCGCCGCAGGGCACGGATCGACCGCCCACCCACATCCCGAACCGCTGCCAGGTCATGCCCCCCACGAGCTCGCCATCGCGGGTCACCATGCGGAAGGTGTCGGGCCCTTCGTCGTCGACCCAGTCGTCCGACGGCGTGTGGAAGAAGAGGGCGCGGGCGGCGATGGCGACGAAGCGGTCGATCTCGGCGCGGTCGGCAGGGAGGCGGTAGTCGATGTCGGGCATGGCGGGTCAGAGGCTCCCTCACGCGAGGCTCTTCACCAAACCCGGGTGTTGGAGACTATTCCACAGTGTGTCGGGGTTCCGGCAGCCGTCGGATCACACGAAACGCTCGACGTAGAGGCGACGGGCGACCTGGCCCGGTCCTCGCAACAGCGACCGTCATGCGGATGTTCCCCCTCCTGTTCCTGCTGCTGACCGCGTTCGCGGTCGCGGGCTGCTCCAACGACGACACGACGACCGAAGCGACCGGAACGGGCGACCCCGCGGACGAGTACTACTGCCCGATGCACCCCGAGGTCCGCGCCGCGGCCAAGGGCACCTGCCCGAAGTGCAAGATGGACCTGGTCCAGGAGGGCGACGAGGCCTCCCACGGCGCCGCGCCGGCCGAGTCCTCCGACGCCCCCGAGGAGCCGACGGCCCCCGACGAGGCGGCGGCCGAGCCCGCGGCCCCCGACGAGGCGGCGGCCGAGCCCGCGGGGCACGACCACTCCGAGCACTGAGGGGGAGGTCCCAACCTCCGCCCCTCCCGCCGGATCGTGGGGTGAACGGCCCGTTCGGGCCCGCTGCGGCGGTGCGACCCCGCCGCAGCGGCGGGTGAACGGCCCGTTCGGGCTGGCTGCGGCGGTGCGCCCCCGCCGCACCGTGGGGTGAACGGCCCATTCGGGCGGGCTGCGGCGATATGGAGTTGGAGTTGATCCGATTACGCGGACACCTTCCGGGTTGGGTCACCGTCCG
>CAYQEG010000357.1:0-5915 GCA_964416435.1 uncultured Rickettsiales bacterium
TGAGGCAGTCCTTCCACGAAAGCGGAAGGGTGTCCACGAAACCGGGGGAACTCCAGCCCATCTCGCCCCCAGCTGGCGCCACCAACCCGCCAGACAACGCCGAGACAACCCATCTCGCCCCCGGCTGGCGCCACCAACCCGCCAGACAACGCCGAGACAACCCATCTCGCCCCCAGCTGACGCCCCCGGGGCGTCAAAGCTGGCCCTCTTCTGCCCTCGGGAACGAACCCCCACCCTCGCGCCCAGGGTCGCCGTTGCGACCGCCTACGCGGAACAAACTCCACCCTCGCACCCAGGGTCGGCGTTGGGGACCGCCTACGCGGAACGAACGGCCACCCTCGCGATGAGGGTCGCGGGCATCCGGTTGCTACGTGGATTCACGACATCGAGGTGAGTTCGATTCACGACATCGAGGTCGAGTTCGATTCACGACATCGAGGTCGAGTTCGGTTCACGACATCGAGGTCGACTCGCCGCGCCGAGGTCGCGGCTGACCCAAAGGCCAGGCGAACGCCGGCTACTCGCCCTCGGCGACCTTGTCCAGGAAGCTCTCGGGCAGCAGGTGGCCCATGCGCGAGGCCTTCGCCTCGAGGTACCCGGCGGAGTGCTCGTTGGTCGCGGTGAGCACCGGGATCCGACCGGTGATCTCGACCCCCAGCTCCTTGAGCTTGGCGACCTTGCGCGGGTTGTTGGTCATCAGGCGCACGCTTCGGATGCCGAGATCACGGAGGATCGCGGCCGCCGCGTCGTAGCGCCGGATGTCGTCCGGCAGCCCCAGCATGCGGTTGGCGTCGACCGTGTCGTGGCCGACCTCCTGCAGGGCGTAGGCGGCGATCTTGTTGGCGAGGCCGATGCCGCGTCCCTCCTGGCGGAGGTAGATCACGGCGCCGGGACCGCGGCGGCGGATGTGGTCCATCGCGAAGTGCAGCTGCTCGCGGCAGTCGCACTTGAGCGATCCGAGGACCTCGGAGGTGAAGCACTCGTCGTGCACGCGAACGGGTACCTCGTCCATGCCGTAGACCTTGCCGGACACGATCGCGACCGGCTCGGTGCCGGACTGCAGATCACGGTACGCACGGACGCGGTACGAGCCGCGCTCCGTGGGCAGAAGGGTCTCCGAGACGAACTCCACGTGCGCGGACTTCAGGTCGGGCGGGGTCATGAGGATGACAAGTACCTCCGACAGACGTAGTAATCGGGCTCTCCTGGCTACGACGGTAGTAGTCGAGTTCCGTTACTGCGGCTCGCTCTAATTAAGAGCGAGAATGCGAAACGTCAAGCTGCTTCATGACTGAGATGCCCCCCGAGGCGAGGCGTGAACCCCGCGTCCGCACCCTGCCCGCCGACCTCCACACGCCCGTCGCGGTCTGGCTCAGGCTGCGCGATCGCAGCAGCCACACGTTCCTGTTCGAGTCGGTCGAAGGCGGTGCGCGGCGCGCCCGCTACAGCTGCGGCGGCGCGCAGCCGTCCACGCTGATCCGCGCGGGGGGCGCCCCCGGCGCGGTGCAGCCCGGGGCCGGCCCGCGGGCCGGACGGGTCGACGTGCACGACGCGGACGTCCGGGACGTGCTCCGGGCGATCGTCGCCCGCGCCCCCCTGATCGACGCCCCCGAGCTGCCCCGCTTCCTGGGGGGGGCGGTCGGCTTCTTCGGCTACGACTCGGTCCGGCTGGTCGAGGACGTCCCCCGGAACAACCCCGACCCCTTCAGCACCCCCGACGTCAACCTGGCGGTGCACGACGAGATCGTCGCATTCGACCACCTCAAGTCGCTGATGCACCTGGTGCGCATCGTCGAGGTGCCGGCCGGCGCGGACGTGGCGGCGCGCGCGGCGCTGTACGCCGCGGCGGACGAGGCGCTCGACGAGCTGGAGGGGCTGCTGTGCGGCCCCCTGCCGACGCCCCCGCCGTGGGGCGGGACGGAGCCGCCGGCGCTGGTCAGCAACGAGACGGCCGACGGCTTCACCGCCGCGGTGGAGCGGGCGCAGGAGTACATCCGCGCCGGCGACATCTTCCAGGTCGTGCTCAGCCGCCGGATCACGGCCGACATCACGGTCGACCCGTTCGCCATCTACCGGGCGGTGCGGGTCCTCAACCCCAGCCCCTATCTCTTCTACCTGGCCATGGGGGACCACATCCTCGTCGGCGCGTCACCGGAGATGCTGGTCCGGGTCGAGGACGGCCGGGTGCAGACGCTGCCGATCGCGGGCACCCGCAAGCGCGGCGAGACCGACGCCGAGGACCGGGCTCTCGCCGAGGAGCTGCGGGCCGATCCCAAGGAGTGCGCCGAGCACGAGATGCTGGTCGACCTGGGGCGCAACGACCTGGGGCGGGTCAGCCGGTTCGGGACGGTCGAGGTCGTCGAGCACATGGAGCTGCACCGCTTCAGCCACGTGATGCACCTGGTCAGCCGCGTCGTGGGCGAATTGCGCGACGACGTGGACGCGCTGGACGCGCTGTACGCCTGCTTCCCCGCCGGCACCGTGTCCGGCGCGCCGAAGGTGCGCGCGATGGAGATCGTCGAAGAGCTGGAGCGCTCCGCCCGGGGCGTGTACGCCGGCGCGGTCGGCTACCTGGACTACCGGGGTGACCTGGACACCTGCATCGCCATCCGCACCGTCGTCGTGTGCGGCGGCCAGGCCCACGTGCAGGCCGGCGCGGGCATCGTGTACGACTCGGTGCCGGCGAGCGAGTACGAGGAGACGGCCAACAAGGCCCGCGCGCTGCTGGAGGCGATCAAGATGGCCCAGACGGGGGGGATCGTCCGATGATCCTGATCGTCGACAACTACGACAGCTTCACCTTCAACCTGTACCAGATGCTCGGGGCGCTCCATCCCCGCATCGAGGTGGTGCGCAACGACCGCATCACCGCCGAGCAGGTGCGCGCCGCCGACTTCGACGCCATCGTGCTGAGCCCCGGACCGGGCACCCCGGACGACAGCGGGGTCTGCCTCGACATCCTGCAGACGCTCGAGGGCACGCTGCCGATCTTCGGGGTCTGCCTCGGTCACCAGGCGATCTGCGCGACGCGCGGGGCGCGGGTGGTGCGGGCCGCGCTGCCCGTGCACGGCAAGCCGAGCGACGTCAGCCACGACGGGCAGGGGCTGTTCGCGGGGCTGCCCCAGCCGTTCGTGGCGGGCCGCTACCACTCGCTCGTGGTCGAACCCGACACCATCCCCCCGGAGCTGCAGGTGACGGCGCGCACGCCCGACGGCGAGGTGATGGCGGTGCGCCACGCCAGCCACCCGACCTGGGGGGTGCAGTTCCACCCCGAGTCGATCCTGACCCCGCAGGGGGAGCAGCTGCTCTCCAACTTCCTGTCGATGGTGGAGACGCATCGTGCTTCGTGAGCTTCTGAACCGGGTGCTGGACGGCGAGGATCTGAGTCGACGAGAGGCGCGGGGCGCCATCGACTCGGTGATGAGCGGTGAATGCCGACCCGAGCAGGTCGCGGCGCTGCTCGCCGGGCTGCGGGCCAAGGGAGAGACCCACAGCGAGCTGGCCGGCATGGCGGAGGCGATGCGTAGGCACGCCGTCCGCGTCCGCACCCCCGACGACGGCGCGCCGGTGGTCGACACGTGCGGCACGGGCGGGGACGGGTCGCACACCATCAACATCTCGACGACGGCCGCCTTCGTCGTGGCCGCCGCCGGCGCGACGGTCGCCAAGCACGGCAACCGGTCGGTCTCGAGCAAGTGCGGCTCGGCGGACGTGCTGGAGGCGCTGGGCGTGAAGCTGGACGGCGGGGTCGACGTGGTGGAGCGCTCCCTGGCGGACGCGCGCATCGGCTTCCTGTTCGCCCCCGCCCACCACCCCGCCATGAAGCACGTGATGCCGGTGCGCCGCTCGCTCGGCGTGCGCACCGCGTTCAACCTGCTCGGACCGATGACCAACCCGGCGGGAGCCCGTCGCCAGGTGATCGGCGTCTACTCCCCGAGGGTCGGCCGATTGATGGCCGAGGCGCTGGGCGAGCTGGGCAGCGAGCACGTGATGGTGGTGCACGGTGACGGGCTGGACGAGCTGTCCGTGTGCGGTCCGACGACCGTCTGGGAGCTCAAGGACGGGGCGGTCGCCGAGTGGACGACCACCCCCGACGAGCTGGGCGTGCCCACCGCGCCGCTGTCCGCCCTCAAGGGGGGCGACGCGGCTCAGAACGCGGCCGCCACGGAGTCCATCCTCGCGGGGGAGCCGGGACCGCGAGGAGACGCTGTCGCCGTCAACGCGGGCGCGGCGATCTACGTCGCCGGCCTGGCGCCGACGCTGCGCGAGGGGGTCGACACGGCGCGCGCGCTGCTGCGCGAAGGCGCCGCGGTCGCGGTGCTGGACGCGCTGAGGGCCGCTACCGCCTGAGCGTCAGGGGCAACCCTGGCCTTCGCAGACGCCCTCGACGTAGCAGTAGCGGTTGCGCGGGTTGCCGTTGGTCTTCCCGGCGCAGTCGTCGCACTCGACGGTGCCGTAGCGGCCGTCGCAGCTCTCGCCCTCGCCGCAGACGCCGTCGCCGCAGCTGCCGCCGGTGCTGCAGTCCGGGTCCTCGCCGGCGAGGCACTCGGGGTTGCAGAAGCCGTCGGCCGAGCAGTCGGGCGGAACGTCGCAGTCCGGGTCGTCGCCGGGAGCGCAGTCACCGTTGCAGACGCCGTCGGCGGAGCAGTCCGGGGGCTCGGGGCCGATGAAGTCGTCGATGAACCCCTCGAAGCCCGAGGCGCGGGTGCTGACGCCGTACACCGAGCAGTTGCTGTCGCCGTACGAGGTGATGCCCTCGACGTACACGACGCCACCCCGGTCGATGAACGCCGGGCCGCCGGAGTCGCCGAAGCAGGGGCCGCTGGTCGGCTGCAGGTAGGAGAACTGGGTCGCCGCGTCGCCCGAGTCGGGGCAACCCGCGACCGAGCAGCCGAGGCCGCCGATGGTCCCGTCGACCTGCATCAGGACGCCGCTGTCGCCGAACCCGTCCTGGCCGAAGCCGGCGAAGTTGACGGTGCCGCCGATGTCACCGCCGGTCAGGCCGAGGGAGGCGGGCAGGTGGGGGACCGGCGCGACCGGCTCGGAGATGGGGTTGGCCAGCCGGACGAGGGCGATGTCGTTGAGCAGCGAGGAGGGGTTGTAGCCCGGGTGGATCAGCGTCTCGGACGTGAGGTAGAGGTGGTCGAGGATGTCGACCGCGGGCTCGTCGCCGACGTAGATCGCCAGCGCCGACGGCTTCATGGTGCGGACGTTGTTGCCGTTGCCGGTGTTGAGGCAGTGGGCCGCCGTCAGCACGACGGTCTCGGTGATCAGCGTGCCGCTGCAGAAGGGGCTGACGTAGACCTGCCCCCGCTTCGTCAGCTGGTGCAGGGCGACGGTCGCGTCGTGCTCCGGCGCGTTGGGAGGGGCGCCGTTGATGATCGGGAACTGCGAGACCTGGTGATCGCCGATCCCGTCGAGCACGAGCAGGCCGCTGGTGTCGTAGCAGGAGACGCCGGTCAGGACGCCGGCGACCAGGGCGAGGGCGAGGAGCTTGGTACGCATGGTTCTGTCACTCCGGGCGCGCCGGGACGCGGGCAGGCGACCCTTGACGCGCGCGTCTTACAGAACGCCGGATCACGCGAAGTGGAGAAAAGAACCTCGGACCGGTCAGCGGCGGCGCCGCCGGCCGGCCAGACCGAGCCCCGCGACGAGGCCGAACAGCCCCCCGTAGCGCACCCCGCCGCCGCGGCACTCCGTCTGGCAGCCGTCGTCGAGCACCGACGAGCCGTCGTCGTCGTCCGCGACGTCGTCGTCATTCACGGCGTCATCGTCGTCGGCCGCGTCATCGTCGTCGGCCGCGTCGTCGTCGTCCGCCGTGTCATCGTCGTCGGCCGCGTCGTCGTCGTCCGCCGAGTCGTCGTCGTCGTCCGCCGAGTCGTCGTCGTCGTCCGCCGAGTCGTCGTCGTCGTACC
>CAYQEG010000358.1:0-5874 GCA_964416435.1 uncultured Rickettsiales bacterium
CGCCCGCCATCGGCGCATCCGGCGCTGCAGCGTCCGCAGTTCGCCCTCCTGGTGCTGTCATTGCGGGAACCGGGTTTGTTGACCGCGGATCCGAATGCCCCGCGGTTCGAGGTCCAGGAGCGACGAGGGAGCAAGGTCGCTCCCTTGTGACCGAGGAGCGACGCCGAGATCGGGCCGCGGGGGGGAGGAGGAGCGGTCTAGAAACCTGGTTTCCGCAATCAGACGACAGTGAAAACTGACCCCCTGACGACATGAAGAATCAGACCCCCCTCCAATGAGGAGGACGGGTCGATGAAGAGCACGACGAAGCAGTCTCCGACGGCGTACACCGCGCCGCGGAGGCACACGATGAAGACGCCCGAAGACGTGGCTGCGATCGTCCGGCTGCACCAGCTCGGCTGGGGGACGAAACGGATCGCCCGGGAGCTGGGAGTCGCGCGGAGCACCGTGATCCACTACGTGCGAGCCGGTGGCTGGACACCGTACAAGACGCCCGATCGGGTCCGCTGTCTGGCGCACCTGGAGGCTTGGCTGCGCGAACAGTTCCACAAACACCGGGGCAACGCCGTCGTCGTTCGCCGGGAGCTGGTCGCGGAGCACGGGATCGAGGTCACGCTGCGGACGGTCCAGCGCGCGGTGAAGCCGCTTCGCCAGGAGCTGCTCGCGGAGGCGAAGGCCACGGTGCGCTTCGAGACGCGCCCGGGGCGACAGCTCCAGGCGGACTTCGGACAGATGACGGTGTCGATCGGCGGCGTGCCGACCAAGGTCCACCTGGCCGTGCTCACGCTGGGCTTCTCGCGGCGGGTGCACGTGAGCGCGTGGCCCTGCGAGCGGCAGGCGCAGTGGCTCAAGAGCTTCGAGCGCGCCTTCGAGCACTTCGGCGGCGTCCCCGAAGAGCTGCTGCTCGACAATCCGCGGGCTCTGGTGCTGCGACACGACCCCGCCACCCGGGAGGTCGTCTTCCACCCGACGCTACTCGCCTTCTGCAAGCACTGGGGCATCGAGCCGCGGGCCTGCGCGCCGTACCGGGCTCGCACGAAGGGCAAGACGGAGCGCAGCGTCGGCTACGTCAAGCGCAACGGGATCGCCGGCTACGACTTCGAGAGCTGGGAGGCCCTCGAAGCGCATCTGAGGTGGTGGACGCGGGAGGTCGCCGACGTGCGCGTGCACGGGACGACGGGCGAGCGCCCCATCGAACGCTTCGAGAGGCAGGAGCGGGCAGCGCTGCAGCCGCTCGCCTCACGTCCGTCCTTCAGCCGCCGACGGACGCTGACGAGGAAGGTCCAATCGGACTGCTGCGTCGAGGTCGATACGAATCACTACAGCGTCCCGTACATCCACCTGGGCAAGGAGACGCGGGTCGAGCTGGTCGGCGACCGGCTCGAGGTCTGGCTTGGCAAGGTGAAGCTCGCGGAGCACACGGTCGTACGAGGGCGTGGGCAGTGGGTCATCGAGCCGCGTCACCTCGACGGCGTGGTCCGCGGCCGGGTCGTCGCCGAAGACCCGGCTCCGGCCGGCGAGCTCCTGCGCCCGCTCAGCGTCTACGAGGACGCGATCGGCGGTGCGCCGTGACGCCGTCGCAGGAGCGCATGGAGGCGATGCTCACCCGGCTGAAGCTGACCGGGATCCGCGACCAGCTCGACAACCTGCTGGACGAGGCGGCGCGGCAGGACCTGACCCTGCGTGAGGCCCTCGCCTACCTGCTCGAGGCGGAGGTCGCCCGCAAGAACCAGCGGCGGCTGGCGATGGGCCTGAGCATCGCCCGCTTCCCCTTCGAGCGGACCCTCGACGACTTCGACTTCGGCGCGCAGCCCTCGCTCGACCCGAAGCAGGTCCGCGAGCTGGCGACGTGCCGCTGGATCGCCAACGGCGACGCGCTGCTGCTGCTGGGGCCGCCCGGCGTCGGGAAGACACACCTGGCGGTGGGGCTTGGAAGGACGGCCATCGAGGCCGGCTACAGCACGCTCTTCGTCCAGGCGACGCACCTGGTGGCCGCCCTGGCGAAGGCCCACGCCGCCGGCCGCCTCGAGGACAAGCTCCGGTACTACGGCAAGCCGAAGCTCCTCATCATCGACGAGCTCGGCTACCTGCCCCTGGAGCGCAACGCCGCTCACCTCTTCTTCCAGCTGATCGTCCGCCGCTACGAACGCGGCAGCGTGCTGCTGACCAGCAACCGCAGCGTCGGCGAGTGGGGTGAGGTCTTCGACGACGCGGTCGTCGCCACCGCCATCCTCGACCGACTGCTGCACCACAGCCACGTGCTGACCATCCGCGGCGAGAGTTACCGGCTCAGGGCGAAGCGCAGATCAGGCCTACTCAAGGCCACGAAGGTCACGAAAGGGGGGTCTGAATCTTGATGTCGCAAGGGGTCTGATTCCGGATGTCGTTTGACAGGTGCCGACCTGGATGACGCCGGCAGAGCTCGTCGAAGACGGTCTTGGCATCCAGGCCCGGGATGTCCCGCAGCAACGGCACCACCTCGTCCCAGTCCTCGGCGAACGGGTCCCGCCGCGTCCGGTACGTCCGCGGCTGCTTCATCTCCGTCGGCAGCTTCCCCGCCTCGACGTACTTGCGGGCCGTCTTGCGGTCCATGCCCGACCGCATCGCGGCCTTGCCGATTCTTCCGTGCTTGCTCATCTCTTCCATCAGCCTCCGCACCTGCTGGTCCTTCGTCACGACGCCTCCGGCTGTGAGCCGGGGAGCGTTGATCAGGCCGACGTCAGGCGCTCATCCGATGGGGAGAAGTAGTTGTCGTCGGTGGGGAGATCTAATTGTCGTTGGGCACTCGTCCTCGCCGTCCCAAGCCTTGCGGCTATCGCTCCCACTTGGCAGCGCCCCGGCGCAGCCAAGAAGGGCTCCTCGGAGCCCCGGGACCTTCTCGACGTCGGGTACCGGCCTACTGCAGGAGACTCCCCGCAAAACTGGACACCGCCAATGCTCCACGCTCCCCAGTCAGGCCCGGCGCAGGCACAGCCACGTCGGCGACGTAGATCCGCCACCATGGCAACCAGCCAGAGGCGATCTCGCGAAGCTCGGCACTCGCGTCCAGGTGATCCATGAGACTCCCCTCCGCCAACCTGGCGGCGCCGAGGTGGGTCAGGATGACTCCATCCGGGAGCCCTGACTCAAGCGCACCGACCGTGCCGTCGTGCTCTTCAGAGACAAACACGTCGAAGTCGTTGGACTCCGCCCACACCCGGTCGAAGACAGCGATGGACAGTGCGTCCCCGAAGCCGCCGGCCTCAACCGAGGACGTGAGCTTGTCCCCAAGCGACCCCTCGAACTTCCAGCCCGAGAGCTGTGCACAGTCCAACTCGGGCAGTTCATCGGAGACTGCTGCCTGGGCGGTTGCTAAGTCGAATTGGACTAGAGCGGCACACTCGCCACACGTCTTGCTTCGGTCCCCGGGGTCGGTGGCGAGGATACCGTCGATGTTGACCAGTTCCCTGCACACGAGTGTCGACCCGGCGTCCATGAGGTGATTGACGCCCAACGTGGCCGTGACTGACACGCCGGGAGGTTCCGCGACGTTCAGGGTCAGCCAGAGCAGAACCAGTTCGCCCACAGCGATGTCGTCGTCATCGGCGAGGTCGTCGTCGTCACCACCAGAGTCGTCGTCGTCACCACCAGAGTCGTCATCGTTCACCCCACGAGCAGAGTCGTCATCGTCCCCATCGATGCACGCCATCGGCACCAACCCGACGAACACCCCAAGAAGAGCTACTACATGTAGTCGGACCAAGGGCAGTCCTCCTCCCCGGTTGGGTAGAGGCCCGTGCCAAAAGGCCCTGAATTCACATCGTGGACTGCGTCAAGTACGCCTCGGACGTCGTGCCGTAGGAGGCCCTCGAACAGCCAGCCCAAGACATAGAGAGACCAGTGTTTTGGGGTGCACGGTGGAGCAAACGGTCGGTCACCCTCGTACGCCTGGGTGCCGACTACTGACGGATTCTCTGTCGGGCGGACGGCGGGACCCCCGAAGTCTGAGATACCCCAGACGCTCGGCGCGTCCACGGCGTTGGAGAGCGGGAAGTCCCGTCTCCAAGCGAGATGACCGATCTCGTGCACGACGCGGCCTGCAATCTTCGCGATCGAGTTCGCTAGGCTTAGGAGCAGTTCGGGGCGAATCCACTCATACGTCTTCACCGGAAGTTCCCAGGCCGGAACTTCTCCGTACCAAGCCCGTCCCCAGTGGCTGCGGGCCTCAGTGATGAGACTCGATACGAGCGAACTCGCTCCAGGTTGGGGAGGACTATGTCCATTGAATTGGAGGTCATCAAACTGAGCCCGAGAAAGGCCCACGATTTGGACGCCGGGGGTCGCGAAGAGCGTGTAGTCGAACGAACGGGGCCCAACAACGAAGTGAACGGGGCGGCCATCGATGCCGGAGACCCAGCGTCGTAGCTTGGAGCCGAGACCCACTTCGAGAGCGCTCTCCGGTAGAACAGTGAAAGCGGTGTAGTCGGCCAGGACGGACTCTGAGTGTCCCGACTCCGGGTGGTCGACGAACCGTTCGTCACGCTCCCACTCCGCCCACTCGTGCATTTGGCCAAGACCCTCCTTGATGACCCTCAAGACC
This sequence comes from uncultured Rickettsiales bacterium, assembly GCA_964416435.1. GTDB lineage: Bacteria > Myxococcota_A > UBA796 > UBA9615 > UBA9615 > CAYQEG01. Next base: position 4,580 of record CAYQEG010000358.1, read on the forward strand.
ATTCCCAGGAACCAAGCCTCTTGGAGCGTCGCGCCGTATGTGTCGGATGAACTTGATTGCAGGAGAACGAAGAAGTTGGTGCCCAGCCGTAGCCAAGGCTGCCCCGACGTCTCCTCGGCGAAGTCTGGCCAGTAGCTGGGTGACGCTACCTCCACTCGCTCGCCGAACTGCCAGTTCGCGGCTGAGGACGGGTCATCGCCATCGAATGCTGATGGCCAACCTAGATGGACTTCAGGGCCTCCCTTCTTGGAAGGCGCGAATGGGAATGCCGGGTTCCACTCTGGCCACGGGAGTCCGCCGCGCGGCGGCAGCCCGATAGAAGGCGGAGTTCCGTTCTCGCCCGGTACAAGCGGTGTGAGGCCATCGCTGACCCACCGACAGAGTACTCCGAAAGTCGGTCGATTCGCCCCGGACCCGGAGTCGGAGCGCCCATGCGCGAGCGCGTTCAGCGGAGCGTCGCTTCCGGCGTAGTAGTTCGGCTGTCGAGGACCCAGGCCAAGGGTGCAGCCTCCCCCCATTCCCCACTCGAGCGGTAGTCGAGGGCGTCCTCCAGATTCTCGAAGAGGGTTCGGCCAGGGACTCAGAGGTTCAGCTCCTTGAGTCGAGGGCGGCGGTGGAGGCTTCAGCCACGGCAGGGCTCTCAGAACCTTCTGAGTCTCGCTCGAGTTGGGCCATGGAATCCGAAGCGAGGACAGGGGAAGAACTCTCGGGCCAGACTCCGAGGACCTTGCTATCCGCGCCTGAGTCGCTTCGACGAGGCCGGGGCACCGGAAGGCGGGGGCCCTGTTGACTGACTCATGCGAAGGGTCCCTACTCCCACCCGGACGAAGCCAAGGGAGCAACCGGTACACGCTCTCAGTGTCCGCTACGGCTACCACGTTGTCGTCGGACGAAGTAGTCCGACCAGATGCGACAGCCCCACCCAGAGATTCGTCGGTATCCCGTTCAAGTCGAACCCGCCGCGCGACCGGACGAGTTTCGGTAGCCGTATCTCCGCAGCCGTTGGGGCAGCGCTGACCGTGCTGGCCGTAGTCAGGCCACTCTAGGTTCGCATGCTCGGTGGAACTCACTCTGTCCCCCATCGTGGCGGATCGTCACACCGACGACCTCCGGCTCACGCTGTTGACCATGGACTCTCCTCTTGAGCGAGTCAAGGGCCAGGTTCTCCCGGCCGGCGCCTCTCGCGTTCCCGACGGCTTACGCCGCCAGGAGCGCTCTCCCCACGCTTGACCGCAACGCCGCCCAACACTGGATAGACGCCATACTCCGCTTCGCTCCGTACAGCGCTTATCCGG
>CAYQEG010000359.1:0-5755 GCA_964416435.1 uncultured Rickettsiales bacterium
GTCGACGACGATGACCCCGACGTCACCGGCGGCGACCTCTTCGACGTGGCCCTCGACGGCGACGGCTTCGGCGACCCGGTGCTGGTGTTCGAGGCCTGTGAGGCCCCTCTGCTGACCGTGCCCGCCGGCGGCGACCTCGACTGCGACGACAGCGACGCCCTCGTCAACCCGGACGCCACCGAGATCTGCAACGACATCGACGACGACTGCGACGGCCTCGTCGACGACGACGACGACCCCGTCGACGGCCAGTCCGAGTGGGCCGCCGACCTGGACGGAGACGGCTTCGGCGACGCCGACGACCTCATCCTCGCCTGCGACCAGCCCGACGACACCGTACCCGTCGGCGGCCCCGAGGACTGCGACGACACCGAAGCGTCGACCTACCCCGGCGCCGAGGAGTCCTGGTTCGACGGCGTCGACTCCGACTGCGACGGCCTCGACGACCCCGACGCCTGCGACCTCGAGCCCCCCGCCTCCACCGTCGCGGTCGATCCGGCCTGCACCTACACCCCGCCCGAGGGCACCTTAAACCGCACCGTGGTGTGGGCTATTAACAGATTCTCCACGTGCGCGGGTGGGGGCCACCGCTACAGCGCCCCGCCCGGCGAGCACCTCACCGACGAGGACGGCGACGGCGTCATCACCGACCAGGACACCCCCGACGTGGTCATCGTCGGCCGCGCCGGCAGCAGCAGCACCACGACCGCGGTGCTGCGCGTCATCAGCGGCGACGGCTCCGTCGAGCACCTCGCCGTGCGCGACGTGATCGCCCCCAACGGCACGTCCTACCGGCCCTACCGCTACCAGTCCGTCGCCCTGGGCGACGTCGACGCCGACGGTGACCCCGAGATCGCCGCCACCGTGCGCGCCGGCAGCAGCTGCTACGCCGGCCTGTACGACGTCGACGGCACCCTCGCCTGGGTCTACGACGCCGGGACGATCGCCTGCCGCTCGCACGCCCCCGCCATCGCCGACCTCGACGCCGACGGCGCCCCCGAGGTGATCTTCGGCAACCGGATCTTCAACGGCGAGGACGGCACCCTCCAGGGCCTGGGCGCCCTCGGCAAGGGCTACCACTCCGGCTACTCCAACAGCGGCTGGCACGCCTTCGGCGTCGACCTCGACGGCGACGGCATCCAGGAGGTGCTCGCCGGCAACGCCGTCTACGCCCCCGACGGCAGCACCGTCTGCGCCACCGGCAGCGAGGACGGCTACCCCGCCGTCGCCAACCTCGACGCCGACGACGACGGCGAGTTCGTCGTCTCCGGCAACGGCCAGGTCCGCGTCTTCGACACCGACTGCTCGCTGCTGCACGAGTGGAACGTCTACAACGGCGGCAACGGCGGCCCGGCGACCATCGCCGACTTCGACGGCGACGGAGACCCCGAGATCGCGGTCGCAGGCTCCAGCCGGTACTCCGTCTACGAAGTGGACGGGCTGCGGCTGTGGTCAGCCACGATCGACGACAGCAGCTCCGCCTCGACCGGCAGCTCCGTGTTCGACTTCGACGGCGACGGCGCCGCCGAGGTGGTCTACGCCGACGAGAACGACCTGTGGGTGTTCGACGGCGCCACCGGCGCGGTCCTGCTCCAGGAGGCGGCCCACGCCTCGGGCACGGTCAACGAGTACCCGACCATCGCCGACGCCGACGGCGACGGCAAGGCCGAGATCCTGGTCGCCCACAACACCGGCAACCAGGGCCTCACCGTCTACGGCGACCTCGACGACAACTGGGTCAGCGCCCGCACCGTCTGGAACCAGCACGCCTACTCGATCACCAACATCGACGACGACCTGAGCGTGCCCGCCGTGCCGGACGTCAACTGGCCCGACTACAACACCTTCCGCCAGGGCGGCTTCGGCGCGTTCGATCCCCAGGCCGCGACCAACCTGTACGTGACACCCTTCGGCCCCTGCCAGGACGCCTGCGGCGCAGACGTCGAGATCCTCATCCAGGTCGGCAACGACGGCCAGATCACCGCCGCCGACTACCTCGACCTGACCGTCTACGGCGAGGACGCCGCCGGCGACCTGGTCGAGCTGGCGACCCTGGAGCTCGGAGACCCGCTACCCGCCGGCGGCGTCACCACCCCCTATGTCTTCACCATGGCGGCCGCCGATCTGGTCGACTACGTGGCGCTCGTCGTCGTGGTGGACGACCAGCTGGAGTCCAACGAGTGCGAAGAGCTCGACAACGACGCCGTCATCGACCTGTCGACCGTCTGCCAGTAGCGCTGCTCGCGCTCGCGCTGGCCGGTTGCGAAGAGCCGCCGGCCGAGCCGCCCACGCCGGCGGACGACGCGGAGGTCCCCTTCCCCATCGCCGAGATCCCCCTCACCGGCCACGTCGACCCGATGCTCGGCACCGGCGGACCCGGCAACACCATCCCCGGCGCCCTCGTCCCCCACGGCATGGTGCGCGCCTCCCCCGACACCGTCGGAGACGCCGGCGACGTCGACGCCTACGACTGGGGCGGCGACCGGATCGAGGGCTTCAGCCACACCCACCTGGAGGGGCCCGGCGGCGGCGCCAACGGCTACAGCCAGCTCCTCCTCCTCCCCCAGACTGGCGACCGGGTCATCGACCGTGGCGCCCGCCCCAGCGCCTTCGAGCACAGCTCCGAGGTCGCCCGCCCCGGCTACTACGCCGTCACCCTGGACGACTACGGCGTGCGCTCCGAGCTGACGGCCACCTCCCACGCCGCGGTGCACCGCCACACGTTCCCCGCCGGACCCGCCCGCTTCCTCCTCGACCTGGGCCACTCCCTGGGCGACTCGACCGGCGGCCTCGTCGCGATCGACGGGCGCACCTGGAGCGGCCGCGCCTCCTACAACGTGCACCCCGCGGCTGCGCTGTTCACCGGCAACGACGGCGCCACCGCCTACGTCACCCTCTACTTCCACGTGGAACTCGGCGTCACCCCGACCAGCACCGGCGTCTTCGTCGGAGCCGGCGACGACCCCGACGTCAACGAAGGCGCCACCGAGGGCTTCGGCCGCGACCTGGGCGCGTGGGCGGAGTTCGACCTGGCGGAGGAGACCGCGATCGAGGTGCGCGTCGGCGTCTCGCTCATCAGCGAAGCGCAAGCCGCCGCCAACCTCGCCGCCGAGGTCGGAGATCGCGACTTCGACGCCGTGGCCGCCGCGGCCGACGCCACCTGGAACACCGCGCTCAACCGCGTGCAGGTCGAGGGTGACGAGGACCTGCTCGGCGTCTTCTACACGGCGCTGTACCGGACCTTCTTCCAGCCCGCCGACTACACGGAGGCGAACGGGCAGTTCGTCGTCGGCGCGTCGGGCGCCCCCGTGGTCCGGCCCGCCGACGGCTTCCGCTACTTCACCGACGACTGGTGCATGTGGGACACGTTCCGCACGTCCCACCCCTGGGCGACGCTGGTGGAGCCGGAGCTTCGGGACGACGTCATCACGTCGATGCTCGTGCACTACGAGGAGGGCGGCTGGCTGCCGAAGTGCACCTGGAACGCGACGGGCTACTCCCGCGTGATGATCGGCAACCACGCCGTCCCGATCATCGCCGACGCCTGGATCAAGGGCCTCGACCGCTTCGACGCCGAGCTCGCCTGGGAGGCGGTGGACCACGCCGGCACCGACGAGATCGAAGACCTGCCCGCGGTCGGGTGCGGCTACGTCAACCTCGGCACCCCGCCCGAGTACATCGAGCTGGGCTACGTGCCGTCGGAGTGCGACACCACCCAGTCCGTCTCGATGACCCTGGAGCACGCGTACGACGACTGGACGGCCGCCCGGTTCGCCGAGGCGCTGGGCCGGACCGCCGACGCGCAGCGCTACGACGACCGGGCCGAGTACTGGCGCAACCACTGGAACCCCGAGCACGGCTTCATGCAGGCGCGGGGCCGGGACGGCGCCTGGGTCGAGCCCTTCGATCCGACCGACGACAGCGACTTCAACGACTTCGCCGAGGCGGACTCCTGGATCTACTCCTGGTTCGTGCCCCACGACGTGCCCGCGCTCGTCGAGGCGATGGGCGGCCAGGCCGCGTTCGTCGAGCGGCTCGACGCCTTCTTCGCCGACGGCCACTTCGACCCGTCCAACCAGCCGAGCTTCCACGTGCCCTGGCTGTACGCCGCCGCGGGGGCGCCAGCGGGCACCCAGGAGCGCGTCCGGCTCATCTCCGACAGCGACTACGGCTCGGGCCCCGACGGGCTGCCCGGCAACGACGACGCAGGCTCGACGTCCGCCTGGCTGGTGCTGTCGATGCTCGGCATCTACCCGATCGCCCCCGGGGACGGCGTCTGGACGCTGACGGCGCCCCGGTTCCAGCGGGCCACGCTGCACCTGCACCCCGGCTACTACGACGGCGGGACCGTCGTGATCGAGGTCGTCGGCGACCCGGAGACCGAGCCCTACATCCAGTCCATGACCTGGAACGACGAGCCGATCACCGAGCCCCGCATCGACCACGCGACCCTCGTCGAGGGCGGGGTGCTGGAGGTGGTGGTCGGCCCGGAGCCGTCGGACTGGGGCGGCTGACGGACTCCACCGTCATGGTGACCGCCGCGGGGTCGGAGCAGACTCGGGTCACCATGAGCCTCCTCGACACAGCCATCACCCTGGCGCTCCCCTACAACCACGACCCCGGCTACCCGGCCTGGCTCGACGCGCAGCACGAGGGGGTCTCGGAGGTCTACCTCCCGATCCACGGGTCGATCGCGCCGACGGCGCGGTTCTGGACCGGGCCCGAGGACCGCCGCGCCTACCAGGACGCCCTCGGCCCCCTGGCCGCGGTGATGGACGACCGCGGGATCGACGCCAACATCGTGCTCAACATGCCGGTCTGGACCGACGGCCGGGAGGCGGTGGTGCCCGAGGTGGCGGGGCTGGTGGAGCTGTTCGGCGACCGGACCCAGGTGACGGTGGCCGACTACCCCCTCGCCCGGGACCTGCGGACCGCGCTCCCGGACCTGCGGCTGTGCGTGTCGACGGCGGTCGCGATCGTCTCGCCCCGAGGGGCCCGGCTGTGGGTCGAGGAGCTGGGCGTCGAGTCGATCGTGCTCGGCCGGGCGATCAACAAGCGGCTGGACGCCATCGCGGCGATCCGGGCGCTCGGCCCCCGGATCAAGATCGTGCTGGACGACCTGTGCCTGCCGGAGTGCCCGTCGATGCTGTCCCACAGCATGCTCATGGCGCAGCCGCACCTCTGCACGCCGGACCGGGCGAGCTGCTTCATGCACGACGAGCGAGGACGGCGACCCTGGTCGATCGCCCAGAAGGACGTCGTGCCGGCGACGCTGCCGCTGTACGACGGGCTGGTCGACGTCGCCAAGATGGACGGCCGCATGCTGCCGCTCGAGGCCATCGACCAGCGCCGCCGGCTCTACCTCGAGGCGACCAGCTACGAGCACGTGGCGGAGCACTACGTCGAGCCCGTGGGCGCGTTCGAGAAGATCACGACCTGCGGCCTGTCGTGCGGGACCTGTGACTGGTGCGACCGCTGGTTCCCGCCGGCCCAGCGCAGCCCCCCGGAGGTCGCCACGCCCCGCTCTTCTTGAACGTCTCCTTGTTTATCTACCCATTGATAGATAAGGTCGCGCCCATGATGCACCGAAACCTCCTGTTCTCCGTGCTCCTGGCGCTCGCGCTGGGGCTCTCCGCCTGTCCGACAGCGCCCGACGACGACGACGTCACCGACGACGACGACGCCACAGACGACGACGACGCCACCGACGACGACGACGCGGCGGACGACGACGACGCGGCGGAGGACGACGACG
>CAYQEG010000360.1:0-5753 GCA_964416435.1 uncultured Rickettsiales bacterium
GGCCGACGACGACGACGCGGCCGACGACGACGACGCGGCCGACGACGACGACGCGGCTGACGACGACGTCGACCTCGCCGACCCGGACGGCGACGGCCTGTCCAACGACGTCGAGGACGAGATCGGCACCGATCCCAACGACTCCGACACCGACGGCGACGGCATCCCCGACGGGCAGGAGGTCTTCCTCGGCACCGACCCGCTCGTCCCCGACGGCCTCCAGGGCTCCGGCGGCTGCGCGTGTGACCAGGCCGAGGCGAACGCCCCCGTGGCGCCGGCCCTGGGTCTGCTCCTGCTGCTCGGGGTGGGTCTGCGCCGCCGCCGGTCCGGCCCGCGGCTCGCTCGCCTCGGGCTGCCGCTGCTCGCCCTGACGCTGCTCGCGGCGCCCGCCGTCGCGGCCGACGCGCCCCGGCTGGACGGCCAGCGCTTCGACCCCGTCCCCCAGCTCCGGGGGTTCGCCCGGGTGCGCGGCGCCAACCTCCCGGACAAGAACGCCTGGGGCGTGAGCCTGTCGGTCAACTACGCGCTGCGTCCGCTGGAGCTCGGCACGCTCGACCGCGACCGGCGCATCGGCCTGATCGACCACCTCGTGGGGTTCGACCTCACGGCGGCGTGGTCGCCGATCCGTCACCTGCAGATCGGCGTCGCCATGCCGTTCCTGCAGGTCCAGGGGGGCGCCAACGCAAGCGCCGACCTCGCCCGGGCGGTCGGCGGCAGCGGCGGCAACGTCGGCATCGGAGACCTGCGGGTCACGGTCGCCGGGCAGCCGCTGCTCCAGGAGGATCACAAGCTCAACCTGCTCGGGGCCCTGCAGCTGACGGTGCCGACGGGGACCCGCCGCCAGTTCGTCGGCTCCGGCGCGGTCGGTCTCGGCCTCGACGTCGCCGTCGGCCGACGGTGGAAGTACTTCCTGTTCGACGTCAACCTCGGCTTCCAGGTCAACTTCGGGGGGGCCCCGCTGCTCGGCATCCAGCCCGACGACGAGCTGCGCTGGGCGATCGGCCTGGGCGTGCCGCTCGCCGACGCTCAGCTCACGATCCAGCTGGAGTGGATCGGCGCCACGGTCATCGCGCCCGACGTCGCCGAGGCGACGGGGCTGAAGCCGTTCGACCTGCGCCACTCGCCGATGGAGCTGTCGCTGGGGCTCCGCTACGACCCCGACGGGCCGCTGTCGGTCGCCCTGGGGGCCGGCCCGGGGCTGACCCGCGGCTACGGCACGCCGGACGTGCGCGGCTGGTTCAGCGTCGGCCTGCAGCCGGGGTCGAACAAGGACAGCGACGGCGACGGCCTCGTCGACAAGAAGGACTCCTGCCCGCAGCAGCCCGAGGACGTCGACACCTGGGAGGACGCCGACGGCTGTCCGGATCCCGACAACGACTCCGACGGCGTGCTCGACGTCAACGACGGCGCGCCGCTGGACCCCGAGGACAAGGATGGCTTCGAGGACACCGACGGCGTGCCCGATCCGGACAACGACGCCGACGGCCTCGCCGATGACGTCGACTCCTGTCCGCTCCAGCCCGAGGACGTCGACACGTGGGAGGACGCCGACGGCTGCCCGGACCCCGACAACGACTCCGACGGCGTGCTCGACGTCAACGACGGCGCGCCGCTGGACCCCGAGGACAAGGACGGCTGCGAGGACGCCGACGGCGTGCCCGACCCGGACAACGACGCCGACGGGTTCGCCGATGGCGACGACGCCTGCCCCAACCAGCCCGAGACGCTCAACGCGGTCGACGACGATGACGGCTGCCCCGACGAGGCCCTCGCCGTCATCGACGACAGCGGCGACACGAAGCGGATCATGATCCTGGAGAAGGTCTACTTCGCGACCGGCAAGGACACGATCAAGCGGCGCTCGTATCCCGTGCTCAACGCGGTGCGGGACGTGCTGATGGCCTACCCCGAGATCCTCGAGATCGAGATCCAGGGCCACACCGACAGCGACGGCAGCGACAGCGCCAACCTGGACCTGAGCAACCGTCGCGCCATCGCCGTGATGCGCTACCTGGTGCGCGCGGGGGTGGAGCCGGAGCGGCTGCGCGCCGTCGGCTACGGGGAGGCCCGCCCCATCGACACCAACCGCACCTCCGACGGCAAGGCGAACAACCGCCGCGTCGAGTTCGTCATCATCCGACAGGAGTGATCGGGGCACAGCGGCCCGATTGACGAGAAGATCGAAAAGGTTAGTTGCAAATTTGCGCAAATGATCTAATCATCTACTCATGACGTCCTGCTGCCTCCCCTCTCTCGACTCGCTGCTCGACCCGGAGCTGTTCCGGGCCCTGGGCGACCCCACGCGTTTGACGCTCGTCTGCCGCCTGGCCATGGCCGACGACGCGTTGCCGGTGAGCGAAGCAGCTTCGTGCTGCGGCGTGCACCTGTCGGGGGTCAGCCGCCACCTGGCCCAGCTCAAGCGGGCGAAGGTCGTGACCGCGGAGAGGCATGGACGGGAGGTCCGCTACCGGCTCAACGGCCGGCTGCTGGCCGACACCCTGCGCACCGTCGCCGACGCGCTCGAGAGCTCGGCCTGTTGCGCACCCTCACCCCCAGAACAGAACCTCGAACAGGGAACCTCCTCATGAACTCCGACACCACCCGCCAGACCGTCTCGAAGGCCTACACCGAAGCGCTGGACCGCGCGACGAAGGGCGCGTCGTCCTGCTGCGCCCCGAGCTGCTGCGCCCCGGACGGCGCCCAGGCCCCCGACGTCGGCGCCCAGGCCCCCGCCGTCGCCTCGCTCGTCGCCGGCTACGGCGCCGAGGCCGACGCCCACCCCGAAGCCGCCGCCACCAGCTTCGGCTGCGGCAACCCGCTCGCGTTCGCCGAGGTGGCCGCCGGCGAGACCGTCGTCGACCTCGGTTCGGGGGCCGGCTTCGACCTCCTGATCGCGGCCGACAAGGTCGGCCCCTCGGGCCGCGTGATCGGCGTCGACATGACCGACGCGATGATCGACCGGGCCCGCGCCAACGCCGCGACCGCCGGCGCCACCCAGGTGGAGGTCCGCAAGGGGATCATCGAAGACCTGCCGGTGCGCGACGCGTCCGCCGACTGGGTGATCTCCAACTGCGTCATCAACCTGTCGCCCGAGAAGCCGAAGGTGTTCGGCGAGATCGCCCGCGTGCTCAAGCCGGGCGGACGCATCCGGATCAGCGACATCGTCGCCCAGGATCTGCCCGACTGGATCAAGGGCCACGCGGCCGCCTACGCCGCCTGCGTCGCCGGCGCGATCTCCGAGGAGGACTACGTGCAGGGGCTGCGCGACGCCGGCCTGGAGGACGTTCAGGTGACCGAGCGGTTCGTCTACGACGCCGACATGCTCACCGGCATGGTCGCCAACGACCTCGCCAACCTGGGACTCGACGAGGCGACGCTGGCCGCCGGGGTCGCCCAGGTCGAGGGCAAGGTCTGGTCCGCGCGCTTCGAGGCCCGTCTCCCGGAGTAGCGGCGGGGCCGGGGGGCCGCTCGTTGGCTTTTGGCTGACAAGTTCCTGACATTTTGTTGACATTTCCATGTATGGGACCAAGCTGGTCTCATGCGACGGAGCCTCAACCCCCTCGGTGTGTTCGCCCTCCCCGCCCTCTTCGGGCTGCTGATCGGCTGCGGCGAGAGCCTGACGCCGCTCGACCAGACGCTCGACTTCGGCGACGTCTACCTCCACGGCGAGTACGCCGACGGGGTGGCGGTCACCAACCAGCTGATCTTCGAGCAGGAGCTGATCGACGCTCGCCTCGACGCCGGCGAGCACTTCCAGCTGCTCACCTCGGCGCCGATGGTGTTCGAGCCCGAGGCGTCCTACGCCGTCGAGTTCGTGTTCACGACCCCGGAGGAGGCCAGCGGCCTGCTCGAGGACGTGGCCCGCCTGACCGTCGCCCGCGGTGACGAGCGCTACGAGGCGATCGTGCACCTGGTCGCCTTCTTCGAGGACGGCGACCTGGACCGCGACGGCTTCGTCACGACCGAGCTCGGCGGCCGGGACTGCGACGACAGCCAGGCCACCGTGCACCCGGGCGCCGAGGAGATCTGCGACGGGTTCGACACCAACTGCAACGACGAGCGGCCCGCCAACGAGGCGGACGAGGACGGCGACGGCTGGAGCCGGTGCGCGGGCGACTGCGACGACGACGACGCGGCGCGCTTCCCCGGCGCGGACGAGGCCTGCGACTACATCGACACCGACTGCGACGGCTCCCTCGGCGAGGACGAGCTCGACCTGGACGACGACGGCTACTCCGCCTGCGGCGGTGACTGCGAGCCCGCGGTCGACTTCGTGCACCCCGGCGATCACGCCGAGCAGTGCGACGGCTACGACACCAACTGCGACGGCGTCGTGCCCCCCGTCGAGGACGACTGCGAGTAGAGGGGAGCCGGACCCCGGGGCTCAGCCCCGCCGGCGCAGGACCGCGACCAGCGGGAGCAGCAGCAGGCCGGCCAGCGGCGCGCTGTCCGATGCGCCGGTGGCGCAGCCGCAGTCCGGACCGTCGCCGTCGTCGTCATCGATCACCACGTCGTCGTCGTCGTCGTCCACCACGCCGGTGTCGTCGTCGTCGGCCGCGTCGTCGTCGTCTCCCGCGGAGTCGTCGTCGTCGGTCGCGTCGTCGTCGTCGTCTCCCGCGGAGTCGTCGTCGTCGCCGGCGCTGTCGTCGTCGTCCCCGGGCGGCGGGTCGGTGTCGTCGCAGACGCCGTCCTCGTCCCAGTCGCCGGTCGCGTCGTCCCCGAAGCAGAGGTCGTCGGTCTCGCAGACCCCGTCCCCGTCGATGTCGTCGGGGTTGTCCAGGGGGCACGGATCGTCGTCGTCACAGACGCCGTCGTTGTCCGTGTCGATGCCGGCGGGGCACTCGTCCAGGTCGTCGCAGACCCCGTCGGCGTCCGTGTCGCCGGTGGTGTCGTCGCCCTCGCACAGGTCGTCGCTGTCGCAGGTGCCGTCCCCGTCGCAGTCGACCACCGGATCCGCGGGGCAGACGTCGCTGTCGTCGCAGACGCCGTCCGCGGCGGTGTCCCCGGGGGCGTCGTCGCCGTCGCAGAGGTCGTCGGTGTCGCAGACACCGTCCAGGTCGCTGTCGTCGGGGCTGTCGAAGGGGCAGGGATCGATGTCGTCGCAGACGCCGTCGCCGTCCACGTCGCCGGCGGCCTCGTCGCCGAGGCAGGTATCGCCGCAGTCGCAGGCGCCGTCCCCGGCGACGTCGTCGGGGTTGTCGAGCGGGCAGGGATCCTCGTCGTTGCAGACGCCGTCACCGTCGGTGTCGGTGGTCAGGTCGTTGCCGACGCAGAGGTCGTCGGTGTCGCAGACGCCGTCGCTGTCGGTGTCGTCGGGGTTGTCCAGGGGGCAGGGATCGATGTCGTCGCAGACGCCGTCGCCGTCGACGTCGCCGCTGGCGTCGTTGCCGTCGCAGGAGTCGGTCGCGTCGCAGACTCCGTCGGCGTCCGTGTCGTCGGGGTTGTCCAGGGGGCAGGGGTCCAGGTCGTCGCAGACGCCGTCGCCGTCGCCGTCGCCGACCGCGTCGTCGCCGTCGCAGACGTCCGCGCTGTCGCAGACGCCGTCGCCGTCGATGTCGTCCAGCGTGTCGGTGGGGCAGGGGTCGACGTCGTCGCACGCGCCGTCGCCGTCGGAGTCGCCCGTCGCGTCGTCGCCCACGCACACGTCGATCCCCTCGCAGACGCCGTCTCCGTCGGAGTCGTCGGGGTAGTCGGCGGGGCAGGGATCGTCGGAGTAGCAGACGCCGTCAACGAAAAACTCCTCGGCCGCGTCA
>CAYQEG010000361.1:0-5738 GCA_964416435.1 uncultured Rickettsiales bacterium
CCGCGAGGGTGGCCGCACCGTCGGCGCCGGCGTCGTCGCGAAGATTCACGAGTAGGAACGAGAGCCCCTCGGGGCTGTCGAGGAGTTGTCTGCAGGGGTGTAGCTCAGTTGGTAGAGCAGCGGATTCCAAATCCGCAGGTCCCGGGTTCGAGACCTGGCGCCCCTGCCAAACATCTTGAAAGACGCGCGAGGGCGCCCGGATGTCCGGGCGCCCGACGTGCGAGAGAGGAGAGGACACGCCATGAGTGATCGACGAGTGCTCGGCTTCGCCTGGCTCGCGTTGGCGGCGTGCCTCTGGTTCGTGTTGAGGGACGTCACCCAGTGGGCCTTCATCACGTTCGGCGTGGCCAACCCCGCCCTCGGCGGCTCCTTCTCGCTGGCCTCGCTGGTCGCCGTGGTGGTGACGGTCGTGGTCGCGGTGGTGCTCTGGAAGCACAAGGAGGTTCACGCCTTCTGCATGGAGACGGTCCAGGAGACCCGCAAGGTCGTCTGGCCGACTCAGAAGGAAACGCGCGACCACACGTTCGTGGTCGTCGTCACCTCCGTCGCGATCGCGCTGATGCTCTGGGGCTTCGACCTCGTCTTCAAGCGCTTCTTCGGCGTCATCCTGAACCTGGGGGCCTGAGCGATGATGTCCGACGAATTGGTCGAACAGGAGGTCGACGAGGTGTCGACCGAGCACATGGCCTGGTACGTGGTCCACACCTACTCCGGCTTCGAGAACAAGGCCCGCGCGGCCCTCGAAGAGCGGATCAAGTCGATGGGCAAGCAGGACTGGTTCGGCGAGATCCTGGTCCCCGAAGAGGAGGTCCAGGAGCGCACCAAGACCGGCAAGATCCGCCAGACCAAGAAGCGGTTCTACCCGGGCTACATCCTGGTGCAGATGGACCTGGACAACGAGACCTGGCACATCGTCAAGAACACGCCGAAGGTCACCGGGTTCGTGGGCGGCAACAGCCGCAACCCGCCGCGGGTCCCGCCGCACGAGGTCGAGAAGGTCAAGGGCCAGCTCACCTCGGGCACCGCGGCTCCCAAGCCGAAGATGGAGTTCAGCAAGGGCGAGGCCGTCCGCGTGGTCGAAGGGCCGTTCGCGAACTTCAACGGCATCGTCGACGAGGTGCGGCCCGAGAAGGGCAAGCTCCGCGTCATGGTCTCGATCTTCGGTCGAGCCACCCCGGTGGAGCTCGACTTCATCCAGGTTCAGAAGCAGTAAGAGGCGGCCCGGCCGCCGAGGAGAAGAACGATGGCAAAGAAGGTCACGGGGCAGATCAAGCTGCAGATCCCGGCTGGTATGGCGAACCCCTCGCCGCCCGTGGGGCCCGCGTTGGGCCAGCACGGCGTGAACATCCCCCAGTTCTGCAAGGCCTTCAACGCGGCCACGGACAAGGTGGAGCGCGGGCTGATCACGCCCGTCGTCATCACCGTCTACGCGGACCGGTCGTTCACCTTCGAGACCAAGACGCCGCCGGCGTCGGTGCTCATCCGCAAGGAAGCCGGGCTCGCCAAGGGCTCCGGTGAGCCGAACAAGCTCAAGGTCGGGAAGATCACCGAAGCGCAGGTCCGCAAGATCGCCGAGATCAAGCTGGCCGACCTCAACACCAACAACATCGAGTCCGCCATGCAGTCCGTTCGGGGCACGGCGCGCTCGATGGGAGTGAACGTTGTCGCATGACAGCGACAACGTCGTCGCCTAGCGACGCACCGGCCTCGCGACATGGTGTCGCGCAGGCCACCCCACCTCGACGCGGGAGGCCGTCCACCGAGGCGCCCGTTTGAACCGCGGAGGAAGCCAACATGGCGAAGAACAAGGGTTACAAGGCAGCGAAGGAGCTGCTCGTTCCCGATAAGCTCTACACGGCCGAAGAGGCCGTCTCGCTCCTGAAGAAGCTGCACTACGTCAAGTTCGACGAGTCGGTGGACGCCGCGGTGCGCCTCGGCGTCGACCCGCGTCACGCCGACCAGATGGTCCGCGGCGCGGTGTCGCTGCCTCACGGCATCGGCAAGACGGTCCGCGTGCTCGTGTTCGCCAAGGGTGACAAGGTCGCCGAGGCCCGCGAGGCTGGCGCCGACCACGTCGGCGGCATGGACCTGGTCGAGAAGATCCAGGGCGGCTGGCTCGACTTCGACAAGGTCGCGGCCACCCCGGACATGATGGGCAGCGTCGGTCGCATCGGCCGGGTCCTCGGACCGCGCGGCCTCATGCCGAACCCGAAGACCGGCACGGTCACCTTCGACATCGGCAAGTGCGTCAGCGAGCTCAAGGGCGGCAAGGTCGACTTCCGGGTCGAGAAGGCCGGCATCGTGCACGCCCCCATCGGGCGCATGTCGTTCGACGAGGAGAAGCTGCTCGAGAATCTCAAGACGCTGATGGAGACGCTGGTTCGTTTGAAGCCGGCGACCGCCAAGGGCACCTATGTGCGCTCCCTGGCGATCAGCGGAACCATGACCCCCGGTGTGAAGGTCGACGCTCCGACCCTCCTCCGGGCGCTCTGATCGGGAGGCTGAAATGGATCGTGCAGCCAAGGAAGCATTCGTCCAGGACTTCAGCGACCGGCTGAGCCGAGCTCAGCTGGCGGTCGTCACCGACTTCCGCGGGCTCGACGTGCCCCGCATGACCGAGTTCCGCAAGAAGGTGGCGGCGGTCGAAGGGACCGAGTTCCAGGTCGTCAAGAACCGGCTGATCAAGCGGGCTCTCGAAGGCACCGAGTTCGCCTCGTTGATCGACCACTTCACCGGCACCAACGCGGTGCTGCTCGGCTACGCCGACGTGGTGGAGGCGGCCAAGGTCCTGACCGAGTTCGCCAAGGACAACAAGGAGATGGAGCTCAAGGGCGGCGCCATGGACGGCGCGCCTCTGTCGCCCGACCAGGTCAAGGCGCTCGCCGACCTGCCTCCCAAGGAGGTCCTCCAGGCCCAGCTGCTCGGCGTGCTCCAGGGCCCGTCGCGCAACCTGGTCAGCGTCCTGGCCAACGTCAACCGCCAGATCCTCAACGTGCTCAGCGCCTACCAGGCGAAGCTCGAGGACGGCGACGAGTAGATACAGAATCGCGCAGGTCGCCCGGTCGGCATTGGGGTCGACGGGGCGGGCGTCAGCCGAGGCCTGCGTAGCTCAGAGACAGTAGCTGAACGAAAGGGTTCTTAATCATGGCTATCGAGAGCAGAGAAGAAGTTGTTGAGTGGATCAAGGGCCTCACGGTCCTCGAGCTTTCCGAGCTCGTCAAGGAGCTGGAGGACGCGCTGGGCGTCTCCGCCGCCGCCCCGGCGATGGCGATGGCGATGCCGGCCGGTGGCGCCGCGGCCGAGGCCGTGGAGCAGACCGAGTTCGACGTGATCCTGCTCGACTTCGGCGACAAGAAGATCCAGGTCATCAAGGCGATCCGCGGCATCGTGGACGGTCTCGGCCTCAAGGAGGCGAAGGCCTTCGTCGAGGACCTTCCGAAGACGGTCAAGGAAGGCGTCTCCAAGGAAGACGCCGAGGCGGTCAAGACGAAGCTCGAGGAGGCTGGCGCCTCCTGCCAGGTCAAGTGATTCCGGGGCTAACGCCCCAGACGCGATAGAGAGGCGGGCCTCCGATTTCGGGGGCCCGCCCACCCGCTCCGGAAAAACGCACGCGCTGCAGCTGCAGGAGAGTTCATGGCAACGTCGCTTCTCGCGAACAACGCCCGGTTCCGTCGGTCCTTCGAGAAAGTCGCGAAGGTCATCGACATCCATAACCTGATCGAGATCCAGAAGAAGTCCTACGGGAACTTCCTGCAGTCGCACGTCGATCCTGGAAAGCGGGAGAACCGCGGCCTACAGGCCGTGTTCAACTCGGTCTTCCCGATCGAGGATTTCAATCAGACTGCGAGCCTGCAGTTCGTCTCCTACACCTTCGAGAAGCCGAAGTACGAGGTCGATGAGTGCCGCCAGCGCGGCATGACCTACGCGGCGCCCCTCAAGGTGACGGTGCGGCTGGTGGTCTGGGACGTCGACGAAGAGACGGAGTCCCAGAACATCCGCGACATCAAGGAGCAGGAGGTCTACTTCGGCGAGCTGCCGATCATGACCGAGAACGGCACCTTCATCATCAACGGCACCGAGCGTGTCGTGGTGTCGCAGCTGCACCGCAGCCCGGGTGTCTTCTTCGACTCCCAGCACAAGACGACCTACAGCGGCAAGGTCATCTTCAGCGCGCGCATCATCCCGAACCGCGGCTCCTGGATCGACTTCGAGTTCGACACCAAGGACCTGCTGTACGTCCGGATCGACCGCCGCCGCAAGCTGCCGGCGACGGTGCTGCTGCGGGCCCTCGGCTACGGGACCGAGGAGATCCTCAACTACTTCTACGACACCGAGCACCTGCACCTCGGTCCCGAGCGGACCGTGTTCAAGGAGTTCAAGGCGGACCTCCTGCGCGGGCAGAAGGTCGCTTCGGAGATCGTCGGCCCCGACGGCACGGTCTTCGTCAAGGAAGGCAAGAAGGTCACGCGCGCCGCCATCAAGAAGATGACCGCCGCGGGCATGGACCGGGTGCCGATCCTCGAAGAGGAGGTCACCGGCCTGGAGATCCCCGGCGGCCCGAAGATCGCCGCGCACGACATCGTCGACATGAACACCGGCGAGATCCTCGTCGAGACGAACGAGCCGGTCGGCGAGGAGATGCTGGGCGCGATCCGCGAGCGCGGCATCGAGGACTTCGAGGTGCTGTTCATCGACAACGTGAACGTGGGCTCGTTCCTGCGCGACACGCTGCTGATCGACAAGATCGAGAGCACCGAAGAGGCGATCATCGAGATCTACCGGCGGCTCCGCCCCGGTGACCCGCCGACGTACGAGACGGCCCTCGCCTTCTTCGAGAACCTCTTCTTCAACGACGAGCGCTACGACCTGAGCAAGGTCGGCCGTCTGAAGATGAACCACAAGCTGCAGTTGGACGTCCCGCTCGAGCAGACCACGCTCAGCCGCGACGACATCATGCGGACCGTCCGCTACCTCATCGAGCTGCGCAACGGCAACGGCGAGGTCGACGACATCGACCACCTCGGCAACCGGCGCGTGCGCCCGGTCGGCGAGCTGCTGGAGAACCAGTTCCGCATCGGCCTCGTCCGCATGGAGAAGGCGATCAAGGAGCGCATGAGCCTCTCGGAGATCGAGACGCTCATGCCGCACGACCTGATCAACGCCAAGCCGGTCAGCGCGGTCATCAAGGAGTTCTTCGGCTCCAGCCAGCTGTCCCAGTTCATGGACCAGACCAACCCGCTGAGCGAGGTCACCCACAAGCGGCGCCTGTCGGCGCTCGGACCGGGTGGTCTGACGCGCGAGCGGGCCGGCTTCGACGTGCGCGACGTGCACGTCACCCACTACGGCCGGATCTGCCCCATCGAGACGCCGGAAGGTCCGAACATCGGCCTGATCGCGTCGCTCTCGACGTACGCCCGGGTCAACGAGTTCGGCTTCATCGAGACGCCGTACCGGATGGTGCGCGACAGCATCGTCACCAACGAGGTGAAGTTCCACTCCGCCCTCGAGGAGGAGAACCAGGTCATCGCGCAGGCGAACGCTGCGCTCGCCGACGACGGCGGCCTGACCGAGGAGCGGGTCTCCGCTCGTGACCGCGGTGACTTCGCCCTGGTCGAGCCGGCCGAGGTCCAGTTGATGGACATCAGCCCGAACCAGCTGGTCTCGGTCGCGACGTCGCTGATTCCGTTCCTGGAGCACGACGACGCCAACCGCGCCCTGATGGGCTCGAACATGCAGCG
>CAYQEG010000362.1:0-5631 GCA_964416435.1 uncultured Rickettsiales bacterium
CCCCCCCCCCACCCCGCGCCCCCCGGCGCCCGCCCCCGCCGCCGCGGCCGACGACGACGACGCCTCCGACGACGACGACGCCTCCGAGCCGGTCGAGGACGACGCGGCGGTGGTGATGTCCTCGATCCCGGCGACGCTGGCCTGCGGGGAGGAGGCGTCGGCGACCGTGACCATGCGCAACACCGGGACCGTCGAGTGGACCCGCGCGACCGGCTTCAAGCTCGGCGCGGTCGGCGACGAGGACCCGTTCATCGCGGGGGACCCGCGGGTCTGGCTGCAAGAGGGCGACGTCGTGCCCCCCAACGCCACCTGGACGTTCCAGCTGCCGCTCGTCGCGCCGTCCGAAGCGGGCGCCTACACCACCGACTGGCAGATGGTCCACGAGGGGATCCACTGGTTCGGCGAGATCGAGGCGGCCACGGTGCAGGTCGAGTGCACCGAGCCCGTGTGGGCCCAGCTCGCGTGCGCCCGCAACGGCTCGGAGGTCTGCGACGACGAGCTGTTCGGCGTCGACGCCGGCACCACCTACGGGCTGCTCTGCGAGGGGCCCAACGACGGCGTCGGCTTCGTGAGCAGCAACACCGGCCCCCAGCAGTCCGACGGCATGAACCGGTGCCAGGGCTGGGAGGACCAGGGGCTGAACGCCTGGGACTACCTGGACTACGTCGACTCGTTCGTATGCGACGTCGCCGGCGAGGTGCTGGAGCTGGACCTGTCCCCCTGGGCGGGCGACAACCTGTGGTTCGGCTCCCACGACAACCCCGCCGGCGGCGGCGACATGACGAACATCTGCCTGGTGGAGCTGGTCGAGTAGCGACCGCTACGGCAGCACCGAGTCCAGCGTGTCCAGCTCGGCGTCGGACGTCTCGAACAGCGCCTTGATCTTCCCGCCGAACTGCACCGCGATGGCGATGCAGACCACGGCGATGGCGACGAGGATGATGACGTACTCGGTCATGCCCTGACCACGCTCGTCGTGGTGGAGGCGGGACAGCAGGGTGGTGAGATCTTCCATGGTGGCTCCTGGGTGACGAGGCCTGATTGCCTCGCCACCCAGGTTGGCCACCGCCCATGGCAGGACCGTGGGGGCGGTCTATCGCTTCTGCTTCAACTGTTGCGGCCGCTTCTCGTTTGTTGCCGCAGGCGCCGCTACTGCTCCAGGTTGTAGAAGAACGTCGAGCTCGCTCCGTGCACCCCGAGCCAGCCGTCGGGCGAGGTCGGGTCGGCGTCGACGTTGGTCGCCGGGTCGTAGTAGACGAAGAACGCCGGCTGGAACTGTCCCGCGTCGCCTTCGGGCTCGAACAGGCCCGCGCTCTCCAGGCCCGCCGCCGCGCTGCCGGGGGTCGCCTCCCAGAAGATCAGCCCCGCGTACGCGAGGCTGTTCTCGGCGTAGTTCGTCGCGATCTCGACCGCGGTGCCGCCGCCGTAGTCGGTGCCGATGGCCTCGTGCACGCCCGCGGACAGGAACACGCCCTGGTTGAAGTCGGCTGCGCCTTCGACCAGGTCCGTGCCGATGGCCAGGCCCGACGCGTCCAGCACCTCCGGGTCGCAGTGGTTGGGATCGGCGGTCGGGTCGCTGGCGTCCTCCCAGGTCTCCGCGTCGATGGAGAAGGCGGCCGAGCAGCTGGGGCAGCCGGGCGCGTTTCCGAAGCCGTGCAGCACCTCGCCCTGCGCCGTCAGGTGCTGGTCGCAGGCGAGGGAGCCGGTCTCGATGTTGTCCCAGTACCGGACGATGTAGTCGATCTGCAGCAGGCAGGGCTCGGGGCCGGGATCACCGCTGTCGTCGTCGTCCGCCGGGCCGCTGTCGTCGTCGTCCGCCGGGCCGCTGTCGTCGTCGTCGGCGCCGCTGTCGTCGTCGTCACCGGCGCTGTCGTCGTCGTCACCGGCGCTGTCGTCGTCGTCCGCGCCTCGCGCGGAGTCGTCGTCGTCGCCGGGCGGGTCGTCGCCGCAGGTCACCGTCATCAACGACGAGATCGACGCCGCCGTCGGGGTGATCGTCTCGTCCTCCGAGTCGTCGTCGTCCGTGGTGTCGTCGTCATCGGTCACGTCGTCGTCGTCGTCGTCGTCGTCATCGTCCGGCGGCGTGCAGCCGACGGAGATGAGGAGCGGCGCCGCGAAGAGCAACAAGGCCAGCCAGAGGGGGTTCTTCATCCGGGTCATTCCAGTTCTCCTCCGAAGGGCGCACCGGTGGCGTCGGACGCACCCCCATCCGGGCACGCCAATGCCTGTTTTTGCATGTAGTTGAGGGTGGTTACGCCCCTACACAACCACCGTACGGCCCGCGCCTGGATCGGCTCAGGGCAACCTCGATCCCAGGGAACCGGAGTGCACGGGACCTGCGGTGCACGGGCCGCTGGCGGCCCGGCTCGACGCGGGGGTCAGGCTGGCTTGACGAAGACGTCTGCGGCGACGTCGCGGGCGAGCGCGATGGTGGTCTCGCCGATCTCCAGCACGGTGGCCGGGCGCAGCTGCTTGAGACGCACGCTGGTGCCGGGCACGAGGCCCAGGGAGGCCAACTGCTCGAGCCGCTCGCCGAAGCGAGAGTGCACGAACGTCACCCGTCCGGCCTCACCGGGCGTCAGCTGCGTCACCGGGCGCACCACCGGCCCGACCTCGGTCCGCAGCTGGTCGCAGCAGGCGCCGCGTGGGATCGGCCGCCCCTCGGGATCGGTCGGCGGGTGGCCGAGCATGGTGCAGAGCGCGTCGGCGAGGGCCGGCGTGATCGCGTGCTCCAGGCGGCACGCCATCGCCTCGACCTGTTCGGGCGGCTGCTCGAGCAGGTCGGAGAGGAGCCGCGCGGCGAGCCGGTTCGCCCGAACGACGTGGCGGGCCTCCTGTTCCCCCGCCGCGGTGAGGGACACGGCGTCGCCGTCGATGGCGATCAAGCCGTCGATCGCCAGCTGCTCGGCGGTCGCCTGCACGTCCTCGCCAGCGGCTCGCGCCAGCGCGGTCAGCGTCGCGGCGCCGCCCTCGCTCAGGTTCCAGGTCTGCTCGAGGACCTCTTCGCGCAGGTCGTGCAAGCCTTCAACGGGGGTCATGGGTGCGCTCCTCGCGCTGGCCGCCGAAGAAGCGGCGGATGAGTCTGACGACGCTGGACTGCTCGACGTCCGGCGCCTCCCAGCCGCAGTTCGGGCAGCGCACCAGGGTGCAGCCGCTCGACATCGGGCAGCTTCCGCGGCACGCGTCGTCGGGGTCCCAGCGGGCCCCGCACAGGGGGCATTTGCTGCCGTCGCTCAAAGCAGCAGGCCTCTCAGGACGAAGTTCACGACGCCGCCGACGACGAACGCGAACGGGAAGATGAACGCGGTCATCGCCAGGGCCGCCTTCACCCCGCGCTCCTTGGCGATGATGAAGACGTTGGCGATGCAGGGCACGAACAGGGTAATCGTGATCATCGCCACGACGACCTGGATCTCGGTCTCCACCGGCAGCGGCCCCGCCGACAGCTGGTCGTTGTAGATGTCGTACAGCCCCGCCGCGCCGTAGTCCCGCCGCAGGAAGCCGATCAGGAACGCGTCGGTCGCCGCCGTGGGGAGGCCCAGGAAGCCCTCGACCACCGGCGCCGCGGCCTTCTGGATGACCCCGAGGATCTGCAGCCGGTCCGCCACCCACAGCACGAAGGTGCCGAGGATGAACAGCGGCACCGCCTCCTTGAGGTACCACTCGATGCGGGCGGCGGTCTTGATCAGCACGCTCCCCAGGGCGGGGCGGCGCATGGGCGGGATCTCGAGCACGAAGTCGGCCGAGCGTCCCGGCAGCACCTTGCTCGCGATGAAGCCGACGAGGACGAGCACGCCGAACACGGAGCCGATCCACGCCAGGGTGCCCCACGTGCTCAAGCCGGCGAGCATGCCCAGGATGACCCCGAGCTGGGCCGAGCACGGGATCGCGAGGGCGAGCAGCAGCGTCACCAGCACACGCTCCTTCTTGCTCGGGAGGATGCGCGCGGTCATCGTCGCCATCGTGTCGCAGCCCAGGCCGAGGACCATCGGGAGCACGGCCTTGCCGTTGAGGCCGATCAGGCGGAAGACGCGGTCGAGCACGACGGCGAGCCGCGGCAGGTAGCCCGAGTCCTCCATGATCGAGAAGGCGATGAAGAAGAAGCCGACGATCGGCAGCACGATCGCCACCGAGTAGGACAGCGCCATCGACACCATCCCGTAGTCGCCCACGAGCAGCCCCGGCCCGGTGCCCAGCTCCGTGCCGGGGGCGCCGACCATGAAGGTCTCCAGCCCGGCCGGCAGGATCGCCCGGAAGAAGGTGTCCGCCCACGGCGTGACGTATTGCTCGAAGACGGTCGACTCCAGGAAGTCGACCGCGGTGCCGGCGCCGAAGACGCCGACGAACTGGTAGATGACCCACAGGGCCGCGGCGGCGACGAACAGGCCGCCGACCGGGTGCATCGCCCAGTCGCCGAGCTTGCGCAGCCACTCCCGCCGAACCACCGTCGTCCGGGTAACGGTCTGCGCCACGATCTTGTCCGCCTCGGCCAGGCGGGCGCGGTGAATCGAGACGCGCACCGGCTCCCGGTTCCGCTCCTGCAGCCGCTTGCGGATGGCCGTCAGCTCGCCGACGCGGCTGCCCAGCAGGCGACCCGCCCACTCGTTCATCGACTTGTCGCTGGTGAGGAGCAGCAGCGCGAGCCCCCGCCGTCCCAGGATCCCGTCCGGGAGCAACGGCATCACCTCGGCGATGGCCTCCTCGATGGGCTGCTTGTAGGTGACGTGGCCGGCGCCGCGGCGGAAGCCGAGGTTGCCCGAGGCGATCGCGCCGGTGCCCTGGCGGCGCGTCGCCACCGTCGGGAGCACATCCACCCCCAGGACCTCCGACAGGGCGGCGTGGTCGACCGTGATGCCGCGCGTGCGGGCTTCGTCGGACATGTTGGCGACGAGCACCGTCGGGACGGCGAGCTCGGCGAACTCCAGGGCGAGGGTGATGCCGCGCCGCAGGTTCCGGGAGTCGCACACCTGCAAGACACGGGGATCGCCGGCCTTGATCTGCTCGAGGACGATGTCACGGGTGACCCGCTCGTCCTCGGACGACGGCATGAGGCTGTTTGCGCCGGGGGTGTCGACGACCTCCCCTCCGCTGCGCTTGTTGCGACCGCGGGTCACCTCGACGGTGGTGCCGGGGTAGTTCGCGACGTGCGCGTATCGGCCGGTGAGGATGCCGAACAGCACGCTCTTACCGACGTTCGGGTTGCCGACGAGCAGCGTGCTGCTGGTGTCGGTGGCGGGGAGCGCCTCGGCCGAACCCTGGGCGATATTGATAGTCACTCTCAATTAGTATCGGAGGCGCGGAGAGAGCGCACGGACATCGGTCAGGAGGTCAAAGATAAAAGCGCGTCAGGGCTCCCGTCGGTGTCTCCTGCTCCTCGCTAGCAGCAGGAGCGGGAGCAACATCTTCGGATCCGGCGGCGCGTCGCCAGCGGAGCAGGCGCAGCCCGGAGCCACCGTGACAGCGCAGTCCGGGGACCCCTCGCAGCTCTGGTCGTCGCAGTCGAAGAAGCCGTCACCGTCGTTGTCCGCGCCGTCGGTGCACTCGCCGGGGTCGTCTCCTTCGACCCGGCTGGAGGTGTCGTCGTCGTCGTCCGTCGCGTCGTCGTCGTCCGTCGCGTCGTCGTCGTCCGTC
>CAYQEG010000363.1:0-5483 GCA_964416435.1 uncultured Rickettsiales bacterium
GCCCAACACTGGATAGACGCCATACTCCGCTTCGCTCCGTACAGCGCTTATCCGGGACGTGTTGTGCGTAGTTGCGGTCCAGAAGCAGAGCCGAGAACCTCGCCGCCCCAATCGAGCTAGCGCTCAGCCACCTTGGCAGCGCCTCAGCGCAGCCAAGGTGGCCTGCGCGAGGATGCCGAGGCAGGAACCCAATTGCCCGATGTCCAGGACTGATCGGCTGTAGAGTCATGGGATGAGGTCGGGGGTATCAACATTGCTCGCCCTGGGATTCGCGCTGAGCACAAGCGGGAGTATCTGCTGCATCCGCCGAAACACGCTGATCTCCACCCCGACCGGATCCGTCCAGCTCAATCGCCTCGCTGTTGCTAGTGAAGTCTGGAGTTGGAGTGCTCGCTCCGAACGACCAGTCTCCAGGACGATCGAGCGCCTGCTCCTCGGGCGCAGGAAGGGACTGACCCGAATCGTTACCGGCTGTGGCCAGACTCTCGTCGTCACGCCGGAGCACCCAATCTGGGTTCTGGCGCCTCAGATGGGCTGGTTACCGGCCGGCGAGGTGAAGAGGGGCTATCGCCTGCTGTCTTTCCGGTCAGCCGAGGGCGTGTCGGAGGCAGTCGTCGAGCGCATCGAATCGCTGCCGAACCAGAGTTGCGTGGTTGAAACCCTGACCGTCGGCGGGCCCGAACAGGCTTTCTTTGCGGGGGGACTCCTTGTCCACAACAAGAGCTTCCCCGACGACGGCCCGTACGAGGACTTCGAGGACGAGGAGGTCGATCGAGGAGACTACCCTTGCACGGAGTTGCCGCCCTTCGCAGACACCTACCCGCAGGCATGGAGTGGTTGGCGAAGCGACAGGTTCGACTTCGAGTCCGGGTTCAGGGTGGGGGTGACCCTGAGCCTCGTCGACTTGGTGAGTGGGGCGAACTACTCGGGGGTTAGCGGAGTTTCGGTCGAGGGGGACCCCGAGTTTGAGCCTGGTGAGTTCGAGTCGGCGGAAGTCGATCGCACTCAGGTGACCGTCGCCGGGGTTGTGGAGAACGGCACACAATCCGTCGAGATTCGATTCGGGCTGCGTTGCGGTGAAGCTCCCGTCCAGTACCTACTCGTCCGCCTACCTGAGATCCCGGGAGGCTACTCGGGCGGCGCCGGCCTCACCGCAGAGGTGTTCGAGGACGATCCTGAGTAGGGACGTTCATCACCTCTTCTCAGGTCACACTTCAGCCCACCCGGCCTGCCGGGCGCAGCCCGCGAGACATCGTCGCCGGGGCCCGCGGGGGGGGGGCGGCCCGCGCCGCGCCGACCGCTCCATCAAGGAAGACCGCAACAACGCAGAACACTCGATAAACGCCATGCTCCGCTGCGCTCCGCACAGCGTTTATCGGGGACGTGTTCAGCGAAATGCCGTTCGAAACTGGGAAGACTGGCCCCTGGTTCAGTGCCCTCCCCTGTGGCTACGAACCAGCCTCCATCTCCGACCGCAGAACCTCAGCGAAGGGCTTGATGTCTCCATCGACGGAAGCCCCTTCGAGCGCGGCCATGTATTCCCTTCGCCGCTCCATCCGAATGACGGTCCAGGGATACCCCCCAGAGGCCAGCTGCACGTTCATCAGGAACCGGCCGAGTCTGCCGTTGCCGTCGCTGTAGGGGTGAATCCAGGTGAAAACGAAGTGCCCCAGGACCGCACGGACCGACGCGACCTCCTCGTGGCGGAGTCGCTCGAACAACTCATCGACTGCATCAGCTACCGCATGGTGCGGAGGCGGAACGTGGCGTGAGCCTCGGATGTACACCGGTTGGCGTCGGTACCCCAGCAACTGGGCGTGCTCCAAGAGCCCGGCCTCCACGTGAGGCGAGAACATCTCCTGGTACCAGACTTCCAGGTCTCGGCGAGTCACCTCCGCGACATCCTGCCCCCCCAGGACTGCCTCGATACTCGTTCGCACAGCTGTGTGTGCTCGTATGTAGCCGGCAGCGGCAAGAGCGTCCCGCTGAGCTGCGGCCTTGGCCAGTCCACCTCCTCGCCGAACTGCGTCGATCAACTCAGGAGTCACGCGGTACCCCTCGATGGACAGCGAGTGCCAGGCATCCCGCTCCGCGCGGTCATCGAGGTCCTCGAGATACTGCTCGGCTTCAAACTTCTCCGGTGGCGGAGGCCAGGCCGCCGCCACCTCGTCTCTCATCCGCGCCCACAGCTCAGCTACCCGGCCCGCATAGGGCGAGGTGGGCCGCCTGCCAAGCTGGGGCGGAGGAGTCGCGAACGGGTTCGTCTCCACGAACGAGCGACCGGCGCGCTCCATCGCCCGGTGCACCGAGTCCGCTGCGGCATCGTCGCCCAGTGCCCGCCACGCCCCCACCAGTCGACCCACTGCGTCGATGGGCCCCGAGTCGAGTGCGGTTCGAGCCACGTCCAGAGGTGAGCGCACCAGGCGCATCGCGAGCGCGGCGTCCGTCGGCCGAGCTCGGAAGAAGGCGGCGGGGACGCGGAGAAGAGCCTCGGGAAGCTGCATGACCCGGAGGCCGCGAACAACGTCGACAGACTCAGGCAGATGGTCGGGGTCCGGGTAGATGAGCAGCGAGGTTTCGTGCGGCAGCGGCAGGGTCATCGCGCCCCCGCGGCTGCTGATCGCTACGAGCTGTCTTGGCACACGGGTGCTCCCGGCGTGCAGAGCCAAGGAGGCCTCGGCAGACAGACACCAGCCATCCTCGAAGCGCTCGGTCAAGTAGACGCCGATGAACGCGTAGATGCTCCCGTACCAGACGACGGAGTCACCACCGCGGCCGTCCGGTGTGTGGAACAGGTACCAACCGCGGCAGATCGGCGTCAGCCAGCCCTCGCGGAGCAGCACCTCTCGGTCGCCTCGGCTGATGTCTGCGGACTTCACCACTCCATCGATGGCGACGGGCTCCACCCGCCTCAGTCGAGCAGCCAGTTCTTCGCGTGGGCGGGCCATCGTGCTGAGACTATAGCCAGTCGTGGGCAAGCTAATCTAGTTTGCTGTAGTTAACTTTCTATATTTTGCAGCAGGCAACTGTCTCTGCTGTACTGCGATCCAGGGTCAATCAGAGACCTCGTAGCTCTTCCATGCCAGGTGCCAACGGCACATCGCTGAGCACTGGACAAACTACATTCGCCTTCGGCGAACGCCGTTTGTCCGGGACGTGTTGGACGAAACACTGTTCGAAATCAGGGACCTATGCGACCTGGATCTCGCCCTGAGCTCCGCGAAGCACCTGGAAGTCTTGGACCACGGCCCACGCGGTGGCGAAGCCGCAGTACGCCCGCCTGGCCGCCTCGGCAACTGAGAGCTCGGGCTCTCGCTCCAGAAGCGTCCACACATCCGCACGCCACGACGGTCCCATCAGCACTCGGTTCCGATACCCACGGTGCAGCCTGGTGAGCGCCTCAGGACGCAGCACGTCCGCCTCTCGGTCTCGGAGGGTGCCTGCAGGAACTCGCAGGGGACTGCCCTCGAACCGAGGGTCCTCCCCTCTTCGCTCAATCTGGAAGGCAGTTCCAACGGCCAGGAGGTCCAACCGGTCTCCTTCGTAGGCGCTTGCCATGCGGGCGAACCGGCGGTCCTTCTCAAGCCATTGGGCCAGCGCCGTCCAGTACCCACGAACCCTCGCACTGGGATGCTGCCGCACCACTCGCACCAGCCGATCTGCATTCACATGGGCGTGATGCCGGCCGAACCACGTCGTCAGGATGCTCAGGACGCGCAGGTCACCGTCAGACACACCCACCTCAGAAGCGTGGACCAGCGTGTCTTCGATGTTCCCGTCGGCGTCCGGCTCAGCAGCGAAGTTCATCCCGATGCCGGCCATCCGCCGCGTCAGCATCGAGGCGGCGGGCCGAGCAGGCGGCATCATCGTCCGGCTAAACGCCATCTTCGAGCCGCCCACGGAGGTCTTCGATGGTGGCTCGGACGTGATCCGGCCACAGCTCGTTCGCGTCTTGTTCAACCACCCAGGGAAGTGCCTCATCGAGTTCAACTGAGGTCGGGACCAGGGCGAGGCAGTCAGGCAAGTCGGTGCCGCGGTCGCACAGGGCAAACAACTTCGTCTTGAGCAGGTCGGTGCGGCCGAGGGTCGTCAGGGTCACGGTACGCCCTGAGAACGCGGGCTGAAGACGTCCCTGCCACCCAGCAGGCAGGATGTCTCCCAGCTGGCTGGGACCGTTGTTCAGCCAGTCGTCGGCGAGGTTGGTGCCACCTGCTCTCGCCTCAGCAGCAAACTCTCGAGCCGCGGCGGCAACCTCGGCCGGTAGCTCGGGATGCAAGATGTCAAAGTCTCGTGTCTGGCGGTCGGTCACGCCGAGCAGCGCCAAGGCGGAGCCGCCCACGACGATTGCGTGGAGTTCGAGCCCCCGAGCCTGGAGAAAGGCATCGAAGGAGACAATCGTGGCGCGCGGTAGCATCTGGCCTCCGTATCGGCTTATCCGATACCTACAAGAGTAGGCTCATGCCCCGGAGAGTCAAGGTCTCCACGAGTTCAACTCGCCGGTTCGGCCAGCGACGGGCCTGGAGGAGCCGAGACCCACAAGTGGTTGCCGACAGTGCATCGTCCAACACTGGACAAACTACATTCGCCTTCGGCGAACGCCGTTTGTCCGGGACGTGTTGTGCGCAAGTCTCGCACCACGCTCGCTGAGCGTGGCGCTGGGAACAGAGGCAAAGCCGTCAACGTGACGATTGCGCAGTCGTACCCTTAGACGTACTCTTAGAAGGACACCAGGAGACGCCATGGCAACCGTAGCAATCGACCTCGAAGCTGACATCCAGGCGGTGTCCGACTTCCGCGCCAACACCGCGGCGGTCATCAAGCAAGTCCAGGAGACCGGCCGTCCGGTGGTCCTCACCCAGCGCGGGCGGGGAGCGGCGGTGCTGGTCGACGTGGGCGTGTTCCAGGAGCTCGTCGACGAGATCGAGCTCCTCCGAGACCTTCGCGCTGGCTTCGCCGACATGGACGCCGGGCGCGTGGTCGGCAACGAGGAGGCACGGGCGAGCCTGCTGGCCGAGCTGGAATAGATGTCGCTCGAGGTCGTCTGGGCCGAGGGGGCGCTGGACCGGCTCCGCTCCATCCTGGCGCGAATCTCTATCGACCGGCCCAAGACCGCTCGCCGCGTCATCAACCGGCTGTTCGACCGCGCCGCTCTGCTCGGAGAGTTCCCCGAGATGGGAAGAGCCTTCGAAGGCATGCCTGGGGCAGGCGTACGGCAAGTCGTCGAAGGGTCGTACCGGCTGTTCTACGTCGCCAACAACGAGCGCGGGCAGGTCGTCGTCCTGGCCGTTCGCCATGTCCGCGAGGCGGAGCCAGCGCCCGACGGACTGGCCGAACCTGGCTCGGTGCAAGGCCCGGAACAGGAGTAGGCCGGGGCGCCGAGAGGCTCTCGGCTGGCCAGCAATGGGTGAGCGTCGCTGCGCGACCAGGCCTACGGCCTTCGCCCCCCCATGGCCGGCCGAAGTCGCATCCAGCCGCGCCCCTAT
>CAYQEG010000364.1:0-5480 GCA_964416435.1 uncultured Rickettsiales bacterium
CATCATCAACTACGCGATGTACACGCTGTTCGTGGGGCTGTGTGTGGCCTACATCGGGTCGGACGTGCGGGCCTGGTTGGCGGGGAGGCGGGAGTCCCGCGACTCGCCCCCGCCGACGTTGACGCCGGCGGAGGCTCAGTAGGCCTCTTCGAGCAGGAGCTCGAGCTCGGAGATCTCCTGCGTCGCGCTCCGCGTCGCCCTCTCGTCCCCGATCCCTCGGGCGTAGTTCCTGAGTTCGGTCCAGGACACGATCGCCCGGGTCAGGAGCTCCCGATCGGGCCGGCCGGCGTTGCCGCGGACGTCCCGATCGAAGATGGCGGAAGCGGCTGTCGCCTTGACTCGGTAGGCGAGCAGGATTCGGTAGGCCTTCCGCGATCCCGACAGGTCCGTCTGGTTGGCGATGGTGATCTGCGCCCGGCCGATCGCGGCCTCGAACTCGCCCTGCCGCAGGGAGCACTTCGCCCCCTCGAGGTTCCAACCGGGCGAGAGCTGGTAGGGGAGCTGGGCCAGGATCAACTCGGTCACGTCGCAATGACGCGGGTAGTCGCGGACCGCCTCGTAGTGGGCAGCCGCCAGGGCTAGAGCCTCGCCGTACCCGGGCTCGTCGGTTGGACAGGCTTCGAGGTGGGCGAGCTGTTCGGGTTCCAGTCGCCCGCCGCGCGCGACGGGCGACAGGTCAGCGAGGTAGTCCGGCGAGTAGCCGCGCTCCGTCACCCATGCTGTCGTCGCCTCGGCGGGGTCTCCACGCCGATCGTCTGACGCGACGGCGCCGCCCAGGATCGGCGTCGGGGGGGGGGACGAGTCGGTCGTGTGGAGCCGGGCTGCCGACCCCCCGGTCGCCGCCGGGTCGCCTGGGTCCGAGGTCTGCTTCGAGCCCACGGCGGCAGCGACCGCGACGGACGCGGCGAGGAGCAGCGACGCCACCAGCAGCCACCGCCTCATCAGGCGTCCGTCTCTCAGCTTGGGGGGCTCATGGTCGATCCGCCACGGCGCGAGCAGCCCCTCGAGTCGTTCGACTTCGGCGTCCTGGCCAGCGCCGTTCCACAGGTAATCGTCCCGGGGCTCACTCATCGCCTGCTCCCAGGTCTTCGCGGAGTCGCTTCATCGCTCGGTGCAGGGTCACCCGCACCGAGCCGTGGGTGAGGCCCGTCGCGGCTGCGATCTCGGGCCCTGTCATGCCTTCGAGCAGCCTCATGGCAAGGGGTTCCGCGAGGTGACGGGGCAGCCGGAGCAGCGCGGCGAGCACCTCCCGGCCCTCGGCCGAGGAGCCGGGCGGGGCGGCCAGGTCGGTGGGGAGCTGCACACCCGGGCGCCGTCGGCGGAGATGGTCCGTGGTCCGATTGATGGCGATGTGTCTCAGCCAGGGACCGAAAGCGCCGGGTTCCCGGAGGCTCGAGAGCTGGCGCCAGGCGCTCAGGAAGACCTCCTGTACGAGGTCCTCGCTCTCGTCTGGTCCGGTTCGAACGAGCACGACAGCGTGCACCATCCGGCAGTACCGCGCGTGGAGTTCGCCGAAGGCGTGCCGATCCCCCGTCAACGTCGCTGCCACCAGGTCCGCGGTCGGGTCGGTCTCCGTCGGCTCGACCCCGGGAGACTCCCGGTCGTCGGTCAAGGTCTGGACCTGCTCATGGGCTCGTGCCGCCATCCGACCACCAAGACGGGGCGGGAGCCACGAGTGTTAACTCGATGCTCGCTCATCGACCGCCGCGCCCAGCCAGCGGTCGACCACCGCGACGAGCCCGTCGGGCGGGAACGGCTTGGCCAGGTAGTCGTCCATCCCGGCGTCCGTGCAGCGCTGTCGCTCGAACTCCAGGGCGTGGGCGGTGACCGCGACGATGGGGGTGCGCTGGCCGGCGGGCTCGAGGCGCCGGATCTCGGACGCCGCTTCGTAGCCGTCCATGCCCGGCATCTGGCAGTCCATGAGGATCAGGTCGTAGCCGCCCGTGCGGGCGAGCTCGACGGCCTCCCGACCGTTGCGGGCGACCTCGACCGCGCAGCCGAGCCGTTCGACCACGCGCACGGCGAGCTGTCGGCCGATCTCGTTGTCGTCGACGATCAAGATCCGTCCGCCGAGGCTCGCGCCGGCGACCGCCGCGGCGCCGGGGCTCGACAGCGGGCGGCCGGGCGCCTCCTGGGGGTCGATGGCCGGCACGTCGAACCAGAAGAGGCTGCCCTCGCCCGCGGTGCTCTCGACGCCGAGGGAGCCCCCCATCAGCGCGGTCAGCTCGCGGCAGATCGCCAGCCCGAGCCCGGCGCCGCCGTGGGGCCGGGTGATGAAGGAGTCGGCCTGGGTGAAGGGCTCGAACACCGTCGACGCCGCCTCCTCGGTCAGCCCCACGCCGGTGTCCCGCACCTCGAAGCGCAGCCGCTGGCCTCCCCGGAGCGTGATCGAGACGCTCCCCTGCTCGGTGTACTTGACCGCGTTGCCGACCAGGTTGATCAGCACCTGTCGCACCCGGTCGGGGTCACCGAGGATCGAGCCGGGCACGTCGTCCTCGACGGTCGCGCGGAGGTCCAGGCCGCGTTCGACGGCCAGCGGCCGCACGACCCCCACCGCCTCGTTGAGGGGTACCCGGGGATCGAATCGCTCGGTCCGGAGGTCGGTGCGACCGGCCTCGAGCCGGGAGAAGTCCAGGACGTCGTCGACCACCGCGACGAGCGTCTGGGCGCTGCGGCGGATGGCGAGGGCGGATTGCCGCTGGTCGTCGTCCAGCTCGGAGTCGATGAGCAGCTCGTTCATGCCGAGCACGCCGTGGATCGGGGTGCGGATCTCGTGGCTCATCCGCGCGAGGAACTCCGTCTTGGCGCGGGACGCCGCCTCCGCCGCGTCTCGGGCGCCTCGCAGCTCGTCCAGGGTGGCGTCGACCTTGTCGCTCAGCTCCTTGCGGGCCAGCTCGTGGACGACCGCGATACCCGAGGTCAGCACGACGAGCGCGCAGACGCCGAACAGCGTCACCGTCCGCTTCTGCTCCGTGCCGTAGCCCTCGGGCACCCAGCCGGTGCTCGGCAGGTACCAGAACCACAGCATCAGCCCGCAGACGCCGACGCCGGTGACCACCGCCGCCCGGCGACCCAGCAGGGTGGCCGCCATCAGCGGCAGGACGGGCCAGGCGACGACGTTGACGGCGTCCAGGCCCCCCTTGAGGAAGGCGACGCCGCCCAGGGTGGCGAAGCACTGGAGCACGATCAGGACACCCGCGGGCTCGGGGCGGCGGGCGGCGTGCATGAGGCCGAGGCCGGTCAGCAGCAGCACGCCCTCGACGAGCACCGAGGCCAGGGTGGTGCTCCAGCCGCCGTAGGCGATCAGCAGCCCGGGGACGAGGACCGCGCAGCCGCTCGCGAGGCTGACGGTGACGCCGACGACGATCCGGGCGCGCTCCAGGGAGCGGCCCCCTTCGGCGACGATCTTGTGCGGAACCAGGCGGTCGACGAGCAAGCGTCAGAGGTTATCGGGGAACCCGGTCGAACGCTCGATGTCCGAGTCTCGCGTACCCCTGCGCCTGGAGATCAGCCGGAGTCATGCTCCTTCACGAACCTGTATCTCGTCTCATGACCGTGGCCGGTCTCGCCGGCCTGTTCTTGCTTCCGGCGTCCAACGCCGCGGCGGAGGACTTCGAAGCAGAAGCCCACCGGCGCATGAAGCTCTCCTTCGACCTCGACGAAGTGGAGGAGCGGCTGGCCGAGCCGTCCGCCGCCGTCGAGGCGTACGGCAGCCCCTATGCCTCCGTCGCGGTGCCGCCGCTTCCGCTGGAGCCCAACTCGGAGGTCGACGTGGTCACCGTGTTCCGGGACCGCGCCCAGGTGACCCGGGTGCTGGGGGAAAAGCTCGACGCCGGGGTCGGCTCGGTCACCTTCGAGGGCCTCCCCTTCGTCGTGGTCGCCGACTCGCTCAACGCGGGGCTCCGCGGCGGGCAGGCCCGCATCGTCGGGGTGGAGCTGATCTCGGGCGCCGGCGAGGTGGAGGAGACGGAGCGGCACGAAGAGGTCCGGCAGGAGGCGCTGACGCGGACCGAGGAGCTGGGCCAGATCCGGGACCGGATCGAGTCGCTCCTCGCGCAGCGCTCCTACCTGCGGACCACGTTGCTGTCCGGCCCGGTGGACGGACAGGCCCGCCCGGCGCTGTCGGACGTGCGCAGCACGCTGCAGTACATCGGCGACGCCGAGCGGGACATCGCCCGCCAGCTCCGGGAGGAGGAGGAGCGCGCCCAGGAGCTGGACGAGGAGCTCCAGCCGCTGCTCGTCAAGCTCGACAACCCCCTGGCGACCGGCCAGAAGGTGCGCGTCGACCTGGACGTCGAGCGGGCCGGCGAGGTCGAGGTGTCGCTGCGCTACCAGGTCTGGGGCGCGGGCTGGTCCCCGTCGTACAACGCCCGCCTGGAGGGCGAGCGAATCGACTTCGAGTACCAGGGCGTGGTGGTGCAGTCGACGGGTGAGGACTGGGAGAACGCCCAGGTCCTGCTGTCGACGGCCAACCCGTCGTCGTCCGGCACGTTGCCGAACATGAACCCCTGGTACCTGGGCCGCGACGGCTGGTACGGCGGGGACGTCGGCGCGACGCTGGAGGCGGGTCGGGGCTACTACGAGGCGCCGGACGGCTCGACCGCGACGGCCGGCGGCGGCGGCTTGCTGGAGAGTCGGATGGAGGCCGCGGTGCAGGGCAGCGGAGCGGTGGTGTTCGGGGTGCCGGGTCGTCGCACGATCGCGGGCGACGGCAGCGCTCAGCGGATCCCGGTGGGGACGCAGACGTTCGCCACGACGATCGAGCTGGCGGCCGTGCCCAAGATGGTGCCGGAGGTGTTCCGCCGGGCCCGGGTGGCCTACGACGGGGCGGTCCCGCTGCTCCCCGGGCCGGTCGCGACGTACGTCGACGGCGACTACGTCGGTAGCTCGGCGATCGACGCGGTGGTGCCGGGCGAGGAGTTCGAGTTGGCGTTCGGCACGGACGACCGCGTGCGGGTCGACCGCACCCTGGTGGCCCGCCGCAAGGAGCACGTCGGCCCCGGCAAGCGCACGGTCCGCTACACGTTCCACTTCCGGATCCGCGTGAGCAACTTCACCGGCGGGGACGCGACGGTGGACCTCAAGGACCAGATCCCGGTCAGCGAGGTCGAGAAAGTGACGGTCAAGATGCTGGACGTGGAGGCCGGTCCGAGCGCGACCCCGGACGACGACACGGGCGTGATGAGCTGGCAGCTCGCCCTGACCGACGGCGCCGAGCAGGAGGTCGAGTTTCGGTTCAGCGTGACCGCCCCGGCGGGCACCCCGGAGCTGGCTCAGATGGACATGTTGTTCTGATTTGAGTGGCCGTGCCGGTGCCGGTGCCGGTGCCGGCCAACACGGCTCATGTTGTTCGTCAGGGTCCGGGGGACCGTGACCGAGGCGGTGCACATGCCGTATGTCGCCCGTCTCAGTCCGGGGAACCCTGCCCTGTCGGCCCAAAGTACAGATGTCCGCTTTTCTCCAAGATAGAGATGTCCGGT
>CAYQEG010000365.1:0-5475 GCA_964416435.1 uncultured Rickettsiales bacterium
CGACGACACCAGCCACGACGACGACGACACCTACCACGACGACGACGACACCAACCACGACGACGACGACGACGACACGTGGGTGCCCGACGACGACGACGACACGTGGGTACCCGACGACGACGACGACACGTGGGTGCCCGACGACGACGACGACTCGGTGCCCAGCGTCGACTGCCCGATCGGCTCGACCATCTACAGCGACGCCGAGCCCAACGACTCCCCGGCGACTGCCCAGGACCTGGGCTCGAGCTTCTTGACGATGGCCTGCTTCCAGGGCGCCACGACCTGCGGGACGGGGGCCTACGACGACGAGGACTGGTTCCAGTTCGAGATCTCGTTCGCCATGCCCTTCGAGCTCGAGTTCACCCTGGACTGGGACGTCACCGCGGACCTCGACTTCATGCTCTACGACTCGTACGGTCTGGTCGTGATCAACGGCGCGACGAGCACGACACCCCCCGAAGTGGGCACCGTGGAGCTCGACGCGGACACCTACCAGCTGATGATCGGCTGCATGGACGGGGCCGACGGGGGGTACGCGTTGTCCGTGGGCTTGGGAGGGCCATGACCGATGGACGACTCCGACGGCCGGCCCTCGTCGCGGCGGCCCTGCTCGCCGGCTGCGGTGATCCGACGCCCCCCGCCGCGCCCGACAGCGACGACGCCGCGTTCACGGTCGACGTCGACCGGGTCTGGAGCCTCGTACCCAACGACCTGACGACCGGCCACGACAGCCTGGGCTGGTCCGCGCAGGCGCCCGACGGGGTGGCCGCCGTCGAGATCTGGCTCGACGGCGAGCTCGTCGCCCAGGTCGAAGGCGGGCCCGGCTTCGACGGCGCGGTCGACGTCTCGGCGGTGGCCGTCGGGGAGCATGAGCTGCTGTTCGCGGCCGCCGGGGCGGACACGGCGTTCGCCCGGCGAAGCGTCGTCCGCAGCCACCCCCTGTACGTGCTGGTGTCGGTCGACTGGGACCAGGCGAACACGCTCGACCACGAGCTGGAGTGGCAGGAGGGGCTGCACGCGGACCACCCGGCCCTCCGCCTCACCCACTTCGTCGGCCCCTACACGTTCACGGACCCCGCGGTCCCACCGGAGCGGGTCGATCTGCTGGTCGCCTGGCTCCAGGGCATGCGGGATGTCCAGGACGACGAGATCGGGCTGCACATCCACCCCTACTGCAACTTCGTCGAGACCACCTCGGTGCCGTGCCGAACCGAGCCGTCGTACGTCTATTACGACGGCGACCCCAGCGGCTACACGGTGCTGTCGTCGGCCTACACGGTCGAGGAGTACACCGAGCTGCTGCTCGCGGCGGACGCCCTCTTCGAGGCGCACGGCTTCGCCAAGCCGACGTCGTTCCGCGCGGGCGGCTGGATCGCGGACGCCGGCGTGCTCCAGGCGCTCGCGAACGCCGGCTACGTCGCGGACACCAGCGCCAACAACTGGCGGCTCATGGAGGAGTGGGAGGGCGACGCCAACAACGTGCTGTGGGAGTGGAACCAGGAGCACTGGGCTCCCATCGACAGCACCTCGCAGCCCTACTACCCGTCGGTGGACGACGCCGCGGTGGCCGGCGAGCCGTCGATCCCGATCCTGGAGGTCCCCGACAACGGCATCCTGGCCGACTACGTCGAGGCCGAAGAGATGATCGAGGTGCTGGACGCCAACTGGGACGGCGGCGCGCTCGACCGGCCCAAGGTGTTCTCGATCGGCTACCACAACCGGTCGTCGGGCCTCGGCTTCGACTTCCGCGACCGGATCCGCGGCGCCCTGGACTACGTCGACGGCGCCCTCGCCGAGGACGACTCGGGGCCGCTCGTCTACGCGACGCTCTCGGAGATGCCCGCCGTCTGGCCCGCCCCCTGAAGGCGCGGCCGGCCGCCGGCTTCGCCTACCCCTCCCGGTCGGCCTCCCTCAACGCGAGCGTCGTCGCGACCGGCCGAGGGCCAGGACGAGCAGCAGGGCCGCCGGGGCGCCCGCCGGGTCGGCGGCGTCCAGCGCGCACGCAGCGGAGCGGCTCCGACGCCGCCGCCCCCCGCCCCCGTTCTCCTCGTCGTCGTCGTCGCTGCTGACGTCATCGTCGTCCTCCACCGCGTCGTCGTCGTCCACCGCGTCGTCGTCGTCCACCGCGTCGTCGTCGTCGGTGGCGTCGTCATCGTCCCCCGGGTCGCCGCTGCCCGGGTACATCGTGCACAGGCCGTCGATGTCGTCGTCGGTCAGCGTCCGCTCGTCGACGCCGCCGGAGTACCCCCCGGTCATCGAGGAGCCCGGCACCGAGCTGTGGTCGAAGCCGATGCTGTGCCCGAACTCGTGCACCGCGATCGACTCCAGGTCGGCGTAGTAGCCGCCGCTGGGCGCGCCGTCGACGAACGTCCAGCCCTGCTCGTTGAAGCTGACGTCGGCCTCCGTGTAGACGCCGTTCCACCAGACGTTGAACGTGATGGCGATGACGCCCGTCGGCGAGCCGTAGCTGGACGGCCACGACTGCAGGAAGCCGTAGCTCGTCTCGTCGTCGCCGTTGACCGTGGAGCTGGCGGTGGTGGTGCCGACGTACTCCGCGTTGAAGTCGGTGCAGCCCGGCGCCTCCCACGCCCCGTACGCGTCCTCGAAGATCTCCAGCGGGTCGCCCAGGCCGGGCGAGCTCGGCCC
Source organism: uncultured Rickettsiales bacterium (assembly GCA_964416435.1). Classification (GTDB taxonomy): domain Bacteria; phylum Myxococcota_A; class UBA796; order UBA9615; family UBA9615; genus CAYQEG01. The sequence goes on from CAYQEG010000365.1 coordinate 2,653, forward strand.
GGCGGTGTTCATGCGCCACTCCAGGTCGCCCTCCCAGACCACGCCCCAGGTCTCCCAGGCCAGGGCGGACGGGGAGACGAGGCAGGCGCCGACGACCACCAACGAGGCGATGGAGCACCTCATCGATCCGCTCCCGCGGCCGCCGCCACCTCGGCCCGCAGCTCGCCGAGCGTCCGAGGCGCTTCGATGTCGGCGCCGGACGCGGGGGACAGCTTCCCCTCCTCGTCCCGAGCAAGGAGCGCCAGCCCTTCGGTCGAGCGCTCCAGCGGCGCCTCCGGCCCCTCCCCCCCGATCTCGAAGGCCGACCACGACAGCAGGGTCGCGTGCACCTCCGGGGGGGCGCCCCGGGCGAAGAGCACGACGCGCTGCCCCGGCCGGAGCTGGATGTCGCCCCACAGGACGACCACCTGCTCGCCGATCTGCCCGCCCACCTGGAGCACGTCGAGCCGCCTGGGTCCATCGCCCTTGAGGTAGCGCTCGACGTACAGCTCGTTGCGCGTCTGGATCCCGCCGTCGGGCAGCCGCTCGCAGTAGACCGAGAGCACCGTCGCTTCGACGACCAGGTCGCTGTGGTGGCTCAACGTGGGCACGTCCCAGGCGACGATGGTCGCGGCGTGGGTCACCACCGGAAGGAGCAGGAGGCCGACCAGGCCGGCGAACATGGATGGTCTCGGGCTCATGCTCGTGCCTCCGCGCGGGACTGCCGCATGGGTGAACGTAGCCGCCGCCAGGGCGGCCCAGAGGCCCGGGGGGCGGTTGTGAACGAGCTGTCAACCGAGCGTGACCCGCAGGCCCGGCCGCGGTCGGAAGCGGCCGTGGCGAGCCTCAGCGACGGACTCCCCGATCAGTAGAGGCTGCAGCTCGCGAGGCTCAGCCCGACATCCCGAACAGCCCGATCTCGCCGATCCCGCGTGATACGTTTCTGACATGCGCCAGGCCTCGCCCTTCCTCATCCTCCTCGCCGTCGTGTGCGTCCTGTTCGCCGGCTGCACGCTGCGTCGCGGCAACAACGACGGCGACCTGCCCGAGGAAGGCACGCGCGCCGGCGACTGCAGCGACGCGGCGGACAACGACGGCGACGGGTTCTTCGACTGCGACGACCAGGGCTGCTGGGGCTCGCCCGACTGCCCCGAGGCCGACGACGACGACGCGGCCGACGATGACGACGCCGTCGACGACGACGACGCGGTCGACGACGACGACGGGACCGACGACGACGACGTCACCCCGCCCGACGACGACGACGCGGACGACGACGCCGACGTCACCCCGCCCGACGACGACGACGTGGCCGACGACGACGACGCGATCGACGACGACGACGCGGCCGACGACGACGACGCCACCCCGCCGCCCCTGCCGGACGGCACCTGCAGCCCGATCGGCGCCATCGAGTGCGGAGACGTGGTGCAGGACGACACCAGCCTGCCGGGGGTGGACGACAGCATCGACCTCTACTCGTGCTCCACCTGGAACGAGTCGGGGCCGGAGATGGCGTGGACCTTCTCGGTCCCGTCGGAGACGGACGTCTCCCTCGGCCTGGTCGGGTTCGGCCCCTGGGAGCTCGACCTGTTCCTGCTCGAGGAGACGGGCTCGGGCTGCCTCGCCGACGAGTGCATCGCCGACGGCAACTACTACCTCGACTTCACGGCGGCGGCGGGCGCGACCTACTACATCGTCGTGGACGGCTTCTCCGGCTGGGCCGGCGCGTTCGAGCTGACGGTGGAGTGCCCGGTGCGCTGACGGCCGCCGGGCGCGTGATACAGACGGGCCGCGACCGGCCGGGCCTACGTCGAGCCGACGGGGTCTAAACGGCCCCTCACAATAATGAGGCCCTCCGCGCGGGTCTGGAGACCCGATTCCTGCGTCCCTCATCGGTCACGGGGGGCGAGCCCCGCTCCCTCTTCGGTCCTTGACCTCGGCCCTCCATCCTCCCCGCTCCCGGGGCCTCATGATCATGAGGGGCCGTTTAGATGCAGCTGTCGTCGACGGCGTTGTTGCAGTCGTTGTCCAGCCCGTCGCAGTACTCGGTGGCGCCGGGGTACACGGTCGCTTCGTTGTCGTCGCAGTCAGACCCGCAGCCGGGCTCGCCGTCGCCGTCCAGATCGGTGTCGGTCGTGGTGTGCAGTCGGAAGGACCAGCCCGAGCCGTCGCCGAGGGCGCTGGCCGTGTAGCTGGTCAGCGGCCACGGCACCCACGCCATGCGGTCGGAGTAGCCGACGAAGCCGCCCCAGGGGGGATCCGGGAGGGTGCCGTTGGTCCACGAGACCTCGACGCTGCCGACGAAGTGGTGGGAGATCGAGTACTCCGTGCCCGGCACCAGCGGCTGGCTGATCGGGCCCGTCGAGATCCAGTCGGGGGTCACGGGCGCCTGGGGCAGCGGCGCGATCGTGAGCAGGACCCAGGGCATCGAGCTGTTGGCCCGCTCGAACACGAGCATCCGCTGCGTCGCATTCTGGTCGGCGTCGCCGGTGTGGAACTCGATCTCGCTGAGCACCACCGGCGTCGACACCGTGTAGACGTTGCTGCCGATGCCTCCGCCGCCCTGACCGCCGTAGTAGGTGTTGTTGGAGGGGGTCGACTCCTCGACCGCGCCGCCGAAGCTGGTGGAGCCGTCGCAGTCGTTGTCCAGGCCGTCGCAGATCTCCGGCGCGCCCGGGTAGACCGTGTCGTCGCCGTCGTCGCAGTCGACGCCGATCGGCGAGCCGTCGCCGTCGCAGTCGGTGCAGGCGGAGTCGTCGTCGTCGTCGTCGCCCGCCGAGTCGTCGTCGTCGCCCGCCGAGTCGTCATCGTCCGCCGCGTCGTCGTCGTCACCCGCCGAGT
>CAYQEG010000366.1:0-5465 GCA_964416435.1 uncultured Rickettsiales bacterium
GCCTTGGCCTCGGACACCCCGGTCTCACGGGGCTCCGGTTCCAATGCGCTACAAGGCCTAGTAGGGGCAGCCGCCCAGGCCGTTGCAGGCGACCACCTGGCCCGAAGGCCACTCGATCTCGGCCACCCAGTACTCGTCTCCGTCGTCCGTCATCGAGAAGCCGTACGTCTGCACCAGCACGTTGTTGAGGTAGATGTTCACGGTCCCGTTGGTGGTCCCGTAGTTGTCCTCGGTGCTGCCGGTGTAGTCGTGGACCATGATCCGGTACCAGCCCTCGTAGGGGGCGAGCGCGGGGTCGGTGATGTTGATGTTCTCGGGGCCGTAGCCGGGGATGTCGTCCAGGTCCAGGTACGGGTTGTCGTAGATGTCGCCGCTGACGCCCCAGTCCAGGCCCAGGCTCTGGCAGTTGGCGAAGTGGCAGTCGCCATCGCTCCACGTGGAGCCCTGCGCGCCGGTGCCGTCGTTCGCCTCCAGCAGGTGCAGGTCGAAGTCGTCCTCCTCGTCCCAGAACAGCTCGACCCGGAAGTTCTCCTGGGGCAGCACCTCGATCGTCTGGTCGCAGGTGTCCGTGGCGCCGCCGCTGTCCGTGATCGTCAGGTGGCCGACGTACGTGCCGACGAGGTCGACGTAGGGGTCGGTCGTCGGGTTGGCGGTGGTGGCGCCGCTCAGCGTCGTCGCCGAGCCGGGAGGCACCGTCAGGTTCCAGCTGTGCTGCAGCGCCAGCGTCTCGGCGATGCCGCCGGTGTGGAAGCTGAAGCTGTTGAGCGTCACCACCTCGAACGGGTTGGCGAACACCGTCGAGCCGCACATCGCGATCGGGAAGCCGGGGGGCGGGACGTCGTCGTCGTCGTCGCCGGGGGTCGCGTCGTCGTCGTCTCCCGGCGGCGGGTCGTCCACCTCTTCGGGGTTGGCGACGCCGAACAGCGGCACGCTGAACGTCGGCTGGTTCGGGTCGCTGCTCTGTACGAGGATCGCCGAGCTGTGGGACCCCTGGTGCTGCGGGTCGTACGTGACGGTCACGAACCCGTGCTCGCCCTGGGCGAACTCGCTGCCGGGGAGGCTCTGCGTGTCGATCGAGAAGTGCGTGTAGTCCGACAGGCTGACCGCCGTGATGTCCAGCTGCCCCGGCCCCTGGTTGCCGATGAGCACGTCGCTGGGCGGCACCTCGACGTCCAGCAGCACCGTGCCGAAGTCCACCTGCTGCGGCTTGGCGTAGATGTCCGGCACCGCCATGCCCACCGCGCTGCCGACGATCGGGATGAGCAGGCCGACCGTCGGCTCGGGATCCCCGCCGCACTCGGCGTTGAGCGCGTGGCGGACCACCAGGTGCGTGCCCGCGCTCAGCGCCCCCTCCTGCAGCGGGATGTAGCGGACCTGGAAGCTCGCGGTCGCGCCGGGCGGCATCGGGCCGAGGGCGGGCAGCGGGCTGGTCGTGATCTCCGGGTCGGCGAGGATGACGAGCTCGTTGATCGGCGCGCCGGCCCCGTCGAACGCGATCTCCGCGAGGTGCAGCGCGCACACCTCCAGGGACGCGTCGCCGGGGTTCGCGATCGTGATCTGGATGTCGTCGAACGTGCCGGTGTCCAGCTCCCCGAAGCGCAACACCGAGGTCGAGAGGTCGCCCTGCACGTAGCCGTCGTCCGTCGGCCAGGCGATCGAGAACGCCGGCTCCAGGGCCTGGAGCGTCTGGTCGACGCAGCCCGTGGCGAGCAGGGGCAGGGCGGCGATGAGCAAAGCGAATCGAGACATTTGAACTCCCGACGCATCGATATCACGGCTCTTGACACCGCGGCAGGGCCGTCTTGTGATGGCGCCGGGTCCGGAGTGGGAGCCGGAGCGGCTGATGCCGATGAACGAACGCAGCCTGCGCGCAGTCGCGGTGGTGTGGTTCGCCCTGCTCGTCGGGTGCTACCCCGAAGGCGCGGTGCTCGAGGCGCCCCCCGATCCGGCGGATGACGACGACGTCGCCGACGACGACGACGACCTCGCCTCCGACGACGACGACGCGACCCCTCCGGCCGACGACGACGACGCGACCCCTCCGGCCGACGACGACGACGACGCGAGCCCTCCGGCCGACGACGACGACGTCGTCGACCCCGACCACCCGACGGAGCCGCCCCCGTTCCCCGAGTACAGCGAGGGGGTCTGTCCCGAGCTGCTCGCCGGATCGACGTCGGACGCCGGCCTCAACGTCGGCTTCCCCACGGCCGGGGGCGAGCGCCAGTTCCGGCTCCTCGTGCCGGACGGCTACGACGGCTCCGAAGCGCTCCCGCTGGTCATCGGCTGGCATTGGCTCAATGCGTCGAGCAACAGCTTCATCGACCAGGGCGAGATCGAAGCCGCGATCGCCGAGATGGACTTCATCGCGCTCTTCCCGGACGAGAAGCCGGGCGACGCCTACCAGTTCAACTGGCCGTTCGCCGAGTCCTGGGGCGTCGACGAGGAGCTGATCTTCCTGGACGACATGCTCGCGTGCGTCACCGAGCAGTTCAACGTCGATCCGGACCAGGTGCACGGCATCGGCGTGAGCGCTGGCGGGCTCTGGATCACCTACGTCTCGGGGACCGATCGGGCCGCCCACTTCGCGTCGATCGTCAGCCTCAGCGGCGGCCTCGGCAACGCCTACGGCTTCTGGTCGATGGAGTACGTGCCCCAGCCCCGCAAGTTCCCCGCGTTCGTGCTCAGCGGTGGTCCCGACGACTGGCTGGGGCTGGACTTCTTCGCCGCGTCCCAGTCCTTCCGGGACGCGCTGGTCGCCGACGATCACTTCGTCGTCTGGTGCCAGCACGACGCCGGCCACGCGATGCCGCCGATGGAGCCGCCGGTCCCGGGGTCGACCACCTTCTACGCGCTGTGGCAGTTCATGTTCGACCACCCCTACGGCCTGGGCGTCGGGGACTCGCCCTACCTGGCGGGCGGGCTCCCGGACTACCAGCCGGGATGGTGCGAAATCTGGTGACGCCGATGGTCATTACAGTGACCAGCGAGGCGACGCCGTGCGCCGATTCCAGATCCGATGTTGCAGAGTTGTTGAGGTTGTGGCCATGTTGAGCCTTGGCGGAGATCCCGCGGTTCTCTAGCGTTCCTGAGACGCCGCGAGGGCGGCGTCGAGGGAGCTCCGAATGAACCGACTGCAGCGCCTGGCCGCGATCGTCCCCCTTCTTGCCGCCGTCTCCTGTTACTCGGTGGTCTACGAAGGCGACCCCCTCGATCCCGACCTGGTTCAGCTCGACCACGACCAGCTCTTCACGCTGGCCGCCGGCTACTACGACGTCCCCAAGGACCTGCTCATTGCCCTGGCGTGGCACGAGTCGTCGTTCGCTCCCGAGGAGCTCGGTGAGGGCCCCCACGAGCACCGCCCCGCCCACGGCTGGATGGGGCTGACCCCCGACCGCATCGCCTGGGCCGCCGAGCTGACCGGGGCGCCGGCCGAGCTCCTGGAGACGTCCCGCGAATCCAACGTCATGGCCGGCGCGGTCATCCTCGGCGCCCTGCGCGACCAGATCTCCCCCGACGCTCCCGCCGACCACGTCGACGTGCGCTGGTGGCCGGTGATCGTCGCGTGGTCCGAGTTCGGCGACGAGTGGCTCGACCACGACTTCGCGCGCGACGTCTTCTACACCCTGCAGCTGGGCCTGGAGACGACCACCCCCGACGGTGAGGCGGTCTTCCTGGCCGGCCGGCGTATCCCCGGCCTGGAGTCGGTCGACTACGTCGCGCCGCCGATCGGTGAGGACGAGGCCCGGGAGACGATCGGCTACCCCGGACGCGCCCGCGTGGTGCACGCCCACAGCGGCAACCAGAGCAGCCGCAGCAACGGCACGAACTCGATCAGCCGGGTCGTGCTGCACACCACCCAGGGCTCCTACAACGGCGCGATCAGCTGGTTCCAGAACAACAGCAGCAACGTCAGCGCCCACTACGTGCTCCGCCGCAGCGACGGCGAGGTCACCCAGATGGTGAGCGACCACCGCAAGGCCTGGCACGCCTGCAACAACAACAACGACACCATCGGCATCGAGCACGAGGGGACCGCCTACAGCAGCTCCCAGTGGACGCCCGCGCTGCTCGACAGCTCGGCGCAGCTCACCGCCTGGCTGGTGACGCAGTACGACATCCCGATCGACCGCGACCACATCGTCGGGCACGGAGAGATCCAGCCGGCCGGCTGCGCCGGGCGCGACGACCCCGGCGTCTACTTCCCGTGGGACGACTACCTGCAGATGGTCGCCGACTACGCCGGCGGGGTCGCCCCCGATCCCGGCGGCGGTGACGAGGGCGGCGACGAAGGCGGCGGCGGCGCGCCCGGTCCCCTGACGTTCCTGCAGCCGGGCGACGGCCAGGTCGTCACCAGCCCGGTGTCCGTCACCGTGCAGCACCCCCACAGCCACATCGAGCTGTGGTCCGGCCCCGCGATGCTCGTCGCGTACAACTTCGACCACCCGGCCCACGAGGAGGTCGAGTTCGACAACGGCGCGCGCAACCTGACCGCGCGGGCCTACCGGCTGTCCGGGGCGTGGGCCGGCACGCGGTCGGTGTGGGTCGACGTCGTCTCCGAGCTGCCCTCCGAGGACGACCCGCCCGAGGACGACGGTCCGCCCGCCGACGACCCGCCGGTCGACACCAGCCTGCACGCCACCTTCGAGCTGCCGATCGGCGGCAGCACGCTGCGCTTCTCGGCCACCGCCGGCGCCGGCGTCGCGCGGGTCGAGTACTACATCGACGGGTGGCGCCTGAACGAGGACGTCACCGGGGACGACTGGGGCACCCCGACGGACTACGACCTGACCTACACGTTCAACTACGCCGGGCTCCGCTCCCTCGAGGCGAAGGCCTACGACGCGGCCGGCAACCTGACCGACACGCTGAGCAAGCAGATCCTCGTGCCCGAGGCGTCGGACGACGCCGGCTGCGCCTCGGCCAACTGCGTCGCCTCGTTCCCGTACAACACGTCCGGCTCCACCTCGACGAGCAGCCTGGACGCCTGGGACAGCTACTCCTGCGCGCCGTCGACCAACGAGGGCGGCCCCGAGGTGATCTACGAGGTCCAGGTGCCCGAGTCGGGCTGGCTGCAGGCCGGCGTGAGCGACGGCTACGGTGTGGACGTCGACGTGCACATCCTGTCGGCCCTGAGCACTTATGACTGCGTCGCCCGCGACAACCACTCCGCCGGGACTTCGGTCACCGCGGGCACCTGGTACGTCGTCGTCGACACCTGGGTGAGCGCGTCGGGCACGGTCTACGACGGGGCCTACGACCTGACGATCACGTTCTCACCGTAGCCTGCGGCCCGTCTGCAGCCGCGCGCGCCTGCAGAGCGAGCCGCGGGACGACCACCGACCCCCGGAAGGCCATCGATGTGATGAACCGGGAGGCCTGGTCGCTGATTGCGGAAACCAGGTTTCTAGACCGCTCCTCCTCGTCCCCGCGGCCCGATCTCGGCGTCGCTCCTCGGTCACAAG
>CAYQEG010000367.1:0-5429 GCA_964416435.1 uncultured Rickettsiales bacterium
GAGGCTCCGGTGGAGGCTCCGGTGGAGATCTAGGAGGTCGAAGAGGTCGCGATCGAGACGTCGGACGACGCCGATGCGGACGTGGTCGAGCTGGACGACAGCGAGGCGATCGAGGTCGAGACGTCGGACGACAGCTCGGCGGATGCGGAGATCGAGCTCGACGCGGTCGAGGAGATCTCGGTCGTCGAAGCGATCGAGGAGGAGGAGTCCTCCGAGCTCGTGCTGGAGACGGCGGAGCTGGTCTCGGACGAGGACGAGGAGGCTCTGGCCGACGCCCTCGAGATCGAGTTGGACGAGGAAGACGACGGCGTCGGCCTGGAGACCCTCGGCGAGGGGCCCGACGATCTCGGCGTGGCCCCCGTGGAGCTGTCCCCGGACGACGGCGCCGAAGACGACGAGGAAGAGGAGGTCATCGAGCTCGAGCCCGAGGCCGCCTCCGAGGAGGTCGCCCTGGAGGACGACTTCGACGGGGAGTCTCCGGACCCGGCCGACGCGGTCGCCCGCTACCTGCAGAAGGCGGCCGAGATGCGGGCGCGCAAGCAGAACGCGGCGGCGATGGAGCTGTACAGCAAGGTCGTCGACATCGAGCCGGACAACTACGAAGCCCGGATCGGTCGCGGCGTGCTGCACCTCGAAGGCAAGGACTACAAGCGGGCGGTCGAGGAGTTCGCCGAGGCGGAGCGGATCGACCCGTCCCGGCCGGCCAGCGCCCTCGGCCTGGCGGAGGTGCATTTCCACCGCAAGCAGTTCAACAAGGCGATCCGGCACTACTCGCAGTGCCTCAAGCTCGACGATCGTCTCGCCCAGGCCTACTGCAACCGGGGCCTGAGCTACTACTATCAAAAGAACTACAAGAAGGCCTTCCTCGACCTGATGCGGGCCTACGACATCGACCCCGACCTGCCGAACATCAAGAAGTACCTCAAGCTCGTTCGGAACAAGGTCAAGGCCGACCCCACGGCCTGACGGCCCGCGCCAGTTTTGGCGCAAATTCCCAGGTCCCTGCTAACGTGATCCACGTTTCGGCGACGTCCGACGGGCGTTCGCCTGCTGTTGCTGTGCTTGCTGAAGCAGACGTGGACCTGTGGCTGGACGTTCCCGACCGGACCGGGCGAAGGCGCCCAGGGGCAAGAGCCCCCCGCCCAAGAAGCGCGGTCGCCGCGCGAAGCCAGGGGCTCGTCCGGATCGGAGCAAGAAGCCGACCCCGGTAGGCAAGGAGCGAAAGCCGGTCCCCAAGGGGCGGCGCTGGCGCCTGCTCGGACTCTTCGCGGTCGTCGGACTGCTCGCCCTGACCATCGACGTCGCGCTCTTGTGGGAGTCCGTGACCGAGCGCATGGAGGGGCGGCCGCACGACGAGCCGGCCCGGATCACCGGCGTGCTTCCGAGGCTGGCGCCCGGAGGCGTCGCGACCCGGGAGGGTTGGCGTCAGACATGGCGGGAGGTCGGCCTGGTCGAAGTGGCCCACGGCGACGTGGACGAGGCCGGCGAGTTCTCGATGAAGAAGCGCAAGTGGGTCGTCTGGCCCGCCGACGGACCGGCGATCGAGGTGATCGTCGAGGGGCGCCGGGTGGACTCGATGAGGCGCCGCGACGACCGCACGAAGCTGGCCGGCTGGGACTTCGCGTTGCCCGCGATCTCGTTGATGACGGGCTCGTCCCGGGAGCGGCGCACGGTCGTGCCCCTGGAGGACATGCCGCTGGAGCTGCGGCGCGCGGTCGTGGCGATCGAGGACGAACGGTTCTACCGACACCACGGCGTCGATCCGCGAGGCATCGCCCGGGCCGCGGTGCGCAACCTCCAGTCCGGCGGGGTGAGCCAGGGCGGCTCCACGATCACGCAGCAGCTCGCCAAGAACATGTTCCTGTCCGCCGACCGCACCTTCGTTCGCAAGGGGCAGGAGGCGCTGCTCGCCGGCATCCTGGAGTACCGGTACGACAAGGACCGCCTGCTGGAGGCGTACCTCAACGAGATCTATCTGGGGCAGCGAGACGGCTACGCGATCATGGGCGTCGGCGAGGCGGCCCGAGCCTGGTTCGGCAAGGAGGTGGGCGCGCTGACCCTCGCCGAGTCGGCGCTGCTCGCGGGCGCCATCCACGCGCCCAACCGGACCGTGCCGTGGCGCCACGCCGAAGAGGCCCGAAGACGCCGCGACGTGGTGTTGGCGCGGATGGACGAGCTGGCGGCGGTTCCGACCGAGGAGATCCAGGCCGCCATCGCGTCCGACGTGACGTGGACCGAAGGGCCTCGGCTGACCCGCCGCGCGCCCTGGTTCCTGGACGCCCTGTCCGCCGACCTCGGGGACCGGTACAGCGCCGCGGCGCTCCACCGCGACGGCCTGGAGCTGGTCTCCACGCTGGACCCGATGCTGCAGGCCTCGGCCGAGCAGGCGGTCACCGAGCACCTCGCTGCGTTGCGCGCTTCGCACCCCGAGCTGTGGACCGGGGACGGGGGGCCGCAGGTCGCCCTGGTCGCGGTCGAGCCCCGGACCGGCGCCGTGCGCGCCTTGATCGGCGGGGCCGACTACGGGACCAGCCAGTTCAATCGGGCCCTCCAGGCGCGACGTCAGCCGGGGTCGGCGTTCAAGCCGGTGGTGCTCGCGGCCGCGATCGGCGACCGCTGGCCGGACCTCGGTCCCCGCACCATCGTCGACGACTCGCCGATCTCGGTGCCGGGCGCCGGCCCCGGCGGCCGCTCCTGGAGGCCCCGGAACTCCGACGGCCGCTTCGACGGCACGATGAGCCTGCGCGAAGCGACCGAGCGGTCTCGAAACCTGCCGTTCGTGCACCTCGGCATGGAGATCGGCGCCGACCGCATGCGCAGCGCCGCCGAAGCGCTCGGCATTCGCACCCCCCTGGCGGCGGTCCCGTCGCTCGCGATCGGCGCGCAGGAGGTGACGCCGCTGGACCTCGCGTCGGCCTACGCGACCCTCGCCAACGGCGGCATGCACGTGCCCGCCCGGCTCCTCGAGGGGGTGCGGGACCGAGAAGGACGTTGGCTGGAGCGCGCCATGCCGAGCCCCCAGGCCGGCATCGATCCCCGGGTCGCGGCGGTCGTCACCGATCTGCTGGAGAGCGTGATCGACGAGGGCACCGCGCGCGGAGTTCGCCGCACCGGGCTGCGGATCCCGCTGGCCGGCAAGACCGGCACGAGCAACCAGGCCCGGGACGCCTGGATGGTCGGCTGCTCCCCGGATCTCGCGGTCGCCGTCTGGATGGGCTTCGACTCCGACCGGGCCCTGGGGCTCTCCTCCACCGAAGCGGCGGTGCCGCTGTGGGCCACGTTCATGAGCCGCGCAGAGCCCTTCTTGACCGGGGACGCGTTCCCCCGACCCCGCGGGACGGAGGAGGCGCTGCGCGCCGGGCGCGCCATCCGCCGGGATCCGGCGCGGAGGCGCGACCTCCAGCGCGAGGATCGCGATCGCCGACGCACCGAAGAAGAGGCGATGCGCGCGATGGAGCGGTAGCGCAGGGGCTCAAGTGCGAACACGGTTTCGCACCCGGAGGCCCCAGGCCGCGCAGCCCCCTTCGCGGCTGGCCGACCCGGAATCCCAAGTCACTGTAATCACTGGAAATTCTTTGATCGGCTGGCTGGCACGTGGATTGCTTGGTCACGGGGCGACGGTGAAAAGAGAGCAACGTGGACTCACCGCAGGAGCTGAAGATGACCAAGCCGGGACGCAACGTAAGCCGCAGCCCGTACGAGGCCTCCACCGACTGGAAGCGCGCTCGCGCGATCCTCGCGCGGTCCTTCTACAAGGAGCTCAAGGCCAACGGCCTGGACCATCGGCAGATCGTCGAGCTCAGCAACGAGCTGCTCCAGCTCGTGTCCGACGACTTCGCCCGCGGTGAGCAGCGCTGGGGCGCCTGATCCCGCCTGTCCGGCGACGCCGGACCCCCCGACAGCTAGGCAGTCTTCGAGTTCAGGGTCTTCGCGATCGCGGCTACGTACTGCCGCTTGAGTCGCGTCAGCTCTTCCTTCGCGAACGCATCGATCATCTTGGCCATCAGCCGGGGCCCGGGGATGTGCGCCACCGTCCGGGCGTCGAAGATCAACCGGGCCCCCTCGCCGTCCGCTTCGATGGTCCAGGAGCCTGACGACTCCATGTCGCCGGCGCCCACCGACGGGGGGGCCCAGCGCACGGTCCGAGTGGCCGAGTCACACACGTAGACGGCGTCGTAGGTGGCGCGCAGCTTCACCGGACCGAAGCCCTTCTCGCCCATGCTCCAGCGCCACCGACCCGCGGCGTCCACCGGGGTCAGGGACTTGACCGCCGGGAAGTGCATCCCCGAGCGATAGACGTCCGCGACCAGGGCGTAGGCCTCCTCCGGGCTGGCCGCCACACGGATCTCGTCTTGATAGGGGACCTCTACGACGACCACGATGAGCAATCATAGCGGCACCGGGGCGTCCCCCGCTCCCCGGCCGGTCGCTGCCCGGGGTGTCGGCACACGTTCTGCTAGCCTCACCGCTCGTGAAGCTGCTCCGCGCTGTTGCTTTCATCCCCCTCGCACTCGCCCTGTCGGGCTTCACCGGCTACGTCGGACCGGAGTCGGAGTTCTACGCCGGCGTCGGCATCGGGCGGGTCAACACCGCCTTCGACTCGGACAGCTACGGCGAGGTCGGCGGCACCTGGCGCTACAAGTTCAAGCACTTCCCGTACGACGATCTCGCCGCCTGGGTGCAGTTCGGCGGGAGCTGGACCACCTACCCCCAGGGCGGCAACTTCGGCAACCAGGTCTGGACGCTGCAGTACATGGGCGGCATCCGGAAGAACTTCGGCGAGCTGGGCGGCGGGTTCGTGCTCACCGGAGACAGCACGGGCATCGGCCCGCTGCTGGTGCTCCCCTCGTTCCGGCTGAGGTTGGGGCCCCACGATCGCATCCAGTTCGGCTTCGGCATGCTCGACGAGGCGCCCTACTGGGCGACGGGCGGGGTGATGCACTTCGAGGGCATCTTCACGGTGCCGTTCGAGAAGATCTGGTCGCCTCGCCTCAAGATCGGCATCCGACTCAACCTCTACGCGCCGGCCGAGCGGTTCCCCCTGGAGCTGTTCGGAGGGGCGGAGGCCCGGCTCGGGCGGCACGTCCGGGTCGCCGTCGAGGGGAGCGTCGGAGACGGCGGCATCCCCGGCGGCGAACCCAGCTTCACGGTCTCCGCCAAGGTCGGCGGAGCGGTCGGGCCGGGCACTCGGTCGGACCGCTACCCCGAGCCTGCCGAGTAGCCTCCGGCCCCCCGACGGCCCTGGTACCCCGCCCCCGGGTCTGGTAGACGCCTCCCGCACGGTTGGAGGTCCCCGCGATGCGTGTTCTGTCCCTGCTCCTGGCCGCTTCCCTGATGGCTCTGTCCGGCTGTCCGACCCCGACCGACGATGACGACACCGTCGTCCCCGACGACGACGACGACGCGACGGACGACGACGACTCGGCCGG
>CAYQEG010000368.1:0-5380 GCA_964416435.1 uncultured Rickettsiales bacterium
GGTCGGCGCGGCGGTGAGACGCCGGGCGCCTCGGCCAGGCGCTACACGCTCCTAGGAGCCTGGAGCGCATTGGAGCCCGAGCCCCGTGAGACCGGGGCGTCCGAGGCCAAGGCGCGACGAGGAGATGCATCGGGAATGCGCGACGAGGAGCAACGCCGGGATCGGGCGCATCCGGTCCTCGGGGCGACAGGCGGCTATGCGCTCCAGGCTCCTAGATCGTCTCCAGGAACGCCACCAGCTGAAGGCGCTCCTCCAGCGACAGGTCCTGACCCCACGCGTGGCCCGGCTCGCTCCGATCCGGGTCGAACAGGTCCGCGAGGTCCTCGATCGCGCCGTGGTGCAGCCAGGGTCCGGTCCGACCGACGCCGCGCAGGCTGGGGATGCGCACGTACCCGGTCCGTCGGATCGGGCTGCCGGGGGCGCCGGGATCCGTGCCCACCTCCTCGATCGTGACCAGCCGATCCGACGTGTAGTCGGGCGCCGGGTGGCACTCACCGCAGGCCGCCGCCTCGAACACGTCGGCCCCGGCGGCCGCGTCGGCGGACACCTCGTCGACGAGCGGCGGGGGAGAGCCGTTGGACAGGATCCAGGACGCGATGGCCCACGCGAGCGGGCGCGGGATGCGGCTGCGTGAGCCGTTGGAGGTCGTGAACAGCGTCTCGCACCGGATCGCCAGCGTGGCGGTCTCGGTGTTGCGCCAGTTGGCGTTCTGCTGCAGGTACGGCTGACGGGCGAGGCCGCCGAGGTCGGGGATGGCGAACGGGTTGAGCGCGCCGTCGGCCAGCACGTCGACCCGGCCGGGGCCGAGCTCGTACAGCCCGGCGATGCGCGGCGGCAGGTTCGGGGGCGGCAGCGCGTCGGGGTCCAGCCCGAGGCTCAGCAGCTCCGCCCGGCCGACGTCCATCCCCTTGTTGGCGAGCACCGGCAGCGGCACCCCGCTGATCTCCGTCGAGCAATGACATTGCCCGCAGGTGTTGCCGATCCTCACGGCGCCGTCGTCGTCCCGGAAGACCCGGAGCCCCACCCACGCGTCGTCGGGGCGGCGCACGAACCCGGCCGCCTCCAGGCCGCCGGGCAGCGCGGCGAGGGTCTCGTAGATCGGCTCCGCGCTGATCGGGTACTCGGCGATCACCAGCTGGCCGAGTCGCTCCCAGCCCGCCGGGTCGGTGGGGAGCTCGTCGGGCACCAGGGTGGTCGCGGCGGCGTCGTCCCAGGTCAGCTCGAGCCCGGCGGCGAGGCGGTCCCGGTCGTCGTCCGTCAGGGGCCGCGAGGGCACGTCCCGCTCGGGGAGGATCTCCCAGCCCTCCCCCTCGACGGCGTACAGGTCGAGCCGACGCTGGGCGTAGACGTTGTCGGTGGACACCAGGTCGCGCTCGAGCACCGCGCGCCGAAACGCGACGTCGTCGAGGTAGGGATCCGGCCCCGCGCCCCAGCCGAGCGTCCCGGACGTCTCACAGCCGGCCGTCACCGCGACGACGGACAGCAGCGTCAGCAGGGCTCTCATCCGCGTCAGGGTCGCACGGCCACACCGGATCCACGATGACGACGTCGACACCGCAGGGGGGCTCGTGCACCGACGGGGTGGGGGCTGCAGGTGGGTGTCGGGTCGTTTAGGGTGCGACGCGATGACGATCGGGCGAGCCCCATCCACCCTCCGCGCCGTCGCCCGCTCCGGCCCCTCGGAGGGCGAGCGGGCGCTGCTGCAGGCGAGGCTGGCGCTGCTCGGCTCGGTCGGCTGTCTGCTCAGCCTGGCGTTCTACGTCGTCGTGCACGGGCTCGCGGACAGCCCCGACGGAGGCCTGCCGGGGTTGCCCTACGGCCCCCAGGATCTCGGCATCCTGTGGGTCGCCGCGACCTTCGGGATCGCCTGGGGATTGGGCCGCGCCGGCCCCTTGCCGGTCTCCTCGCTCCGCGTCCTCGACACGTTCGTCGTGCTCAGCGCCGCGGTCGGCTGCGCCGTGCACGGCTGGGTGGGGCCTGACGCGGAGGCGTTCCGGTTCGACGCCCTGCTCGGCCTCAACAACATCCTGGTCGTGCGGGCGGTGCTCGTGCCGAGCCGACCCCGACGCACGCTCGTCCTGGCCTTCGCGGCCGGGTTCCCGGTGCTCGCCCCGGCCGTCTTCCGAGCGTTCGGGGGGGAGGACCTGCTCGGCGCGCGGCTCGACGCGGCGCTGTTCGCCGGCTGGGTGGTGGTCGCCGCGGCGGTCTCCACGATCGTCTCGGCGACGGTGTTCGGGCTGCGCCGCGACCTGGGCCGCGCCCGCCGGCTGGGTCGGTACACGCTCGAGCGCCGCATCGGCGAAGGAGCGGCGGGCGAGGTGTGGCTCGCCCGCCACGCGCTGCTGCGCCGCGCGGTCGCCATCAAGCTGCTGCGGCCGGAGCGCGCCCACGAGCAGGAGATCGAGCGGTTCCGGCGAGAGGTCCGGATCACGGCGCGGCTCACGCACCCCAACACCGTCGCAGTCCACGACTACGGGACCACGCCGGACGGGCGCTTCTACTACGTCATGGAGTACCTGCCGGGGGTCGACCTCGCCGAGCTGGTGAGGCAGCAGGGGCCCCAGCCACCGGCGCGCGTCCTGCACCTGCTCGAGCAGGTCTGCGGCTCGCTGCGCGAGGCTCACGCCGCCGGGCTGGCCCACCGGGACGTCAAGGCGGCCAACGTCATCCTGTGCGAGCGGGGCGGCACCGCGGACGTGGTCAAGGTGCTCGACTTCGGTCTGGCGGCGCCGGTCGGCCGACGCCGCCGACGCGCCGCCGACGCGGCGACCCGGCTGGTCGGCACCCCGGCCTGGATGGCCCCCGAAGCGCTGGACGACGGCGCGGTCGACGAGCGGAGCGACCTGTGGGCGGTCGGCGTGCTCGGGCTGTTCCTGCTCGGCGGCCGACTCCCCTTCGAGGGGGCGACGGTGGAGCAGCTGATCGCCGCCATCCTGATGGGAGACCCGCAGCTGGGGGAGCTCCAGCGGGGCCCCCTGGTCGACGTGCTGCTCGGCTGCCTGGCCAAGGAGCCGACGGAGCGGCCGGAGTCGGCGGGGGCGCTGCTCGGCCAGCTGCTCGGGTGCCGCGGCGAGGTCGGTTCGTGGAGCCAGGCGGACGCCCTGGCGAGCGCTCCGCGGCCGGCGGGGGAGCCGGAGCCCGAGGAGGCCCGGCCCCTGGCGGTGCGGCTCGACGACCGCAGCTGATCCCCCGGCCTACGCTCGGCGGGACCACCTCACCATGCCCTCGATGTTCGCCTTGATGACGTTGGGAGCGGCGGCGTCGGCGCCCCGGGTGAGCGCGGCGTACTTCAGCCGCCCGACGTCCTCCTTGCGGGGGGCGGAGCTCAGGGCGTAGCCGACGCCGTCGGACCTCAACAGCCAGGCGCCGACGTTGTAGGCGGAGCGCGCCGCGACCTTGGGGTCGAGGCCGTCGCTGGCGGGGTGCTGGTGCCAGCCGAGCACGCGCCAACCGTCTCGCATGCCGTGGTCGGTCCGCACCAGCTCCATGTGGATGGGGCCGAGCACCGGCACCTTGATGCGCTGGTAGAAGCGCACCTGGTGCGGCGGCGTGTAGGCCGGGTCGGGCACCTGCCGGGACTCGACGACGTGGGCGATGTTGCCGACGTAGTGGTCGAAGTCCATCACCCGGGCGAGCACGGCGTCGACGTCCACGTCGGGCATCGGGAGCACCCCCAGCCCCTCGGACGTGGGCCGACCGCCGTGACGCCAGGACTCGAAGTGATACCGCCGCCCCGGCGGGGCGATGCGCGCGAACACGCGGTCCAGGAAGTCGGCTTCACTCATCGCATCCTCGTTCTGCGGGTCGCCAGCAGCGGCAGCAGCAGCAGCGCTGCGCCCCCGGCTCCGGGGCCGCCGCTGGCGCATCGGACCAGGCAGCCGGCGGCGGGGAGCGGTGGGCCGGCGCTGTCGTCGTCGTCAGCCGCGGAGTCGTCGTCGTCGTCGTCGACACCGGAGTCGTCGTCGTCAGCCGCGTCGTCGTCGTCCGTCGCGTCGTCGTCGTCCGTCGCGTCGTCGTCGTCCGTCGCGTCGTCGTCGTCTCCGTCGGCCGACGAGCAGGCCGCCTCGGTGTCGCAGCCGGCGTCGTTGTCGACCCAGCTGTCGCAGTCGTCGTCGAGGCAGTTACAGCGCTCGGGGGCGCCGGGGAACACCAGCGGGTCCCCGTCGTTGCAGTCGCGCTCCCAGACGGTGACGCCGTCGCCGTCCAGGTCACCCTGCTCCCACAGGTCGGCGCCGTCGCCCCCGAACGCTCCGCGGTCGGTCGGGCTGCCGTCGGGATCGGTGCCGAAGCTGGAGTCGCCGTCGTCGTATCCGGCACTGGTCGAAGCGAGCCGCAGGTAGGTCGACCAGGTGCCGATCGAGGCGCCCTGGAAGACAGCTTCGACGTCGACGATGTCGCTGTCACCGGGGCCGGCCGGGACGTTGACGTTGAAGACGCCGTCATCCCCTCCGCCGTACAGGCTCCAGTCCGACGAGACCGCCCCGACGAGGATGCCGGTGTGCGACGCGACGTCGTAGTCACCGACGGTCTGGGCGATCACGTTGTTGAGCAACTCGACGCCCAGCGTGTTGAACTCGCCGTCCAGCGCCAGGGCGCCGCCTGCGATCTCCCGCGCGTCGCTCTGGAAGAAGGTGTTCGAGACGACGCTGATGCCCTCGCCCTCGAGGGTCATGCCCGAGCCGTAGCCGGACCGGTTGGCCGCGAACACGCAGTTGGCGACCTCCACCCCGCCGCCGCCGGAGGCCGGCCGAACGCCGAGGCCGCCGCCGAAGTTCGAGAACGAGCACTCGTTGTCGTCGACGAGGACCGCGCGGACGCTGCCCGAAGGGCTCTCGATCGAGCCGCCGCCCAGAGACTGGGACGACTCGTTGCCGGAGATCCGGCTCCGCCCGAGGTCCGCCGTCACCGCTTCGCTGCTCGCAAACACGCCGCCGGCCCTCAGCGCCTCGTTCTCCTCGAACAGGCAGCGGGTGATGGTCGCGCTCGAGCCGGAGTTGACGTTGACGGCGCCGCCGTTGCTGGCCAGCGCCGTGTTCGTCGAGAACCAGCAGCCCTGGAGCTCGACGGTCGACTCGTGCACCCACATCCCGCCGCCCCCCGGCTGCCAACCGCAGTTCCCGGCGGGGATGGAGTTGTGCAGCGCGGCGCAGCCGATCAGGGTCGCGTCGGCGCCGTCGTAGATGGAGAAGCCCCCGCCCCCCTCGCAGGCCTCGTTGTTCACGGCGCTCACGCCGATCAGCGTCGGGTTGCCGTCCCACAGCACGATGCCGCCGCCCCACTCGGCCGAGTTGGCCTGCAGCAAGGCGGAGGAGATCTGAGCGCTCCCCCGGCGAACGGCCGCGCCTCCCCCGTAGCCCCCGGCGGTGTTCCCGGTGGCCCG
>CAYQEG010000369.1:0-5359 GCA_964416435.1 uncultured Rickettsiales bacterium
GTCGTCGTCCGCGGGCTCGTCGTCGTCGTCGTCCTCGACCGCGTCGCCGTCGCCGTCGAGCTGGTCCTGCTCGTCATCGGCGTCATCGTCGTCGTCGTCGAGGAACGTCTCGGGGTCGGTGCCGACGGTCTGGTCGCAGCCGGTCAGCGGCAGGCCGAGCAGCAGCGCGAGGGTCAGGGGGGTCAGGGTCTTGATGGAAGTCATCGTCTTTGTCTCCGGGCTCGTCGCTACTGGACGGTGACCACGAGGTCGTAGAGGTTCCCGACGTCCGTCCCCGTGACGTCGCTGAAGAGGTAGGCGCGGATGAGGTGGGTGCCGGCGACCGTGTCCTCGAGGGTCACGGTCTCGTTGTCGTCGACGCTGACGCTGGTGTGCGGCACGCCGTCCGGGTCGACGACCCGCAGGTCGATGTCGCCCTCGTCGTCGACGAACAGCAGGTCGACCGTCAGCACCTGGCCGGCGGCGACGTCGACGGCGAACCAGTCGTCCTCGCCGGTGCAGACCGCCAGGTCGTTCCAGGTGCCGGCGGTGACCGTGGCCGGGTTGGCCTCGTCGTTGCCGATGAAGTCGTCCTCGGGGCAGGGCTCGGCGGGGGGCTCGACCGGCTCCTCGGGGGCCTCGCCGACCTCGATGTCCATGTCGTAGACCTGGCCGACCTCGCCGTCGTCCCCGTACAGGTAGACCCGCACGATGTACTCGCCGTCCTCTTCGATGAGCGCCTCGACCGTCTCCAGGTCGCCGACGCTGGTGCTGCTGTCGAGCTGCGTCTCGTGGGAGTCGAGGAGCTTGACGTCGACGTCGCCCTCGGCGTCGATGAAGGAGACGTCGACCGTCACGTAGTCGCCCGCGAGGAGCGAGACGGCGTAGAAGTCGTCGTCCCCGTCGCACAGGGTCAGCGCCTCGAAGGCGCCCAGGCCGATGGCGATCGCGGAGGCGAAGTCGTCGTTCTCCTCGTAGGAGTCCATGCAGTCACCGACCGGCGTGTCGTCGTCGTCGTCGTCGTCGTCGGCCGCCGCGTCGTCGTCGTCGGTCGGGTCGACCTCGTCGTCGTCGTCGTCCTGCACGTCGTCGTCGTCGTCGTCGTCACCCACGAACTCGTCGTCGTCGGCTTCCTCTTCGTCCTCGTCCTCGGGCAGGTCGGGGGTGTCGGTCCGGTCGATGGCGATCGGCGTGCAGCCGAAGACCAGGGCGGTGGCGAAGATCGAGAGCAGGGTTCGGAGCTCGAGGCCGTGCATGGGGTTCCTCCACGAAGCGGTTGGTGCGTTGCGAGAGGGTTGTCGCCCGGCTCGGCCGGCCGATCCAACGACGGAATGTGACAGGGACGACGTCGCGCGTTTGGCGTCTCCCGGGGGGCCGTCGCTCGGGATCAGCCCCGCGTGAGCAGGGGGGCGATCGGGGCGACGTCCCTCGTTGTCACATTTCGCCACCGAGCTGTTGATGGCTGATCCGGGGGGCGCGGGAGTACACCTCGATCACGCCGAACGACGGCGCCCCGGAGACCGCCCCGATGACCGCTTCCAACCGCCTCTCGATCGTCCCCTTCCTCGCCCTCGTCGCCCTGCTCGTGGCGACCACCGGCTGCTACACGAAGGCGGAGTTCTACGACCCGGCGACCGGCGAGGCGGTCGACGGTGACAGCGCCGACGAGGCGGACACCGCCGACGAGGCCGACGAGGCCGACGAGGCCGCCGACGCGGCGGACGAGGCGGCCGCGGACGAGGTGGCCGCCGAGGAGCCCGGCGCGAGCGACGAGCAGGACGAGGTCGTCGAGCCCGCCGAGTGCGCGTTCGGTGAGACGGTCTCCGAGCTGGCCGACGCCGACCACGTGGCCCTGGGCGCCTTCGAGCACCTCTTCCGCCCCCAGGACCTGACCGACCTCGAGCTCGACCAGCTCGCCGAGGGGCTCGACCGGTTCGGCTGGACCGACGCCGTCGAGATCGACAGCCTCTTCGAGGAGATCGACGACAGCCGCCTCCTCGTTCGTGAGCTCGAGCTGCTGACCACCGGCCAGGCGTTCACCCACCTCCGGTTCCACGTGGACGGCGTCGAGTTCGGCTTCGTCTTCGCCGACGACTCCTTCCGCCTGGCTGCCGGCGTCGACGCCGGTGACATCGTGAGCTGCACGGTCGCCCTGTAGGACTTCACCCGGAGCCCCCGTCACTCGCGGTCGACGGGACGGGGAGTAGACTCCGGGCTCGGTGTCCGGGGAGTACCAGGAGCGGCTGCGGCTCGACGAGGGGGTCCTCGACCTCCGGGTGGGCTCCATCGAGCGCGAGGACGAGCGGGTCCCGCTGACCACGAGGGAGCTGGAGCTGCTCCGCTACCTCGCCGCACGGGACGGCGAGCCGGCCTCCCGCGAGCAGCTGCTCATCGACGTCTGGGAGTACGCGCCGGGGGTCGAGTCCCGCACCGTCGACACCACCGTCAAGCGGCTGCGCCGCAAGCTCGAGGTCGACCCCCGCAAGCCTCACCACCTGGTCTCGGTGCACGGCGTCGGCTACCGCCTGGTCGCCGCCGCCGAGCCGATGGTGCCCGCCCCGGAGCGCCCCGCCGAGGCGCCCGTCGCGCCCGACCCGGACCGCTTCTTCGGGCGCGACGCCGAGCTCGCCGCGATCGACGCCGCCCTGCAGACCCACGCGCGGCTCATCACCCTGCGGGGCGCCGGGGGGGTGGGTCGGAGCCGCCTCGCGCGGGAGGTCGCGCGCGCCCGCCACGACGCCAGCGACGCCGTGCTCTGGCTCGGGCTGGAGGAGGCGCGGAGCGACGACGACGTGCGCGGCGAGCTCGGCTCCGCCCTCGGCCTGCCGACGTCGACCGACCAGGAGAGCCTGCTCGAGGCGCTGTCCGCCCGGGTGCCCGCGCTGGTGGTGCTCGACGAGGTGGACCGCGCCCGCGACGCGCTGCGGAGGTTGCTCCCGCCGCTGACGAAGGGCGCGCCGGGGGCGACGTTCCTGGCGACGGCGCAACAGACGCTGGACCTGCCGTTCGAGGTCGAGGTGCACGTCGAGCCGCTCCCCACGCCGGAGGCGATCGCTCTGTTCGTCGACCGGGCGGAGGTCGACGTCGCGGCCGACCCGGAGACCCTGGAGCGGCTCGCCGAGGCGCTCGACGGGCTCCCCCTGGCGTTGGAGCTGGCCGCCGCCCGGACCGCCGTGTTGGGCCCGGCGGAGATCCTCGACCGGCTCGACCAGCGGTTCCGGCTGCTCGCGACGCGCAAGGGGGGGCGCAAGCAGCGGCTGCGGGACACCATCGCGTGGGCCTGGGAGAGCCTGGAGGACGACGAGGAGCGGGACGCGCTCGTCGCCTGCTCGGTGTTCCGCGGTGGCTTCGACCTCGCCGCCGCGGAGGCGGTCGTCGGGGCGGTCTGCCCCGACGCGTGGGTGCTCGATCTCATCGACGCCCTGGAGGCGCGGTCGCTGCTGCAGCGGCGGAGCGCGGGGGCACGGTCGCGCCTGTTCCTGATGGAGAGCGTGCGCACGTTCGCGGCCCAGGAGGGCGATCCGGAGCTCCTGGCGGCGGCGACCGGGCACCACCGGGACTACATGGTCGGCCTCGGGCGGCGCCTCCTGCACGAGACCGACGGACCGAACGTGAAGGCCGCCATCGCGGGGCTGCTCGCCGAGCGGGCGAACCTGCGGGCCGCGTGGGCGAGCGCGCCGCCGGGGCCGGTCCGGGCGGAGCTCGCCTGCCAGGGGGCGCGCCTGCACGAGCGGACCGGGTCGGCGCGGGTCGGCCTGGAGATCATCGACGCCACGATCGCCGACCCCGGGGAGCTGCCCGGCGCGCTCCGCGCCGAGCTCGCCCTGGTCCGGGCGCTGCTGCTGCGGGCGCTGAACGAGCTGGACGACGCCCGGGCCGAGGCCGAGGACGTCATCGAGCGCGCCGAAGCGCTGCGGTCCGACGGACGCGAAGCGGAGGCATGGCCCCTGTACGGGGCGGCGACGACCCTGCTGTCCGACCTCGACACGGACACCGGCTCCAGCGCGGACGCGACCGCCAAGCTGGAGTGGGCGCTGGAGCAGCTCCCGCCCGATCCGACGCCGTACCGCCTGCAGGTGCTGCACCGGCTCGGGATGGTGCTGTTCCACGTCGGCCGGGTCGACGAGGCGGTGGCGATGGGGGAGCAGCTGTTCGCCGAGGCGAAGGAGACGGGCAACCTGCTGGCCGAGGGCGACGCCCGCCGGCTGCTCGGCGGCCTGGCGCTGCGGCGCAGCCGGTTCGACGAGGCGTGGGACCGGGTCGACAGCGCGCGGGCGATCTTCGCGGACGTCGGCGAGCCGGTCCGCGAGGCGCTGAGCGTCGAGGTGATGGGGGTGGTCCGGGCGTTCCAGGGCCGACACACCGAGGCGGCGCCGTTCCAGGCGCGGGCGGTCGAGATCTACCGGCGCATGGGTCGCCGTCACGAGCTGCCCCGGGCGCTGGGCAACTACGCCCGCATGTTGATGCACTCGGGCCGGCAGGCCGAGGCCCGCGTCGTCGCCGAGGACGCGATGGCCGTGGCCCGGGCCCGCGGAGCGCTGCGGCAGGAGCTGGAGGCCCGCACCCTGACCGGGAGCATCGCGCTGGTGGACGGACGGATGGCGGACGCCCTGGCCTCCTACCGACAGGCGGTCGAGGAGGCGCGTCGGGCGGCGCTCCCGCTGCTCGTCGCCACCTCCAACGCCCTGATCGGCATCACGCTGCTCCTGCAGGACGAGCTCGAGGAGGCTCGCACGGCGACGGTGCGCGCGATCGGGGTCTACGAGGAGGTCGGCGACAAGCTGGGGCTCAGCCACCACCTCGCCACCCTCGCCGCCGTCGAGGCGTGCGACGGCCACCTCGACGAGGCGGAGCGGCTGCTCGAGCGCGCGGTGGCGGCGTCGCCCCCGGCGACGGGCCACGAGGCGTGGCTGGCCACCTGCGCCGGCTTCTTGCACGCGGAGCGGCTCCGCGCCGGGGTCGACGTCGAAGGCTCGACCGACGGGGTGCAGGCGGGGCTCCAGGCCAGGCAGATCACCGCCTTCGGGCACCTCCTGGCGGACAAGCTGGGGCGCTGGGTGGGCCGGCCGGACGCCAGCTAGCGGCGAGATGAGCCATCTCGGCCCCTGTTGGCGGCCGCCCCCGCCAACCGCGTCCGAGATGACCCGTCTCGGCCCTGTTTGGGGGCCGCCCCCGCCAACCACTTCCGAGATGGGCCGTCTCGGCCCTGCTTGGCGGCCGCCCCCGCCAACCCGTTGCGAGATGGGCCGTCTCGGCCCTGCTTGGCGGCCGCCCCCGCCAACCCGTTGCGAGATGGGCCGTCTCGGCCCTGTTTGGCGGCCGCCCCCGCCAACCAGGGGCGAGATGAGCCGTCTCGGCCCCGCCTGGCGGTGTGGGCCGC
>CAYQEG010000370.1:0-5293 GCA_964416435.1 uncultured Rickettsiales bacterium
CACCATCGGCCAGGGGCCGTCGGGCGGTGGGGGGCCCTAACCGGGGGCGCCCGCGACAAGCCCGCCGGGGGTCGCGACCCGCGGGTCGCGGGGGGACTCGGACCACCCGGAGGGATCGGAGCCGCCCGACGGCAGGCGCGCCGCCACGATCTGGAGCGCGTGGCCCGACAGCGTGAAGCCCAGCGAGCTGAGCTCGTCCCGCAGCCGGGCGGACAGCCGGGCCGCCCGCTCCTCGTCGTTGGCCGGCGGCGGCGTCGGCTCCGGCGGCGGACCCGCCCGGCGGCGGCGACCCGAGCGGGGGCGGTCGCGGTGGGGCCGGAGGTAGCGGTTCAACAGGCGCAGGTCGGTGCGCGTCGTGCCCAGGGCGTCCAGCGCGCCCGCCGCGATCAGCGCCTCCACTTCGTCGTCGGCCGCCGGCACCCGGAGCAGTAGATCCGCCAGGTCCGCGAACGCTCCGTGCAGCCGACGCGCCGAGGCGATCTCCAGGCACAGCTCCGGCCGGACGCCCCGGATCTGCTCCAACCCGATCTGCACCACGCCCGCCGCCCCCCGCGTCTCCACCGGCCCCTCCTGCACGCACGGTCTCCGCAGCTCCAGCCCCTGGCGGAGCGCCTCGCTCGCGTGGAGCTGGAGCGGCCACGCACCGCCCCCCTCGGCCAGCCGGGCCGCCACGAACGACGCCAGGTCGGACCGCCGCAGCGCCATCGCTCGCAGCCCGCGCGTCACCGCCGCCAACACGTCCGTCCGGACCGGCGCCGACGGGAGCTCCGCCACCAGCACGTCCCAGCAACGCGCCCCCTCCGTCACCGACGTGCCGCCCGCCCGTAGGCCCTCCAGCAGACGACGCCGAAGCCGCGCCCGCGAGCCGTCGCCCCGC
This sequence comes from uncultured Rickettsiales bacterium, assembly GCA_964416435.1. Classification (GTDB taxonomy): domain Bacteria; phylum Myxococcota_A; class UBA796; order UBA9615; family UBA9615; genus CAYQEG01. Next base: position 878 of record CAYQEG010000370.1, read on the forward strand.
TCGCCGCGCAGCACCCGCACCAGCAGGTCGGCCGCTTCGTCGTCCAGCCCCGCGCGACGACACACCCGCTCCGCCCGGTCCTCCGCGAACGCCTCGTCCGGGACCCCCGCCACCACCCGCAGCAGCGCGCGCAGGTCCCCCGGCGGCTCCCCCAGCAGCGCCCGCCGCACCGACGGCTCCTCCAGCCCCGGACAGCCGACCGTCCGCCCTGCGGCCAGGTCTCCCCGCAGCTCCTCGAACGCGGGCAGCCCGGCCGGCACCTCGCCGTCGCTCGCCCTCAGCTCGATCGAGGCCGCCGCGTCCTCCGGCAACTGGAGCACCAGCAGCCCCGCGTCCGCCGCCGCGGCGACGTCCCACTGGGTCACCGGCCGCCCGTCCACCGGCTCCAGCGGCACCCGGTCGGCCACCGGCCCCGCCGCGATCACCGCGCCGTCAGCGATCTCCAGCCGGCGCGGCACCTGGGCCAGCCGCGCCGCCGCCTTCAACACCCGGTCCCAGGGCGCGACGTCCAGCCCCGCCCCCTGCAGTCGGGGGTGCCGGGCGACCAGCTCGTCCGGCCCCTCGCCGCGCCACGACGGCGGCAGCTGACGCAGCACCCGCTCCGCCTCCGGGGCCGGCAGCGCCGCCGACCGGGCCACGTCCCGCACCGCCTCGTGGAGGCTCCAGCGGAGCACCCGCCCCGGCCGCGCCACCAGCCCGTCCCCCAGCTCCCGGCGCAGCCGATCGACCAGGCGCGGGCGCGACGCGGCCGGCACCCGGAGGTCCAGCCGCAGCACGCCGCCGGCGTCGTCGTTGCACATCCGCGCGAACGCGGCGCCGACGTCCAGCGGGCAGGTCGGGACGAGGTCCAGGCACCACGCCACCAGGGAGCCGGCGGCGTGCGCGTCCGCCGTCGCCGGGATGCCGTGGGAGCGCGCGTGGGCGGCAAGGTCCGCGACCAGCCGCAGCACCTCCGGCCGGGCGCCCCGGCAGAGCGTGCGCAGCTCCCGCTCCAGCCGCCGCCCGACCGCGTCCGGGAGCGGGTCCCCGAAGCGCTCGACGGCCCGCTCCAGCACCGACAGCCGCAGCCGCGCAGCCGCTTCGGCGGCCGCCCGCTCGTCCGTCGGCGCGACCACGTCGGCGAGGTCCACCCGGCAGTCCCGCGCCACGTCCACCGCCCGCGCCACCGCCTCCGGGTTGCGCGTGAAGGACGCCCGCATCGCCCCTTCGTCGAGCACCCAGGCGCGCTCCGGGGCGAGGTCCGCGGGGGCCACCCGGCCGAACCGGATCTCGCGATGCACCGCCACCAGCAGCCGCTGGAACCGACGCTCCGACGCGTCCGCCAGCTGGACCGCCCCCGTCGCCACCGAGCCGACCCCCAGCTCCTCCGCCTCCTCCGCGAGCCGCTCCCAGCTCGCCCCCGCCCGAAGCTCCGCGAGCAGGAAGCGAGGCCCCCGCGTCCGGTGCAGCGCCTTGAGCAGCGAGTAGTCCGGGGTCAGCACCCACAGGTGCTCCGATGCCGTCTCGAGCACCCGGTTCAGCGGGGTGTGGGGCGCCGCGAGGCGCCGCGTGACGAGCCGGCAGAGCTCCCGGTAGCCGGCCGCGTCCCGGGCCAGCACCACCGCCCGCCCCGACGCCAACGAGCGCGGCACCGACGGGTCCGGCAGCGCCACCCCGAAGATCGCGAGCAGCCCGTGCCGCTCGGCCGCCGCCGCGAACTCGGGCGCCGCGTACAGCCCCCCCAGATCCGTCAACGCCACCGCCTCCGCCCCCTGCCGCGCGGCGGCCGAACAGAGCGACGCCGGGGAGGCGGTGCCGCGCCCGAACGAGAAGTGGGTGTGCGCGTGGAGGTGTACGACGGTCACTACTGAACAGTTGTACAGGCGCAGAGCGAACGATCAAGGGGGTGTTACGATTCCGCGGTGGCGAGACTGCTGGTCACCCACGGCCACCACTTCGGGGTCTGCTTCTCGCTGCTCGACGACACGTCGATCGGTCGGTCGTCGGCGTGCACGATCCAGCTGCTGGACGAGAAGGTCAGCCGCCTGCACTCCACCATCAAGCAGGATGGTGAGCGCTGGGTCCTCCACGACGAAGGGTCCTCCAACGGCACCGGCCTGAACGGCCGCCTGCTCGTCGAGCCCACCTCCCTGTCGCCCGGGGACGAGGTCGCCGTCGGCAACAACCTGATGCTGTACGAGCCGGACCTCGAGATCCTGCGCGATCTCGACGGCGCCGGCTCCGTCGTGCTCGCGGCCCCCGGCGGCGGCACCGTGCCCGCCGCGGCGCCCGGACGACCCACCCGCGAGGGCGGGTTCCAGGTCGAAGCGCTGCTCCAGCACATCGCCGAGATGCTCGCCGGCCCCCGCGGCGTCGGCCGCCCGGCCGCCCTGGTGGAGGCGGCGGTCAAGGGGCTCGGGGCCGAGCGCGGCGCCCTGCTGGTCGCGCCCACCGGGGGCGAGCCGATGAAGGCCGTCGCCACCTACCCCCACCGCGGTCGGATCACCATCTCGCGCCATAGCCTGCGCCACGTCCTCGACATGAAGACGCCGCTGCTGTCCGCCGAGGGCATGGTCGAACTGACCGTGAAGGCCGGCCGCTCCCTCATCGAGGCCCGAGCCGGCGCCTCGCTGACCGTCCCGGTCTCCATCGGCGGCCGCATCCGGGGCCTCTTCTACGCCGAGTCGGGAGACAGCTCGACGTTCGCCGGCCTGTCGATGGAGACGGTCCAGTCGATCCTGTCGCTGACCTTCTCCCACCAGCTCTCCGGCACCAGCGAGGCGCTCCGTCCCCCGCTCGAGGCCCCCCCGCTCGAGGAGCCGGTCAGCCAGAGCCCCGCCATGCAGGCGGTGCTCGAGCAGGTCCGTCGCTACGCGGAGGAGCCCGCCCCCGTCCTCGTGTGTGGCGAGGTGGGCTCCGGCAAGGCGTTCCTCGCCCGCTACCTGCACCGCCTGAGCCCCCGCTCGACCGGCCCCTTCGTCGCCGTGCATTGCGGCACGCTGCCCGACCAGACGGCCGAGAGCGTTCTGTTCGGCCACGAGCAGGGCGCCTTCAGCGGCGCCGACGCGCGCCGCCGGGGCTGCCTGGAGCAGGCGGACGGGGGCACGATCCTCCTGGACGGCGTCGCCACCCTGTCGCCGCCGCTGCAGGTGAAGTTGCTCCGCACCCTCCAGGAGGGTCGCTTCTATCGCGTCGGCGGGACCCGCCCGGTGCGGGTCGACGTGCGGTTCGTCGCCGGTAGCGGCCGGGACCTCGCCGCGCTGGTCGAGGAGGGCTCGTTCCGGCAGGACCTGCTGTCGGTGATCGACGTGCTGCGCCTGGACGTGCCCGCGCTGCGGCGGCGCATCGCCGACGTCGGGCCGCTCGTGGAGCGCTTCGTCGACCGCTTCAACCTGCGCAACGGCGTGCGCCGCCGCGGCCTCACCCCCGAGGCGGTCGGGCTGCTCGAAGGCCACGCCTGGCCCGGCAACGTGCAGCAGCTGGCCGACGCGACCGAGCGGCTCCTCATCCGCGCCTCGGGCGACTACGTCGAGGCCGAGGACGTCGAAGTCGAGCTCGCGGCCCTCGCCGCGGTGGACGAAGGGGACGAGGACGTCGCCGCCAAGGCGATCCGCGGCCTGGATCGCCAGCTGGTCGCGCGCGCCGTCGCCGATTGCCGAGGCAACAAGGGGCGGGTGGCGCTCATGCTGAGGGTGCCGCGCAGCGCCGTCGACCGCCTGGTCGCGATGTACGGACTGGACGCGTTCGGACGCTGAACCGGCCGCTCAGGGACCGCAGGTCGTCGCGCCGCAGTCGCCGATGTACTCGTCCATGCAGAGGCTGTCCCAGCCGGTCCCACAGCAGTAGGAGTCCAGGGCGCAGAGGCAGCTGACGGCGGCGGAGTCCTGGCAGTTGTTCCAGGTGTTGACGTCGCCCACGTCCGAGCAGCAGGGATCGCCCGACCCGCTGCAGGCCGGGTCGCTGGCGCAGTCGCTGTCGTCGCAGTCGACGTCGAAGTCGCCGTCGTCGTCGACGCCGTTGCTGCAGTCCTCGACCGCCCCACCGTAGGCCTCGGCGTAGACGCTGGTGTAGGCGGGGCTGCTGTTGGCGCCGTCGTGATCGAGCCGCACCTCGGCGAAGTACGAGCCCTCTGACGCCGGCGAGATGAGCAGCGACCGGGTCGTCGACTCGCTGTCGCCGAGGATGATCGTCGAGCTTCCCCCCAGCGCGAAGACGTCGGGGCTGGTGCTGGAGCCGAGGGTGATCGACGCGGTCAGCGTCGCCTCGCCGCTGTTGGTCACCGTGATGTAGGCCGTCTCGCTGTCCCCGGCCTCCAGCTTGAAGTAGTCGGGATCGGCGTACATCTCGGCGTACGCCGGCTCCGTGGCGTCGTCGTCGTCGGTGGCGTCGTCGTCGTCGGTGGCGTCGTCGTCGTCGGTGGCGTCGTCGTCGTCGGTG